>JBNKYL010000090.1:0-5490 GCA_050300875.1 Paracoccaceae bacterium
GCCGCGTCAACCGCTGAGCTCATGGAAATCAGGATCAGCTCCGCGCGCAGTGCCCCTCCCAAAACCTTTTCAGACAAAAGCCGGGCTGATCGAGGCGAAAAGATGGGCAGGATCAGCCTTCCGTTCCCAGTCAACGCCCGCCGTGCATTCGGCGAAAGGTCTTGCGCGCTCTGTCGGTAAAGGATGACGGATTGATAGTCTATTCCGTCAGAAATCAGCATACGACGCAGCGTTTCCGTCGTGTGTTCGCCGCGCAAATGAACCAGTTTCTGTGCCGAACCTCCGGCCGCGATGACCGAAGCCAAATCGGCCGCATCTGCGCCAATGCCCATTACCTCAAGCCCCGCCTCTTCGGCGGCGCCGGCCGTGGCATTGCCCACGACAAAGCCCTGTCGTCCTGCCAGCAGGTTTCTGGCAATTTCGACCGCATGGCGCGATGTCAGGATCAGCACCGCATCGTCAGGCGGCATCGGCGCATCTATGACCGGTTCGATCCGCATTAGCGGCGAAATCAGCACATCTGCATCACATGGCCCCAACTGCCCGGCGAAACGCCGCGCGGCGCCTTCGGGGCGTGTCAGCAAGATCGTCGTGCGACTGTCCAATGCCCTGTCCGCTTGTCTGGTCCCTGTGCCGGTGTTACCTGCCGGGGAAACCTGACGCAATCACCGGCACCATGGCGCAAACCGTGACGATCCTTGGCCTTGAAAGCAGCTGCGACGACACCGCCGCCGCCATCTTGCGCTATGAAACTGGCAAGTCGCCTGAAATTCTGGCCCAGCTGGTCAGCAGTCAGACCGATCTGCACGCGGCATTCGGTGGCGTCGTCCCAGAAATCGCTGCCCGCGCGCATGTCGAACTGATCGACGTGCTTGCTGAACAGGCATTGGAACTGTCCGGGCTGCACCTGACCGACCTCGACGCCATCGCCGTCACCGCAGGGCCGGGGTTGATCGGCGGCGTTCTGGCCGGTGTCATGTGCGCCAAGGGCATCGCCGCCGGGGCCGGACTGCCCCTGATCGGCGTCAATCACCTGGCCGGCCACGCCCTGACCCCGCGACTGACCGATGATCTGCCCTATCCCTACTTGATGTTGCTGGTGTCAGGCGGGCATTGCCAGTTCATCATTACCCACGGCCCCGACAGGTTCGAACGGCTCGGCGGCACAATCGACGATGCCCCTGGCGAAGCCTTCGACAAGGTCGCGCGCATCCTGGGCCTCGCCCAACCCGGCGGCCCTGCAATCGAACAGGCAGCAAAGGAAGGAAACCCATCGGCCTTCGATCTGCCGCGCCCGCTGGCCGACCGCGACGACTGCAACATGTCATTTTCCGGCCTTAAGACCGCCGTCCTGCGCCAGCGCGACAAGATCATCGCCGAACATGGCGGTCTGCCCGCATCTGCCCAGCGCGACCTTGCCGCATCCTTTCAGGCGGCCGTTTCGGATGTTTTGGCTGCCAAGTCCCGCATCGCGCTGGCCCGCTATATGTCGGAAAATCCGTCCAAGCCCAGTTTCGCCTTGGCCGGTGGTGTGGCAGCCAATATGATGATCCGGGCCGAATTAGAGTCTGTTTCCGCTGAATTCGACGCTAGTTTCGTCGCCCCGCCGCTGTCGCTCTGCACGGACAATGCGGCGATGATCGCCTGGGCTGGCATTGAACGATTTCGGGCAGGCGCGCATGACGATATGACCTTGTCAGCCCGCCCGCGCTGGCCGTTGGACCAATTGGCTGACCCTCTGATCGGATCAGGAAAGAAAGGGGCCAAGGCATGACCCATATCGCTGTTTTGGGCGCAGGAGCCTTCGGCACCGCGCTTGCCATTTCGCTGGCCGAAAATGGCAACAAGGTCACCCTGATTGCCCGCGATGCTGCCCACGTCGCCGAAATGGACGCCGCCCGCGAAAACACACGTCGCTTGCCCGGCCATGCCCTGCCAGATGGTGTCACGCCGTCGCTTGACCTGCCTAATGCCGACACAGTCCTGGTCGCCATCCCGACGCAGGCGCTTTCGGGCTATCTTGCTCCGATGGCATCCGACCTTTCCGGCCGTACTCTTGTGGCCTGTAACAAGGGGATCGACCTGCAATCCGGCCTTGGCGCCACTGGTATCATGGCCGCCGCCTGTCCCGGTGCGTCGGCGGCGGTTTTGTCGGGTCCCGGCTTTGCCAACGATATCGCCGCTGGCCTGCCCACGGCGCTGACCATCGCGTCATCCGACGCGGCCTTGGCTGAGACCCTGCAAACGCAGCTTTCAACCCGCAACATCCGGCTTTACCGGTCCTCTGACGTGACCGGGGTCGAAATGGGCGGTTCATTGAAAAACGTGATCGCCATTGCCGCAGGCATCGCCATGGGCGCCGGGCTTGGCGAAAGCGCCCGCGCCGCACTGATCACTCGTGGCTACGCGGAACTGGCCCGCTTTGCGCTGGCCCGTGGCGCGCTGCCCGAAACGCTTTCCGGACTTTCGGGCCTTGGCGACCTGATCCTGACCTGCACGTCCGAAAAGTCCCGCAATTTCAGCCACGGTCTGAATGTGGCCCGCGGGCAATCCACCGCGCCGGGCAAGACTGTCGAAGGCGTTTCAACGGCGAAAGTCGTGTCTAGCCTTGCCAAATCTGCCGATATCGCCGTTCCGATCACCGATCTTGTCGTGCAAATCCTGGCAGGCAAAGTCACCATCGAACAGGCGCGCGATGCCTTGCTGGCGCGACCGTTGAAACAGGAATAGGGGGCAAACATGGCCTATTGGCTTTTCAAATCGGAACCCAACACGTGGAGCTGGGAAGACCAGGTCGCCAAGGGTGACGCGGGCGAAGAATGGGATGGCGTGCGCAACTACCAGGCACGCAACAACATGCGGGCGATGAAAATCGGCGACCGCGGGTTCTTCTACCACTCGCTGACTGAAAAGGCGGTGGTCGGCATTGTCGAGGTTATCGCCGAAGCCCACCCCGACAGCACCACCGATGATGAACGGTGGGAATGCGTGGATATCAAGGCCATCAAGCCCGTGAAAACACCCGTGACGCTGGAAATGTGCAAGGCCGATCCGCGTCTGAAAGACATGGTTCTGGTCAATAACACGCGCCTGTCCGTGCAGCCCGTTACCGACGCAGAATGGAACATCGTGTGCGAACTGGCCGGTCTTTAAGGGCTTCCCAAGTCGGGTTTTGTTTTCCATAGTCTCCCAAGGGATGGGATATTGGGAGGATCAAGATGGGATATTTGTCCGTCATCCTTGCCGCTGCGGGCGCTTACGCCTTTGGCGCGATCTGGTACATGGTCAACGCCAAGGCCTGGGTCAAAGCAGCAGGCATAGAAACCGACGAGTCCGGTCGGCCCGTCGGTTCGAGCGCGGCGCCATACATCGTGTCGGCTATTTGTATGATCGCTGTCGCAGGCATGACCCGGCACATGTTCGCAATGGCCGGCATTGATACATTTTCCAAGGGTCTGACAGCAGGTATTGGCATTGGTGCATTCCTGGCGTTGCCTTGGATCATCACGAATTACGCATATGGCATGCGGCCGCGCACGCTGACCCTGATCGACGGTACATTCGCCGTTGTCGGATGCGCTATCATCGGCGCAATTCTGGGTCTGATGTAACAGGAAAACGAAATGAAACGGAGGGCCCTGCCACCCCTGGATCAGGACCCTCCGATACCCCACGCGCTCCCTCAGGCACCACACGTGTTCGAATAAGTCCCGACCGTCCTAGTCGGTAGCAAAGGCATAGCTTGCCGGATGTGATTCCGGCAAGCTGATAGTCTTTCAAAAGATCATCAAACCTGAACGGTTTGCAGGTGATCAGCCGTAAACGGCCTCTTTCCCGAAATGCTTGGTCAGCATGTAGTAGACCACGGCGCGATACTTGTTGCGCTCTGACCGGCCATAGGTGTCGATCACCTTTTCGATGGCTTCCATAAGCGCCGGGCTGTCGGCAAGCCCAAGCTTTTTCATCAGGAAGTTCTTCTTGACGGTTTCCAGTTCGCCATCCTGGCTCGCTGCCACGGTCGACGCATCAGCGTCGTAGATCGACGGACCGCAGCCGATGGTAACCTTGGTCAGCAGGTCCATATCCGGGGTCATCCCGCATTTGTTCTTCAGATCATCCGCATATTTCGCGATCAGGTCGTCACGTTTGCCCATTTTTCATTCCTCACCTTGCTTGTCTGGCAAAAAAAATTGCCTATCCATCCCCGGCGAATGCCAGTTCGTGCCCTTGGTAGGAAATTCGCCAGAACCGGCAAAAGGGGAAAAAACCACCCATCTTCCCGCCCTAGCGGCACAATCCCCAACCGGTTGATTGCAGGTGGAAGTGGTCGGCATGCAGGTCATTGTAGTCGGGCGACAAGCTGGTGACGAACCAGTCACATGCCCCGTCCCGCGCCGCCCGCAGAAACCGCGCACCGGCGTCGTCGCCATCCCAATCCGCCAACAAAGACAGGCTACGCCCATCGGCAAAGAGGAACCCGGTGATGTCGATGGCGGATGCCGTGGCATGGGTGCTCATCCGCGCAGATCCCCCATTGCCGGTCCGCATGGGGCGACAGTTGTAACTGCCGATCTGCCCGATCCCGACCAGCGACGTGCCCAGAATTCGTGCAGCGGCCGGCTGCAGGCTGTGGCGTTCCCACATGGCAACCCGCAGCGCAATGGCGCAACTTGTTTCCAACTCGTCCATAGGTGCCGATTGCGTCCCGGCAAAGGCGACGCGATTGGGAATTTGACAGGCGTCGCTTTCCCATTTCGGCGACATCACCCGCACCGGCGCCACCTGCGCCAGGGCCGCGCGACACAACACCGGGTGATCCTCCGTTCGGCGCAACTTCCACCAGGTAATCGGCGTCACCGGATCGGCCACAACAAGCGGCTGTGTCGGGTTCCATTGCGGTGGCAGGGGTGTCTTCGGATGAAAGACCGCCAACAGGCTTACTGCCAACAGGACAAGAAAAAACGACGCCAGCCAGATGGGCCAGCGTCGTTTCCTTTGTTCCGTCATAGCGGATCAGTAACGATAGTGTTCCGGCTTGTAGGGCCCGGCCACGGTCACGCCGATATAGTCGGCCTGATCCTTTTTCAGCTCGGTCAGCTTCACGCCGATCCGGGCCAGGTGCAGCCTTGCGACCTTTTCATCCAGATGCTTGGGCAGGATATAGACCTTGTTTTCGTATTCATCGCCCTTGGTCCACAGTTCGATCTGCGCCAGCACCTGGTTGGTAAAGCTCGCCGACATCACGAAGGACGGATGCCCCGTGGCGTTGCCAAGGTTCAGCAGACGGCCCTCGGACAACAGGATCAACCGATTGCCTGACGGCATTTCGATCATATCCACCTGTTCCTTGATGTTGGTCCATTTGTGATTTTTCAGGCTGGCCACCTGAATTTCATTGTCGAAATGGCCGATATTGCCGACGATCGCCATGTCCTTCATCTCGCGCATATGCTCGATGCGGATCACGTCCTTGTTGCCCGTCGTGGTGAC
>JBNKYL010000091.1:0-5749 GCA_050300875.1 Paracoccaceae bacterium
GGCCAAGACGCTCACGGCGCCTTGGCCCGACCGCGAAGCCCTGACCGAGATTCTGACCGCCGCCGCCCGCAGCCCTGACCATGGCAAACTGGAACCCTGGCGCTTCATTGTGCTGGGCGCCGCCGCGCTCGATCGCCTTGCGGCATTGGTCGAAACCCATGGCACGGCTATCGGTAAGGACGCGGAACAGATCGCCAAATCCGTCGCCCAGTATCGTGACAGCCGCTGCGCCGTGGCGGTCGTGTCTAGCCCGCAACCGTCCGAGAAAATCCCTGAAATCGAACAAACCCTGTCCGCGGGCGCGGTCTGCCTGTCGCTGCTGAACGCCGCGCTTGCCGCTGGCTGGGGCGCAAATTGGTTGACGGGCTGGCAAACCCATGACCGCGCTTTCATCGCCCGGGGCCTTGGCCTTGCCGACCACGAAACCATCGCTGGAATCATCCATATCGGCACCGAACGCATGGCCCCGCCCGACCGCCCGCGTCCCGATCTGGACCGCATCGTCACCTGGGCAGACACATGATCTTCACCGATTTTTCCCTCGCCCTCAGCCAGCTTGGCGACCCGCGCTTTCGCGGCGTTCTGTTCAAGGGCATCGGCCTGACGCTGCTGCTGCTCTTTGCCACCTACGCTTTGGTTTTCTGGGGCATCGGCTGGCTGGTGCCGGATGTCATCACCCTGCCGTGGATCGGCGACGTGACATGGGTCGACGACCTCACATCATGGGGATCGCTGGTCCTGATGGTTATGCTGTCGATCTTCCTGATGGTGCCGGTTGCCTCGGCCTTCACCTCGATGTTCCTCGACGATGTCGCCGATGCGGTCGAAGAACGCCATTACCCCATGCTGCCCCCCGCCGATGCTGTGCCGTTTTCCGACGCCATCCGCGATACGGTGTCCTTTCTGGGCCTGCTGATCATCGCCAATATTGCCGCCCTGATCCTCTACCTGATCATGACCGTCACGGTTGTCCTCGCGCCCTTCACCCCCGTGGTGTTCTGGGCGCTGAACGGGTTCTTTCTGGGGCGAGAATACTTTCAGCTCACCGCCATGCGTCGCCTGGGCCGCGCGGGCGCGCGCGACGCCTTCCGCCGCAACCGCGCCCAGATCTGGCTGGCCGGCACGCTCATGGCGATCCCGCTGACAGTGCCGGTGCTGAACCTGCTGATCCCGGTTCTGGGTGCGGCAACCTTCACGCACCTCTTCCACCGGGTCGAAACCCGCGCCTAGCGGTCTGGGCCGAAATAATCGAAATCGCTGACGCTGATCCAACCCGACAGGATGATCCCCGACGTGATCGCCCAGATCACCAGCGTGACCAGCGACACGATCACCACCGTCCGCTTCATGCGGAAATTGGCGGGCGCACTTTCCGGCGTGCCCTGCACGACCTCGCCTTCGTCGCCCTGCGTGCGCAAGCCGATCGGCAGGGTCACGAACAGCACCACGAACCAGATCACGATATACAGGACTATGGCCGATACGATCGACATCAGACCTGCTCCAACTCGATCAGGCAGCCGTTGAAATCCTTGGGATGCAGAAACAAGACAGGCTTGCCATGCGCGCCGATCTTCGGTTCGCCATTGCCCAACACCCGCGCGCCTTCTGCCTTCAGGTGATCACGGGCCGCCAGAATATCATCGACCTCGTAGCAGACATGGTGAATGCCGCCTGACGGGTTCTTTTCCAGAAACCCGTTGATCGGGCTGGCATCGCCCAGCGGATAAAGCAATTCGATCTTCGTGTTGGGCAGATTGATGAAAACCACTGTCACCCCGTGATCGGGTTCGTCCTGTGGCGCGCCGACATCTGCACCCAGCATGGTGCGATACTGCGCGCTGGCCGCGTCCAGGTCCGGCACGGCAATGGCAACATGGTTCAAACGTCCGATCATTTCGTCACCCCGTCTTTGTCACGCGCCCGCTTATCCGCCCGCAATCAACGGGGATCAAGCGCCATCTGGCCGCAGGCGGTTTAACGGCTGGTTTACCCTGACCTGCCTTAATCGGGCCAACGATCTCAGGGGAATCACTACTATGGCCGACGAACTGGACCTTCTGCTATCCGCCCAATCACCCACCGCGGAACGGCCGCTTCTGGGCCTGACCGTGCTGGTGGTCGAAGACAGCCGCTTCGCATCCGAAGCCATGCGATTGCTGTGCCTGCGGTCAGGCGCGCGCATCCGCCGCGCTGACAGCCTGCGGTCCGCCCACAAACATTTGGCTGTCTACCGTCCGTCCGTGGTGATCGTGGATCTGGGCCTGCCCGACGGGTCCGGCACAGACCTGATCGCCGAACTGGCACACGCCACGCCGCGCGTCGATGTGATCCTGGGGATCAGCGGCGATCCCGGCGCGCGCGATTTGGCCACGGCGGCGGGCGCAGACGGGTTCATGGACAAGCCCATCGAATCCCTGTCCGTCTTTCAGGCCCGCGTGCTGGAGCACCTGCCACCCGAGAACCGGCCCAAAGGATTGCGCCGGATCACCGACGACACGGTTGAACCCGACCCGCTCGCGTTGCTCGATGACCTGACGCATATCACCGATGTACTGACCGGTAGCGAAGAACTGGACCCCGGCGCGCTGAACTACGCAGTGCAATTCCTTTGCGGTTTGGCGCGGATCAGCCATGACGACCCGCTGGAACGTGCAGCGTCCAGCTTGTCCGCCCATCACGTCAGTGGCGAACCCATCGGCGGCGACGTCGCCCGCATTGCGGGGCTGGTACAGGAACGTCTGGCCGCCCGGCAGGTTGTGTGAACTTGGCGCCAACCGCGGCGCCAAATATCGGATCTTTATTTTTCAACAGCTTAGAAAGGTGCCCACGCGTGGACACCCACTTGATCACGCGTTGAACAGGAAATGCAGCACGTCGCCATCCTTGACGGTGTAGCCCTTGCCTTCGACCCGCATCTTGCCCGCTTCCTTGGCCCCCTGCTCGCCGCCGCAGGCCACGTAGTCGTCATATGCAATCGTTTCGGCCCGAATGAACCCGCGCTCGAAATCGCCATGGATCACGCCCGCCGCCTGCGGGGCCAGTGACCCTTTGCGGATCGTCCAGGCCCGCGCCTCTTTCGGCCCTGCGGTGAAATAAGTCTGCAAACCCAGCAATTCATGACCCGCCCGGATCAAACGGTCCAGCCCGGCCTCCTCCAGTCCCATTTCGCCCAGGAACAACTCGGCTTCCTCGGGATCAAGCTGGCTGATTTCCTCTTCGATCTTCGCCGAAATGATCACGGCTGCCGCGCCTTCCTCGGCCGCCCGCGCCTGGACCTTGGCCGAATGGGCGTTGCCTTCCGCCGCCTCATCCTCGGCCACGTTGCAGACATACAAAACCGGCTTCTGCGTCAGAAGCTGCAGCATCCCCCAGGCCTTGCGATCTTCGTCCGCGACTTCGACCGACCGCGCCGGACGCCCGTCTTCCAGCGCCACCTGCGCCGCTTTCAACAGGCGTTCCTGCGCAACCGCTTCCTTGTCACCGCCCCGCACCTTGCGCACCAGCCCGGCCAGCCGCTTTTCGATGGATTCCAGATCGGCCAGCATCAGCTCGGTTTCGATCACGTCGATATCGGCCAGCGGGTCCACCCGGCCTTCGACGTGGGTCACGTCGCCATCTTCGAAGCAGCGCACGACATGGGCGATGGCATCGCATTCACGAATATTGGCCAGAAACTGGTTGCCCAGCCCTTCGCCCTTGCTGGCGCCCTTCACCAACCCCGCAATATCGACAAATGTCATACGCGTCGGGATGATCTGCTTGGACCCCGCAATTTCCGCCAGCTTGTCCAGCCGCGGGTCAGGCACCGCAACCTCACCGACATTCGGCTCGATCGTACAAAAGGGAAAATTCGCCGCCTGCGCCGCCGCCGTACGCGTCAGTGCGTTGAACAGCGTCGACTTGCCCACATTCGGCAGACCCACGATCCCGGTCTTGAACCCCATGACTTTCCCTTTCGTGATCGGACCGCGCCGTTTAAGGCAGCCCGGCCTGCGCGGTCAAGGCCGCTTGATTTCGCCTGCGCTTTTCGGCAAGGGATGAGCGCTGCAAGTGAAAGGCCCGCCCATGACCCGCATCGATGACCGTTTCGCCAAGCTCCGGTCCCAAAACCGCAAGGCGTTTGTGTCCTATATCATGGCGGGCGACCCCGACTACGCGACCTCGCTGGAAATCATGAAGGGCCTGCCCGACGCCGGTGTCGACGTGATTGAACTAGGTATGCCCTTTACCGACCCTATGGCCGATGGACCGACGATCCAGCTGGCCGGGCAACGCGCGTTGGACGGCGGACAGACCCTGCAGAAAACGCTGGATATGGCGACCGAGTTTCGCAAGTTCGACAATGAAACCCCCATCGTGATGATGGGTTATTACAACCCGATCTATAACCGTGGCGTGGACAAGTTCCTTGTCGACGCCAAGGCCGCAGGGGTCGACGGGCTGATCGTCGTCGACCTGCCCCCGGAAGAAGATGAAGAACTGTGCATCCCCGCCCAAAAGGCCGGGTTGAACTTCATTCGTCTGGCCACGCCGACGACCGATGACAAGCGCTTG
This sequence comes from Paracoccaceae bacterium, assembly GCA_050300875.1. Taxonomy (GTDB): domain Bacteria; phylum Pseudomonadota; class Alphaproteobacteria; order Rhodobacterales; family Rhodobacteraceae; genus CBDCFL01. The sequence continues at coordinate 4,558 of JBNKYL010000091.1, forward strand.
CCCAAGGTGCTGCAGAATACCTCCGGCTTCGTTTACTACGTGTCGATCACCGGCATCACCGGTGCCGCCGCTGCCGAGGCAACGGATGTCGGCCCGGAAGTGGCCCGTATCAAGGCGAAAACCGACCTGCCGGTGATCGTGGGGTTCGGCATCCGGTCGCCCGAAACTGCCGAAGCCATCGCGTCCGTGGCCGATGGCGCCGTGGTGGGGTCCGCCATCGTGGCGATGATTGCCGAAGGCAAATCGGTGCCCGAAATCCTGAACTTCGTCGCTGGCCTGGCCGAAGGCGCGCACCGCGCCTGATCCGTCAGCCCAGGATCACGTCCAAAAGCATCATCAGGACAACCCCGACCGTCAGACCCGTAGTCGCTGCGTTCTGATTCCCGTAGCGATGAATCTCGGGGATGATTTCGTGGCTGATGATATAAAGCATCGCCCCCGCCGCGAAGGTCAGCCCCCAGGGCAGGATGTAGATCGAAACATGCACGGCCCACACGCCGATCAACCCGCCGACGGGTTCAATCAGCCCGGTCGCCAGCGCGATCAAGAAGGACCGCACCCGGCCATACCCCTGCCCGCGCAATGCCACAGCCACCGCCAGGCCTTCGGGCGCGTTCTGCAACCCGATCCCGGTGGCCAGCGACATGCCATTGGAAACGTCCCCGCCACCAAATCCGATCCCCACGGCCATGCCTTCGGGGAAATTGTGGATGGTGATCGCCAGCACGAACAGCCAGACCTTTGAAAGCCCCGCGCCTTCCCCGCCCTCGTGCCCGGTGACGAAATGTTCGTGCGGCAGGGCTTCGTTCAGCAAGGCAACCGCCAGCGCGCCCAGAACGATCCCGCCCGCTGCGACGAATGCCGCTGCGACCAGCCCGCCATAGACCTCGGTCCCGGCATCGATACCCGGCAAGATGAGGGAAAAATAAGAAGCCGACAGCATCACCCCGGCGGCGAACCCCAGCAAGGCATCATTGGCCCGCCGGGTGATCTGGCGTCCGAACAGAACCAGCACGGCGCCGACCCCGGTCATCAGCCCGGCCCCGAGGCTCGCCAGTGATCCGATTAGGATGATGTCCATGAACCGCGCCCCACGGGATTGTTGCGCCCCGTAAGTGGCACCAATTCAGACCCGGCGCAATTGCGCCGGGCGCGAAGACTGGTTAAGAAAAATCACCAATTTTAGACAGGT
>JBNKYL010000092.1:0-5381 GCA_050300875.1 Paracoccaceae bacterium
CTGGCTTGTGCCGTGGCCGGTGTTCCGTTGGCCCGGTGGCTGCGCCTGCCGGCCGCACCGATGCTGGGGCCGATGATCCTGTCCGGTGCCGTGCATCTGGCCGGGGTCGTGACGCTGCCACCGCCCAGTATCCTTGTGATCATCGCGCAGATTGTCCTTGGCACGATCATCGGGTGCCGGTTTGTCGGGGTCAGCCTGACCGATGTCGGGCGCAACCTGGCGCTGGGCGCTGTGTCGTCATTTCTGATGCTGATCGTGGCAACGGGTTTTGCGGCGGTCGTGGCGCGGCTGGGCGGCATTGATGTGGCGCAAGTTTTCCTGGCCTATTCACCCGGCGGGTTGACGGAAATGAGCCTGCTGGCCATCGCCATGGGGCAGGAGCCCGCCTATGTGTCGCTGTCGCACCTGGCGCGGATCATGCTGGTGATTTTCGGCGCGCCCATCGCGGCGCGCCTACTTGGGATCACCGGCAGACGCTGACAGGGCAAGCAGCATCCACGGACCGTCCTGGGCGATCACACCGACATTGTCGGGCAAGGCAACCGGCGCGTCGGCACAGATCAGCAGGCTTTCGAACCCGGCGGCCTGATAGGCCGAAATGGCATCGTTCGGGGGCGCGTCGTCTATTGCAGGCGGCAGCTTGTCCATCGCGGCGGCCAACGGGCCGACAATGGTCAACGGCTGCTGAAGCGCAGAGGCAAAGGTCGGGATCGCGGTGCCGTTTATCAACGACATGAGCGGCGCAAGCGGCGAGCAATTCGGACGATGCATTTCGCGGTCGAAATCCGGTGCGAAATAGGCGGCCCCGATCGCACCGGTCTGGTGCGATTGCAGAACCGACAGGAACCGGTCATATCGCTTGCCGTCGCTCGCCCATCCCACGGTTGTGGCGGCGATCCGGATGGCAAATAGTGCGACAAGCGCCAACACCACGGGGGACCCCGCGCGCACGCGCGCAAAATCGAAAGATGCGACAAGCAGGGCAAGGAACAGAAGCGGAATCCGTTTCGGCAAATGACCGCTGCTGAACAGCGTGGGCGGCGTGACAGCCATCAGCAAGGCCGCCAAAAGGATGACCGGGATCAAGCGGCGATGGACCGGCAGCCAGCGGCGCCAGACGGCAAACGCCATGCCCGCCCACATCAATAGCCCGATGATACTGTCGAACGTCGGATAGGTGGAATTGGCGACACGCAGGAACCAGTCGAGCCGGTCCAGGGCTTCGCCCCAAAGCCGCACCCAATGCTGGCCCTGATCGACATAGGTCTGAAAATTCGACAAGGATTTCAACCCGCCGCCTTCGGCATGTGCGGTTGGCATCATCAGGAACAGGATCAGCGGCAGGACCGCGAGGCTTGCCAACACCAAGGCGCGCCGGACCACGTGGGCCAGTGTCAGGCGACGATCTTCGATGATCAGCGCCAGTTCCACCATGCCCAGGCACAGCCCCCACAGCAGGAACCCAAAACCATGCGACAGCAGGATCAGCGGCCCTGCCATGAAGGCGGCGGCGTATTGCAGGCCGGGGCGGTCCTTTTGCCTGATCCACAGGCCCAGCGCGAACAGCATCAGCCCCAGCGCGAGTAGAAAATTGAGGAAACCCCAGATCAGGATGCTGCTATGGGCCACGATCGCCGCGCCGATGACGGTCGGGAGAGTGGTGCGCCCGTGCACGGCATGGGACAGGTAGATCGTGCCCAGCATCGGGACAAGAATGGTTACCACGGCACTGAGTTTCGCGGCCCCCATCGGCGGCAGAACCGCCATGAACATGGCGCCGACGGCGTCGAATCCGATATTGGGCAGCAGGGCCCAGTGGACCTGATAGCTTTCGGCCAGCGGCGTGCCCTGCCCGCCCCCGGCCAGTACGAAGAACCGGGTCACATGTGGGTAGAAATCGACGAGCGGCACGACCGCGGTCACAAAGACCGGCAGACAGGCGAGCAAGACGACCAGCGCGGTGCCCGTTATTTTCGCGATTGCCTTATCGGCCATGGGTTTCACGCAATCCTGAACCGAGCCTGAACGCCAATAGATCGCGAATAGAACCCGGTAGGGTCAAGATCAGAAATCCAGGTTGGCAACACTTAGCGCGTTGGTCTGGATGAACTCGCGCCGCGGTTCGACGACATCGCCCATGAGCTTGGTAAACAGATCATCGGCTTCGGCGAAATCATCGACCTTGACCTGCAACAGCGTGCGGGCTTCGGGGTCCAGCGTGGTTTCCCAAAGCTGATCGGGGTTCATTTCGCCCAGACCTTTGTAACGCTGCAGCGTCAGACCCTTTTCGCCCTCGGCCAAGATGGCGTTCAGCAGGTCGATGGGGCCGTAAATGACCTGATCGCGATCCTTTCGGACCAGATGCGCCGGTTCACGGAAATGGCCACGTGTGTCGCGGCTGACTTCGGACAGTCGGCGGGCTTCGCCGGACCGCAGGACGGCGCCGTCCAACGTGCGGATTTCTTCGACCCCGCGCAGGATGCGGGCCAGGCGGATACCATGATCCTGTGTGATCCGACCCTGCCAGCCCCGTTCATATTCGACCGCGATCATGTCCAACCGCTTGGCGACCTGATCGGCCACGGTTTGCAGATCGGCATCGGCGCGGCCGGGGTCGAAGGCGCCGGACAGGGCCGCATGTTCCAGGATATGGCGCGGGTAGTGGGTGGGGAAGGCTTCCAGAATGCGGCGGAACTGGCGCGCGGCCTCGATGACGCGCATCAGGTCGGCACCGGCGATTTCCTCGCCATTTGCCAACCGCAGAACCGCGCCTTCGATACCCTGCTGGATCAGGTAGTCTTCCAGCGCGGGCTGGTCCTTGACGTAAACCTCCGACCGGCCGCGCGACACTTTGTAAAGCGGCGGTTGCGCGATGTAGAGGTAGCCGCCCTCGATAATCTCCGGCATCTGGCGGAAGAAGAAGGTCAGCAACAGCGTGCGGATATGCGCGCCGTCCACATCGGCATCGGTCATGATGATGATCTTGTGGTAACGCAGCTTGCCGATGTCGAATTCATCGCGCCCGATGCCCGTGCCCATGGCAGTGATCAGCGTGCCGATTTCCTGGCTTCCCAACATCCGGTCAAACCGCGCGCGTTCGACGTTCAGGATCTTGCCGCGCAGGGGCAGAACCGCCTGATTGTGCCGGGACCGGCCCTGTTTGGCCGACCCCCCGGCGCTGTCGCCTTCGACCAGGAACAATTCGCGCTTGGACGGGTCCTTTTCCTGGCATTCGGCCAGCTTGCCCGGAAGCGCCGCGATGTCCAATGATGACTTCTTGCGCGTCATTTCGCGGGCCTTGCGGGCGGCTTCGCGGGCCAGCGCGGCCTCGACGATCTTGCCGACAATCAGGCGCGCCTCTTGCGGATGCTCTTCGAACCACTCGCTGAGTTTTTCGTTCATCAGGCTTTCGACGGCGGGGCGAACCTCGGACGAAACGAGCTTGTCCTTGGTTTGCGAGCTGAATTTCGGGTCGGGCACCTTGACCGACAGCACACAGGTCAGGCCCTCGCGTGCATCATCGCCGGTGAAGTTGACCTTTTCCTTTTTCAGCAAGCCAGTCGAATTGGCATAAAGGTTGATCGTGCGCGTCAGCGCGCCACGGAACCCCGCAAGATGGGTGCCGCCATCGCGTTGCGGGATGTTGTTGGTAAAGGGCAGAACCGTTTCGTGGTAGCTGTCATTCCACCACATCGCGACCTCGACCGTGATGCCGTCGCGTTCGCCGGTGACGAAGATCGGGTCTTCGATCATCGGGGTCTTGTTGCGGTCCAGATAGCGGACGAATTCGTTCACGCCACCTTCGTAATACAGCTCGCTTTGCAGCGCCTCGGCCGGGCGTTCGTCGCGCAGGATGATGCGCACGCCGGAATTCAGGAAGGCCAGTTCGCGCAGGCGGTTTTCCAGCGTCTTGAAGGAATATTCGAGGTTCGAGAACGTCTTGGTCGAGGCCAGAAACCGCACCTCGGTCCCGCGTTCGCCATTGGCGTCGCCGACGACTTTCAGATGTTCGGCCGTATCGCCATGTTCGAACCGCGCGACATGTTCCTTGCCTTGCCGCCAGATGCGCAGTTCCAGCCAGTCAGACAACGCGTTGACCACGGACACGCCGACGCCGTGCAGACCACCCGACACCTTGTAGGAATTGCTGTCGAATTTGCCGCCCGCGTGCAGCTGGGTCATGATGACCTCGGCGGCAGACACGCCTTCTTCCTCGTGAATATCGACCGGAATCCCGCGCCCGTTGTCGCGCACGGAAACCGAGCTGTCGGCGTGGATCGTGACCGTCACGGCTGTCGCATGACCTGCCAGAGCCTCGTCAATGCCGTTATCCACGACTTCGTAAACCATGTGGTGCAGGCCGGACCCGTCATCGGTGTCGCCGATATACATGCCCGGACGCTTGCGCACAGCCTCCAAGCCTTTAAGAACCTTGATAGAATCCGCGCCGTATTCTGGCTGCTGCTCGTCGCCTTCGGCCATGTAAACCCGTCCTTGCTACTTGATGGCAAATATAGAGGTTCCGGCCGGGTATGTCACGTGGATGGCACAAGATTTTGGGGTTTGCCGGGCTTTACACGCAACGGTCTGGCCAGCCGGGCCGAACCGGGTGCCAGGCTCGGCAAACGCGGTGTCAGAAATGCACGCCATAACGCAACGAAATGGCATGCTGGGTCGTGTCGCCAGTGCGCGACAGGGACAGCACGACATCGGTGCTTTCCCTGTCGGCACGATCCACCGCATGCATCCCCAGGGCGAGCCCGCCGCCGCAGGCCGAATTGCGGCTGGACGCAACCGTGACCGAACAGATCAGCTGCGGGGCAATGGACCAGCTTGCGTCCGGCCCATCGGGAAAGGCAAATTCCGGTGACAGGGTCAAGCTGGCAAAACTGACCTGCCCACCATCGAACGATGCCTGTCCGGTGCCGCCGGATGACACGCCCGACACGTCGAACACGCCAATCCGCGCCACGCCGAAATCCAGCGCCAACTCGGGGTACAGGGTCCAGTTTTCGCGTTCGATCATTCCGGTCACGGCGGCACCCGCCAAGAAAGAGGTCGACATGTAGTCGCCCGACAGGTCCAGCGACCCGTCTGTCAGGTCCAGGTTGTTGCGCCCCATGCCGAGAGCCGCGTAGCCGTCCACAATCAACCCGGCATCCCGTTCGCTGACGGCATAGACGCCAAAGGACAGGCTCGCGACCGAATGGGTGCCGGTCAGTATGCCGTTGATATTGGCGCGCGATATGTCCAGCCCGGCAAAAGGCGCGATGATGCCACTGTCGCGGCCGGAGTATTCCCGTGCGATCCGGGCCGACAGCGTGCCGGTGGTCGATCCGGTTCCTGCCCGGCTTGCCGAGAAATCTGCATAGCCAACCCAG
>JBNKYL010000093.1:0-11026 GCA_050300875.1 Paracoccaceae bacterium
CGACCACGCGCACGAGCGATGGTTTCGGCAGACCATTTGGCGAAATCGGTATCCAGCAGGGACAGGTCCAGCAGCCATTCGCCGGGATAGTCGACAATGTCGATATGGATACGGCGCGGCCCCGACAGCCCGCCCAGCAAACCGCCCGACCGCACCCTCAGAGACAGACGCAATTCGCTGATCGTGCGCGTGCTGGCGGGCCATTCAGGGTATTGTCCAAGCATGGACGCCAGGTTGCCTTCGTAGTCGAAACGCGGGATCGTGTCGTCAGGCTGGGGTTGCAGATAGGCCGCGTCGATGCGGCCTTCGCGGATGGCGGACACGTGACCCATGCGGTCACGATCCAGCATGTTGGCAACAAGGGACGTTACGAAAACGGTCTTGCCCGCGCGCGCCAGCCCGGTCACCCCCAGCCGGATAACCGGTTCGAACAGCGCCTCGCTGACCGTGTTCTGCACATTTTCAACGCCACGGGTAAGCCCGTCGGCGATATCGGCGAATACCAAAACCGTCCCTCACCTTTCGTCGGCCTAGACATAGGCATCGCAAACCGCCGCTGCCAGAGCAATTGCCGTTTGCCCTGCCCCGCGCTATCAGCGCCACATGCACCGCTATGCGCTGAAAATCGAATATGACGGCACGCCCTTTGCCGGTTGGCAACGCCAGAAAGGGCTGCCCACCGTGCAGGGCTTGGTTGAAGAGGCCCTGGCGCGTCTGGAACCCAACCTGCCATCCACTGCGGCAGCCGGGCGCACCGATACGGGCGTTCATGCGCTGGGCCAGGTGGCCCATTGCGACATGGCGCGCGACTGGGATCCGTTCCGCCTGTCCGAGGCTCTGAACTATCACCTCAAACCCGCGCCCATTGCGATTGTCGACTGCGCGGCAGTGCCCGATGACTTTCACGCCCGGTTTTCCGCCATCGAGCGACATTACTTGTTTCGCCTGATCGTCAGGCGCGCTCCGCTGGTCCATGACCGCGACCGGGCATGGCGGGTTGCGAACGATCTTGGCCTTTCGCCCATGCAGGACGCCGCACGGCACCTGGTGGGCAAGCACGACTTCACGACCTTCCGCGCCACGGAATGCCAGGCCAAGAGCCCGGTCAAGACTCTGGACCGACTGGACATCAGCGAACACCCCTATCCGGGGGGGCGCGAGTTTCGGTTTGAATTGTCGGCACGGTCCTTCCTGCATAACCAGGTGCGATCCATGGTCGGAACGCTGGAACGCGTTGGCGCCGGGGCCTGGCCCCCAGATCAGGTGCGCGACGCACTGGAAGCGCGCGACCGGACGGCCTGCGGACCGGTCTGCCCCGGAAACGGGCTTTACCTTTCAGGTGTAGGGTACGGCGTGGACCCGTTCGAACCCACCTGATTTGGTGACAATGCGCCTTCGTTTTTCCCGTTACTGGATTGTGGCGGGAAGATGGCGGAAATCACGGAAGCGGAAACAATCCTGATCGCCATCCCGGTTTCCAATCTGGATAACAGGACATTCACATCGCATTCACCCAAATACAAAGAAATCAATCTGACCGTGCCTTTTTTCCGCCCCGATCCGACGGGAAAACAGGATCAACAAATGCACGGAGCGTAACAATGGAATTCACTGCTATCTCGTTTGACCAGATCGTTCTTGCCGCGATGGCCTGCATCGCCGTTCGTGAAGCCATGATCATGCTGTTGCCCGACCACATCGCTGGCCCCGGCGGCTGGCTGGTCGACACAGGCGCAGAAGAAGAGGAAGCCTGATCCTTCAGGCCAAGGGCCCGAAAGCCCTTAAAAACAATGCCAACGGCCGGAATACCCGTTTCCGGCCATGGACCCGGGACCAGCACCGCAACTGGTTCGCAACACTTCCCGATTTGAACCCGCGAATGCGCTTGTCATGCCCGGCAGGTGATCGCTAGGCTGCACCCAAGTTTTGCGGTTTCGAGTAGCCCTTCCAGTTTCGTAACCAGTGGCCCTTCCGCCTGTGGGTGGCGCAGATTGCGGTGCAACGCAACTTGGTCGGCGCCCTTCGGCAGGTTCACAGGGTCGGCGTCAACCCGCCATGATGCGGGCTGAATTGCGGGCTATCAGAACCCCGAAAGACGAGGCATGGGGCAGGTGCCGAGCGCGATGAAATGTGCGTGCCGATTCCGCCCCAAGACGAGCAGAAAGGGCAACGCAAGTGGGCCTGGGACCAGAGAAGATCACTGAAAACCCCGACATGGGGATCACCCTATCGGATGGCACGCGCCTGTCGGCGCGGGTCTGGATGCCAGAAGGCGCGGCCAGCAGGCCGGTGCCTGCCATCCTGGAATACCTGCCCTACCGCAAACGCGATGGCACCTGCGCGCGCGATGCGCTGACCCATCCCTGGTTTGCGTCTCGCGGCTATGCCTGCCTGCGCGTCGACATGCGCGGAAATGGCGACAGCGAAGGCCTGATGGAAGACGAATACACCGCGCAGGAACTGTCCGACGCGGTCGAAGTCATCAACTGGATCGCGGCGCAGCCGTGGTCGACCGGCAAGGTCGGCATGATGGGGATCAGCTGGGGCGGGTTCAACTCGTTGCAGGTCGCGGCTTTGCAGCCCGAACCGCTCAAGGCGATCATCACGCTCTGTTCCACGGTCGACCGCTTTGCCGATGATATCCACTACAAGGGCGGGTGCCTGCTGGGCGAAAACCTCGGCTGGGCCGGCACTATGCTGTCCTATTCCTCGCGTCCGCCAGACCCGGCAATCGTTGGCGAGAAATGGCGAGATATGTGGGTGGCCCGGTTGAAGAATGAACCGCACCTGCTGGAAACCTGGCTGGAACATCAGACCCGCGACGCCTATTGGCAGCACGGGTCGGTTTGCGAAGACTATTCGGCGATCAAGGCCGCGACGCTGGCCGTCGGCGGCTGGGGCGATGCCTATAAGAACGCGGTGCAGCAACTGGTCGAAAACCTCGACGCGCCGGTCAAGGGCATCATCGGCCCCTGGATCCACAAATACCCCCATTTCGCCGCCCCCGAACCGCGCATCGGGTTCCTGCAAGAGGCCAAGCGCTGGTGGGATCGCTGGTTGAAGGATGAAGCGACCGGCGTCGAAGATGACCCCGACCTGCGACTTTTCGTGATGGAAAGCGAGGAACCGAAGCCCTGGTATGCCGAACGGCGTGGGCGCTGGGTGGCGCAGGATTTCCGCAACGCGCCCACCCGCATTCTGCATCTGAATGGCAACATGCTGGCCGACCGGCCCGGCCCCGCACATGCGGTGATCGACAGCCCCGCCGATACCGGCGGCAGTGCGGGCGAATATTGCGCCATCTGGCTCGGCCCCGACCTGCCAGGCGATCAGCGCCGCGACGATGCCTATTCCACTGTTTTCGACACCGCCCCGCTTCCCGACCCGGTTTCGGTCGTCGGCGCGGTCGAGGTCGATCTGGAACTGACATCGGACAAGCCCATTGCCCAGATTGCCGTGCGGCTGAACGATGTGCGGCCCGACGGATCGGTGGCGCGCATCACCTATGGCGTATTGAACCTGACCCATCGCGACAGCTCGGAACACCCTGCCCCGATGCCTGTGGGCGAACCCGTTCGCATCCGGGTGAAGCTTGACCAGATCGCCTATGCCCTGCCCGCAGGGCACAAGCTGCGCCTATCGCTGTCCAATGCCTATTGGCCGCTGATCTGGCCTGCGCCGCAACAGGGCAAGCTGACGGTCACCGCAGGTTCGGTTTCGATCCCAATGCTGGCTGATGAAGGCCGGGCCGTCACCTTCGAAGCCCCGGATGCCGCACCGCCCTGGGCCATCGAGACGCTGCGCGAACCGTCCAACCACCGGCTGACGCGGACCGATCAGAAAACCGGGGTGGTGATGCTGGAACTGCATGATGATTTCGGCGAGGTCGAGGACCTTGACCACGGGCTGATCAATGGCTCGACCGCCCGCGAATGGTGGGAGATCAACCCTGCGGATCCGCTGTCGGCACGGGGCCAGACCCATTGGACCGACACCACGCGGCGCGGGGAATGGGAAGTGCGGACCGAGACGTTTTCGGAATTGTCCGCAGATGCCGACACCTTCCACGTGACCGCGCGCATCGAAGCCTATGAAGGCCGACAGCGCATATTTGCGCGCAACTTCGAAAAGGTGATCCCGCGCAAACTTATGTAGGCGTGGGATCTGTCAGCAGAGTACTGCTGCACGAGCGACCGGCCATTGCATTCGGGCGGGCGACGGATATATGCCCAAGACCTACAGGCCGGGCCTATCATACATGACGTCAAGATTACCATTTATTTTCATAGTCTTGACAGTCGTCATAGATTCCATGGGCCTTGGGCTGATCATGCCCGTCATGCCCGACCTGATCCGCGAAGTGCGTGCGGCCGATATCGGCGAGGCCGCGCAATGGGGGGGCATTCTGGCCACCGTCTTCGCGATCATGCAGTTCCTGTTCGGTCCGTTGCTGGGCAACCTGTCCGACCGGTTCGGCCGCCGCATGGTTCTGCTGGTGTCGCTGTTTTTCCTGACGATCGACTATCTGATCATGGCGCTGGCTGGCACCATCACGCTGTTGCTGATCGGGCGCGTGATCGGCGGCATCACCTCGGCCACGCAGGCCACCGCATCGGCGGCGATGGCGGATTTGTCCAAGCCCGAAGAAAAGGCCACCAATTTCGGACTGATCGGCGCGGGCTTTGGCATCGGGTTCGTGCTTGGCCCGCTGATCGGCGGGTTGCTGGGCGAGTATGGCACGCGCGCGCCCTTCTATGCCGCAGCGATCCTGGCGGCCGGGAATTTCGCGCTGGGCTGGTTCGCCATGCCCGAAACGGTCACCGACCGCATCCGTCGCCCATTTTCCTGGACCCGCGCCAACCCGCTGGGCGCGTTCCGCCATCTGAGCAACCTGCCCGGTCTGGGCCGGTTGTTCGTGGTGGCTTTCATCCTTGGCGTGGCCTTTTTCGTTTACCCTGCCGTCTGGGCCTATTTCGCGCTGGAACGTTATGGATGGGAACCCCTCATGATCGGGCTGTCACTGGCGTTGTTCGGCATCTTCATCGCCATCGCGCAGGGGCTTTTGATGCGACCGATCCTGAAATGGCTGGGCGAACGGCGCACGGTTATTCTGGGGCTGGCAATCGACACGATCGTGTTCACGGCCATGGTTTTCATCGAAAATGGCTGGGTCGCTTTGGCGTTGACGCCGATCACAGCACTGGCTTCGGTTTCTGGCCCGGCCCTGCAGGCGATGATGTCGCGCATCGCGGGTGACGACCAGCAGGGCGAATTGCAGGGCGCGTTCCTGTCCGTAAACGCGGTGGCGATGATCATCGCGCCGGTCCTTATGACACAGAGCTTCTGGTATTTCACCACCGGCCCCGCGCCCATCTACCTGCCCGGCGCGCCTTTTGCCTTGGCCGCCGTGCTGACGTTGGCCGCTTTCCTGATCTTCGCCACGACCAGCCCCCAAGCGTCCGAAAAAACCGCCTGAAACCGACCGCCCGGGTCGATTACAGGCTGGACCCCGCCCGCCAATGGCGGCAGGCTCGCCGCAACAACCGGGGAGCAATCATGCAAAAAGTCAGGGCCGCCGTCTGCCGTGAATTCGGCCAACCGCTGGTGATCGAAGAGGTGATGCTGCGCGCGCCGGAAACCGGCGAGGTCGAAGTGACGCTGGAAACCTGCGCGATCTGCCATTCCGACATTTCCTATATCGAAGGCGGCTGGGGCGGCGACCTGCCAGCCGTTTATGGCCATGAAGCTGCAGGGAAAATCACGGCGATCGGCCCGGATGTGCAGGGCTACGGCCTGGGCGATGACGTGGTCGTCACGCTGATCCATTCCTGCGGCCATTGCCCGGCCTGCGCTACGGCCGACCCGGCCTATTGCGACAACTCGGCGCGTCCTTCGGCCCTGACCCAAACCGATGGCGGTGCCATCAGCCGCCCGATGAACTGCGGGGCCTTTGCCGAAAAGGTCACGGTCCATGCCAGCCAGCTGGCCAAGATCCCCGCCGACATGCCCAAGGCATCTGCCTGCCTTCTGGCCTGCGGCGTACTGACTGGCGTCGGCTCCGCCGTGAACGCCGCAAAGGTGCGCCCGGGCGAGGTCGTGACGGTCATCGGCGCGGGCGGCGTCGGGCTGAACGCCATTCAGGGCGCGGCGATCGCCGGGGCAGCCCATGTGATCGCCGTCGACATGAGCGAAGAAAAACTTGCCATGGCCCGCGAATTCGGGGCCACGGGCGGCGTACTGGCCAATGCCAAACAGCCGTGGAAGGAAGCTGCCACGCAATCAGGCGGGAAACTTGCCGATGTCGTGATCGTGTCTGTCGGCGCAATCTCCGCCTACAATTCCGCACCCCGCTTTCTGGCGCGCAAGGGCCGGATGATCATGGCCGGGATGAACCATTCCGGCGAGGTTGCAACCTACGACCCGTCCGTCATCGCATCGCTTGGTCAGCACCTGATCGGCACGAAGATGGGCGACCCGCTGTTGTCGCGCGACATCCCCTGGCTTGTCGAGCTCTATCAGCAAGGTCGGCTCAAGCTGGACGAACTGGTGTCGGGCAGCTACCGCCTGGACCAGATCAACGAAGCCATCGCCGACACCAAGACCGGCAAGGCCAAGCGCAACGTGATCGTGTTCTGACCCATGAATGCGCCTGAATACATCTTCGATGCCGCCACCAAACCGTCCCTGCCCTGGCACGAGGTGCCATTGATCCGGGCGACGGATGCCTCAGTCAAGGGCTATGGTTGGCTGGTTGATGACCCGGACATGTGCACGCTGGAAATCACCCGCTGGCCTGCCCAGGGCTGGCGGCCCGTGGACGAAGACAGCGGCGACGAAGGCGGCTGGGTCGAAGGCACGTTTTCAGGGACGTGGAGGGGCGACGTTCTGTTCGGGCGAAACGAGGCCGTGGGCGGACATTACGTGCTGGGCTGGTCCACCGACCCGCAAACGGCCAGCGAAACCGAACAGACCGCGCCGCGCGATCAGGTGTTGTTGTGGCACATGAATTACCACCCCGATGGCGGCCAGATGTTCTGGCCCATCGACAAGCGCCCCTTCATCGTGCCGGTCGCCATGCCGGGCGACAACCTGACGCCGGACAAGGTCATTGCCTTCTGGTGCGACGGGTCGCGCGGGCTTTATATTCATGCGGGCATCTGGCACGAAGGGATTTTCCCGGTCGAAGACGAACAGCGTTTCCTTGACCGGCAGGGCCGCGTCCATGCCCGTGTTTCCGCCGATATCGGCAAGGAATTTGGCGTTTACCTCGCTTGCCCGCTTCGGGCCGACAAGGTGCGCGACATCTAGGTGCCAAACACCTCGTCATAGCGCGCGACGATCCGATTGGCGCGTTCGCCAACCTCGGACGCCGTCAGGCCGGGCGTGTAGATTGCCGTGCCCATGCCGAACCCGTCCACCCCCGCAGCGCGCCATTCCTGGAAATTGTCAGGCCCAGCCCCGCCCACGGCCAGGACCTCGGTCCCTTCGGGCAGAACCGCGCGGATCGCGCGCAACCCGTCTGCACCGATCAGCGAACCCGGGAACAGTTTCAGCCCCGTGGCGCCCGCCGCCAGCGCAGCGAAACATTCCGTGGGGGTCATGACACCGGGATAGGACAGCATCCCCGCCGTGCGCGTGGCGGCAATCACGTTGGTATCAGCATTGGGCGAAACGATTAGCCTGCCGCCCGCATCGCGAACTTGGGCGACCTGATCGACAGTCAACACCGTGCCTGCCCCGATCACCGCATCCGCCCCGAAACGCGTGGCAAGCCGTTCGATCGAAACAAGCGGGTCGGGAGAATTCAGCGGCACCTCGATCCGGTCGATCCCCGCCGTGATCAACGAGTCCGCAATCGCTTCGACCTCGTCAGGTTTCACCCCGCGCAGGATCGCGATCAGGTTGCGGGTCATGGCTTCGTTCCTTTCAACTTGTGCCGCGCCGCGACGAGCCCGGACAGGGTCACGTCATCCGCGGGCTTTTCGGTCGGCACGCCCTGCCCGGCCAGTGCCGTTTCGTATAGCGCCACCAGCGCGTCAGCCCCGATCAGCGCGACCCGCTGCCCCAGCCAATAGGGGCGCGACGCGGCCAGTTCCATGCCAATCAGCAGGCCGGACAACTGCGCGCGTGCCGTGGCAGGGGGCACAGCGTCCAGCAAGGCCGACGCCCGCAGTCCGAACAGTTTCGCGGCCACGGATTCGGGGCGTGACATGGCATCGGACAGGGCAGAAGTGAACGCCCCGGCATCCCAGCCATCGCCCGCAACCACATGGCGCAGAACGGAATTCTTGGACAACAGCGCGAACAACTCGCCAGTCATGAAGGTGCGAAAGCTCACGACTTCGCCGGCACTGACATGGGCCCATTTCGTATGGGTGCCGGGCAGGCAGATGACGCCGTCGAAATCCGGGGCAAGGCGCAGGAACCCGGCAATCTGGGTTTCTTCGCCACGCATCACATCGGCCGGGCTGGCCTGGCTCAACCCCGGCAGGATGCGCACATTCAGGCGTGGATCAACTGTCTGCACCGTGACCGCTGCATCCCCGGCCGGCGCACATGGCACCTTGGCGTAGCCTGCTTCCGCCCAGCCTTCGCGCGCGCCGGCCATCCCACAGACGATCACATCGGTGACCGCGCCGATGGCCAGAAAGGGGCCCGCAATTTCGAGAAACGCAGTTTCGAACCCATCGCGGTCGAGACCGCCCATGCCCCTGTCGGACCGGGCGGTGCCGATCACCCTGTCAGCGTCATCCATCGCCCAGATGCGCAGGGCAGAGGTGCCCCAATCTGCGGCGATCCAGGCGGCGGCTTCATTAGATTCTGCCATGATCAACCCGGTTTGTAGTCACGATTGGCTTCGGGGTCCTCGGTGGAATAGCCCACCGCCTCCATCGCGTCCCAGACCGCCTGCGGAATGTCGGCAGCGGCCCATTCCAGCGTTTGCGCCACGCGCTCGGGCTTGGTCACACCGATGATCGTCGAAGCGATCCGCGGATCGCGCATCGAAAACTGCAAGGCCACGGCACCTGGCGCCAGCCCATGTTCGGCACATATCGCCTCGATCCGGCGCACCGGGGCCAACGCTTCTTCATCCGCATCCTGATAGGTCACGCGCGGCATTTCTGCGCTGCCCTTTGCCAGCACGCCGCCCGCATAAGGGGCCGCGTTCAGTACCGCGATGCCTGCTGCTTTTGCGAAATCGAACATCTCGCCCGCCGCGCGGTTCAGCAACGAAAAACGGTTATGGCTGATCAGCGCATCCACGGGCCAATCCCGCAGCATCGGGAATTGCAGGTCGATCCGCCCCATGGCCAGCCCGACCGCATCTGTTATGCCCTCTTCCTTCAGCTTGAAGAGTTCTTCCATCGCGCCGCCCGGTCCGGTGATTTCACCCAGATCACGGCCATATTCCGGGTCATGCAAGTGCAGCAGGTGTACACGGTCCAGCCCCAGCCGCGTCAGGCTTTCTTCGACCGACTGGCGCACGCGGGAGGCGTCGAAGCGGCCGGTTTCCATGTCGCGATCCAGCTTGGTTGCCAATACGAACCCATCGGGCAACCCGCCCCGTTCCGCGATAGCCGCGCCGATGCGTTCTTCGCTACGTCCAATGCCGTAATTGTTCGACGTATCCAGGAAATTGACCGGCCCGTCGAAGATCGCGCGCAGTGTTTCCCGGGCGCGGGTTTCATCCACTTCGTACCCATACGTGTCGGGCATGTTGCCCAGGCTGGATGTGCCGAAACAGATCGGCGTCACGTGCAGCCCTGTTTTCCCGAGTGCGACTTTTTTCACAACAAACTCCTAAACCGTGCCAGCATCGACGATGAAATTCTGCGCCGTACACATGGCCCCATCATCGGACGCCAGGAACAACGCCATGCGCGCAATGTAATCGGGGTCAATCATGGACTTCAGGCAGATGCGGTCAAGATGGGCCGCTTCGGCTTCGGGTGTCATCCAAAGCTTTTTCTGACGTTCAGTACTGACCCAGCCGGGCGAGATCGCATTGACACGAATACCGTGTTGTCCCAGATCGCGCGCCATGGTCCGGGTCAGCCCCAGCACAGCCGCCTTGGCGGTCGTATAGGCCGGGTATCCGCCCTGCGGCATCATCCAGGACACCGACCCCATGTTGATGACCGCACCGCCGCCCGCCGCGATCATGTCCGGGGCCACGGCCTGAATGGCAAAGAACATGTGCCGCAGGTTGGTCGACATGCGTTCGTCCCAATAGTCCGGTGTGACATCGCGCCAGTCATGGCGATCATCCCGGGCGGCGTTGTTGATCAGAATATCGGTCGGTCCGATCCGCGCGCGCAAAGCGGCAAAGGCAGCTTTCAGCGCATTGATGTCGCGCAGGTCGCAGGGTTCAAACGCCGCCGCTTCGCCCAGGCGGGCCGCCAGCGCATCACCCGCATCGCGGTCGAGATCAGCGAAACCAACCAAGGCACCCTGCTCGGCAAAGCCCGTCACCACCGCAGCGCCGATCCCGCTGGCCCCGCCCGAAACGATGACCCGCTTGCCCCTCAGGCTGGGATAGCTGCCGAATTCAACCATGACAATTTTGGCCCTCGTCTGCGCGCTCGGCGTTATCGGTAACATGCGAGTCGACAGGCAAACAAGGATAACTGTCCGTCCTGCTTGTGCATTCGCGCAGCACCTGTAAATCTGCGCGACAGGAGGAGGCATCGGACATGGGAACATCCCCGGCAGATCGTGATCTGCAAGTGTTGGACACGCATCACCATTTGTGGCGCGTGGCGCGTGATGACTACACCTGGATGACACCGGACATGCCCATCGCGCGCGACTACATGCCCGAAGATCTGGCCCCGCTTTTGCGCCAATGCGGCGTCACGCGCACGATACTTGTTCAGGCCGCGCCGACCGAGGCAGAAACCGATTTCATGCTGGATATTGCCGCCCGCACCGATTTCGTCGTCGGGGTCTGTGGTTGGCTGGATATGGACAGCGATGATTTCCCGGCGCGGCTTGCGCACTACAGGCAGAACCCGCTGTGGAAATC
>JBNKYL010000094.1:0-9390 GCA_050300875.1 Paracoccaceae bacterium
GCCCCGATGACGTGCTCGAAGCCCGGACGCTGGCAAAAGGTCGCGCCTCGATCCTGTCCAAGATCGAAAAACCCGCTGCCGTGAATGCCTTCGAAGACATTCTTCGCGTATCAGACGGGATCATGGTCGCGCGTGGCGATCTGGGTGTGGAATTGCCTGTGCAAAACGTGCCGCCAATACAGAAACGGCTGGTGCGCTCTTGCCGCAAGGCCGCAAAACCCGTCATCGTCGCCACCCAGATGCTGGAAAGCATGATCGAAAGCCCGGTGCCGACCCGGGCCGAGGTGTCGGACGTCGCCAACGCCATCTACGAAGGCGCAGATGCTGTGATGCTTTCGGCGGAATCTGCCGCAGGGGACTACCCGATCGAGGCCGTCACGACCATGAACAACGTGGCGATGGAGGTCGAAAGCGACCCGAACTATCTGGCCATCATCGATGCAGCCCGCGGCGGACGCAAGGAAACCGTTGCCGACGCCATAGTCGCGGCTGCCCGCGAGATCGCGGAAACCACCGAGATCAAGGCAATCTGCTGCTTTTCTGAAAGCGGCACTACCGCTTTGCTGACGGCGCGCGAACGTCCGCATGTGCCGATCGTGGCCCTGACCTCGCTTGTCACCACCGCCCGACGGTTATCGCTCAGCTGGGGCATGCATTGCGTGCTGGTGTCCGATATCGACCGGTTCAAGTCTGCCGTGCTTGCCGCCATCCGCGTGGTGATCGAAGCCGGCATTGCCACGCCCGCCGACCAGATCGTGGTGACCGCAGGCATCCCGTTCAATCAGCCCGGCACCACCAACATCCTGCGCGTCGCGCCGTGCCAGGAACGCCTTATTTTTGCCTCTGAACCCGAATAATCCGACGTCAGGAACAGGCAGCTCGGGAACGGTTAACAAGTGAACCACGATACATTGGTAGTTGGCTCCATCATTGCCATCGCACTAAGCATCTTCCCACTTCTCAACGGCATTTCGCGGGGTGAAATGCCGCGTAGCTGGGCGGTTCTGGCCATCGCGGGTTTTGGCCTCCTGGCGGTCATCGTAGGCCAGAATCCCGGTGCCTATACGGCCGACCGGATGCCCGAAGTCTTCGCCCGCGTCTTTTCAAATTTCGGCTGACACCAGGGCGAATTCACGCTTGCATGACGTCCCGACTGCCCCTATACGGCGCAGGTTCAACCGCGTGGCCGGCGAAATGGCATGCCGAGTCGCGTGATATCCAGACCAAAACACCGAGGTTTGAAATGCCTAAGATGAAGACCAAGTCAGGCGCCAAAAAGCGCTTCAAGATGACCGCGACCGGTAAGGTCAAGGCGGGCCAGGCCGGCAAACGGCACGGGATGATCAAGCGGACGACCAAGTTCATCCGCGACGCGCGCGGCACGACGACCCTGTCGGCCCCTGACGCGAAGATCGTCAAATCCTACATGCCGTATGATCGCTAAGGAGGCCTGAGAGATGTCCCGAGTCAAAAGCGGAACCGTCACCCATCGCCGCCACAAGAAAGTCCTGGACGCTGCCAAGGGCTACTATGGCGCGCGCTCGCGCACCTTCAAGGTGGCCAAACAGGCCGTCGACAAGGCCAACCAGTATGCAACCCGCGACCGCAAGGCCCGCAAGCGCAACTTCCGCGCCCTGTGGATCCAGCGCATCAACGCCGCCGTGCGTTCGCATGACGAAGCGCTGACCTACAGCCGTTTCATCAACGGTCTGGCCAAGGCTGGCATCGAGGTTGACCGCAAGGTTCTGGCCGATCTGGCCGTGAACGAACCCGACGCCTTCAGCGCGATCGTCGACAAGGCCAAGGCCGCGCTGGCCTGATCGCTAGGCGACAGGCCGAACAGAATTCAAAGCCGCGCCTGAAATGGCGCGGCTTTTTCCATTCCAAAGGCTTCAGTTTTAGTGGATGCGCAAACGACCTTCTGCGCCTGCAATGCAATGTTCCAAAGATCACGCGCGCGCCGGTCGCAACATCGGATACCGGGCGGGCGACTCACCGATACGTACCTCGGCCAGCAACTTGAACCCGGCGCGTTGGTACAGCGTCAGATTGGCGTGGCTGGTCGATTCCAGATAGGCGGGCAACCTGTCACGGTCGACGGCCTCAAGCCCAAGGTCCAACAGCCGCGTTCCATATCCCTTGCCGCGATGGGCGGGATCAACAGCGATCAAACCCAGATACCAATGCGGTGTGTCAGGGCGATAGACCTCGGATGCTTCGATCAGTTCCGCAAATTCCGGCGGAAACCCATCGGGTCCGCCAGCACCGGACGCGGCCTTTTCTTCGCTGCGATCAGACTTGGTATCGGGCGGCAACCACATTGCGGCACCCGCGCAATCGCCCAGGATATGGACCGTCCCGGCGTCAAAAGCGGGGGCATAGGCCCTGCGTGGATGCCGTGAAGAATCGGCAATCAGTTTCGCGGCTGTCGGGTTGATCCAGCGTACAAACGGGTCGGTCGCGAAACTCAACGCCAGAAGCGCACCAAGCGCCGCCTCATCTGCCCAGCTTCCGGTTCGGATGTGCAAATCGGTCATGATCCCCTCATCCCGAATTTCGACCAATAATATCATGCCCGGTGCATCGGGTGAAAAAATCTTCACGCCTTTGTCGATTTGCCCGGACACCGTTCGTCTTTAACATGGAAAGGGATTGGCCCTTTGCCCAGACAGAGAGGACACGACAATGCAATACATGCTTCTGATCTATTCCGCCGAGGGTGCGGGCCCGCAGCCGGGGTCGGATGAATGGGGCCCGTTCATGCAGGGCTATAACGATTTCACGGCCAAGGTACGCGACGACGGCAAACTGATCGCCGGCGACGCCCTGCAACCTGTGGCGACCGCCACCACCGTTTCGGTGCGAGATGGCAAGACCGAAACCATGGACGGCCCCTTTGCCGAAACCAAGGAAGTGCTGGGCGGATATTATCTGCTCGACTGCGCCGATCTCGACGAGGCCCTGAACTACGCGGCCCAGATACCAACGGCCCAACATGGCCGCATCGAAGTCCGCCCCTTGGTCATCTGGGACTGATCCCATCGCACCGGGGGCCATAGCCGCCGCGCGCATAACCCAGGTCGCGCGACAGGATTGGGGGCGGATCCTTGCCGCCCTCGTCCGCATCCTGGGTGATATCACACTCGCCGAAGACAGCCTGCAAGATGCGGTTATCGCTGCACTCGACAATTGGTCGCGCAACGGTCTGCCCGCCAAACCGGATGCATGGCTTCTGACCGTCGCCCGCCGCAAGGCGCTCGACCGTTTGCGGCGCGACGCGAATTTCGCGAGGAAGTCCGATGAAATTGCCTATCTGCAATCTCTCGAAGCCTCCACCCCACCAGATGACGCCATGGACCTGATCCCTGACAAGCGGCTTGAGCTGATCTTCACCTGCTGTCATCCCGCGATCGAAGAAAAATCCCGCATCGCTCTGACCCTGCGTGCGCTGGGCGGTTTGACCACCGCAGAAATCGCCGCCGCATTCCTGGACAAACCTGACGCCATGGCCGCCCGGCTCACCCGTGCAAAACGCAAGATCACCGATGCCGGAATCCCGTTCAGACTGCCCGAACCGGATGACCTGCCCGCCCGCGCGGCCACCGTGCAGCGCGTCATCTATCTGATTTACAACGAAGGATACCGACCCAACGCTGCCGATGCTCCGATCCGTGCCGACCTGACCGGCGAAGCTATCCGCCTGGCCCGCATGGTCGTCGACCTGATGCCAGCCGACCGCGAAGCGCGGGGGCTTCTGGCCCTGATGCTCCTGCACGAAAGCCGCCGAACCGCACGAACAGATGCCAATGGCGCGCTGGTGCTATTGGAAGATCAGGATCGCAGCTTGTGGGATGGCTTGCTGATCGACAAGGGCAAGGCGCTTCTGAAAACCGCGCTCGGCCCGGGTGCCGGGCCCTATGCCATCCAGGCTGCCATTTCCGCGATCCATGCCGAAGCCGCCAGCTTCGAGGCCACGGACTGGCCCCAGATCGCGGCCCTTTACGAAATGCTGCACGCCATGGAACCGAACCCGGTCATCCGCATCAATCAGGCGATTGCGCTGTCGCAGGCCGGCAACCCTGCCGCCGGGTTGGCCATGCTCGACAGCATCGGCGACGCGCCGCGCTTTGCCCGCTACCAGCCCTTTTTTGCCGCCCGCGCAGACATTCTTGCGCGCATTGGCCGCGCCGAACAGGCCGCCGCCGATTACGCCATGGCAATCTCGCTCTCGCCCAGCGATGCAGAACGTGAAGCACTCGTGCGCCGACGCGCCGCCCGGCTTGGTGCCGGTATGGCTTGAGATTGCCGCCCAAGCGCGGTAACGGACATCCCCGAACCTCTGACGGGCCCGATGATGGATGATCTGAAGAACAAATACCTTGCCGCGATATCAGGCGCCGATGACGAAGCCACGCTTGAAGACGTGCGTGTCGCCGCCATGGGCAAGCAGGGCGAGATTGCCCTGAAGATGCGCGAATTGGGCAAGATGACCCCCGAAGAACGGCAGGTCATGGGCCCGAAGCTCAACGCGCTGAAGGATGAGATTACGTCCGCCATTGCCGCCCGCCGCGCCTCGCTGGCCGATGCCGCACTGGAAGAGCGCCTGAAGGGCGAATGGCTCGACGTTACGCTGCCCGGTCGTCCGCGCCCGCAAGGCACCATCCATCCGGTCAGCCAAGTCACCGAAGAGATCACCACGATCTTCGCCGATATGGGGTTTTCGGTTGCCGAGGGCCCGCAGATCGAAACCGACTGGTATAACTTCGACGCGCTGAACATACCGGCCGAACACCCCACGCGCACGGAAATGGACACGTTCTATGTCCGCCCGCCTGAAGGCGCCAACCGCCCGCCGCATGTTCTGCGCACCCATACCAGCCCGGTGCAGATACGGTCGCTGGAAAAGCATGGCGCGCCAATCCGCGTGATCGCTCCGGGTCGTGTCTATCGGGCCGATTACGACCAGACCCACACGCCGATGTTCCATCAGGTCGAAGGGCTGGCGATCGACAAAGACATTTCCATGGCCAACCTGAAATGGACGTTGGAAGAATTCTGCCGCGCGTTCTTCGAGGTTGATCAGGTCGAACTGCGCTTCCGCGCCTCGCACTTCCCCTTCACCGAACCCTCTGCCGAGGTCGACCTGCGTTGTTCGTGGGAAGGCGGGCAGCTGAAGGTGGGGACAGGCGATGACTGGATGGAAATCCTGGGGTCCGGCATGGTCCACCCCAAGGTGCTGTCGGCGGCTGGCGTCGATCCCGAAAAATGGCAGGGCTTCGCCTTTGGCATGGGCATCGACCGTCTGGCGATGCTGAAATACGGCATTCCCGACCTGCGCAGCTTTTTCGACAGCGACCTGCGCTGGCTGCGGCATTATGGATTCGCCGCGCTTGACCAGCCAAGCATCGCCGCAGGGCTGTCGCGCTAGCAGCCAATGGCGGCCGGGCCATATATCCGCTCCGGCTGGCACCCCGGCTTGATCGGCGCCATCGTGGGCGAGCATGGGCGCTATTACTCCCGCACCATGGGGTTCGATCACCGTTTCGAAACCCTGGTCGCCCGCGAATTTGGTGCCTATTTCGCTCGTATGACCGATCCCGACTGCACATGGTCGATCTGGGATGGTGACAGCTTCATCGGTTCCGTCACGCTTGATTTCCACGACCCGAAAACCCCCGGTATGGCCCAATTGCGCTGGTTCATCGCCACCCGCCAGGGCACCGGCGCGGGCCGCCGCCTGATGCAGGCTGCGACCGATCACCTGGACGCACACCGTATCGCCTGCACGCTTGACACCATCGTCGGGCTCGATGCCGCAACCCACCTTTAC
Source organism: Paracoccaceae bacterium (assembly GCA_050300875.1). Taxonomy (GTDB): domain Bacteria; phylum Pseudomonadota; class Alphaproteobacteria; order Rhodobacterales; family Rhodobacteraceae; genus CBDCFL01. Next base: position 5,831 of record JBNKYL010000094.1, read on the forward strand.
CGATCCTTCGGGTTCACCGAAACGCATCGCGAAACCACCACCTATTGGGGCCCCGAAGTCACCAGGCTGAAATTCGAACGCCCCGCCAAGTGACCCCCAAAACCCACGACGGCCATGGGCGCCTGGTTCATCCTTGACAGGGACCTGAAATTGAGGCGCGACTGGCAGGACCCGCCAACGCTGCAGAACAGCTGACCCATGACAACGATCCTGATCTTCGAAGGCAACTCGCCCGACCTGGTCGCCGCAGCGCTCGACCGTGGCGACGCCCCACTGGCTGATTACTACGGGGCAGCGCTGAAACGGCTCGACTCGGGCCTGATGATCCGCACTCATCAACCCTATGACGGCGCGCCGGCCGATTTTGCCGGCGTGGATGGCATCGTCTTTACCGGGTCCGGCGTCGAATGGTGCGTGATGGAACAGGCGGGCGAACCGCAGGCCGTCGCCATGCGCGGAGCGTTGGATACCGGGCTGCCGGTTTTCGGGTCCTGCAACGGGATGCAGTTGGCGGCTTACGTTTTGGGCGGCCAGGTCGGGGCTTCGCCTAACGGAACCGAAGACGGCATCGCCCGCGACCTGACCATGACCGAGGCTGGCAAGTCCCACCCGATGCTGTCCGGCCGCACCGATGGCTATGCGGTGCCCTGTGTCCACCGGGACGAGGTGCAACGCCGGCCGGAAGGCGCGACTTTGCTGGCCGGAAACGCCCACAGCCCGATTCAGGCTTTTGCCTATGAAACCGGCGGCGTGGATTTCTGGGGCGTACAATACCACCTCGAATACACGCCCAACTACGTCGCACGCGGTCTGTTCCGTTTCCGCAAAGGATCAGAGGCGTTGCAGGCCGACCTTAACGCGCTTGCAACCGATCCGGCTGCGGCTGCCCGTCTTGGCACAACGGCCAAGGCGCAACAGGACGACACCCGCATGATCGAGTTGAAAAACTGGCTGGTGCATGTGAAGTCGCGAAACGCGGGTTGACCGTGGGCGAAACAGCCATCCCCCCGATGGACAATCCCGCCAAAACCCAATACCCCTGCCGCCCGACAATCTGACGGACGCGAAGACCCATGAAATTCACGCTTTCCTGGCTGAAAGACCACCTCGACACCACGGCTTCAGTTGATGAAATCGCCGAGGCGCTGACCGATCTTGGGCTCGAAGTCGAGGGCATCGAAAACCCGCTCGACAAGCTATCCAACTTTACACTGGGCAAGGTCATCAAGGCCGAACAGCACCCCGATGCGGACAGGTTGCGGGTCTGTGTCGTGGCGACCGATGAGGGCGAGAAACAGATCATCTGCGGCGCCCCCAACGCGCGCGAAGGCATCACTGTCGTTGTCTGCAAGCCCGGCGACTACGTGCCCGGCATCGACGTGACCCTGTCGGTGGGCAAGATTCGCGGCATCGAAAGCCACGGCATGATGGCGTCCGAACGTGAACTGGAACTCAGCGACGAACACGATGGCATCATTGAACTGCCGTCTGGCGAGGTGGGCGAAAAATTCACCGATTGGCTGGCCGCCAATGAACCGGCCCGCATCGACCCGGTGATCGAGATTGCCATCACCCCCAACCGTCCTGACGCACTGGGTGTGCGCGGCATCGCGCGCGATCTGGCGGCACGTGGCCTTGGCACCCTGAAACCTGCCCGGGACGTCAAGGTGCCGGGGCAGTTCGAAAGCCCGATTAAAGTCACCATTGACGAGGACACGCGCACCGACGGGTGCGAAGTTTTCATGGGCCGCCTGATCCGCGGCGTGAAAAACGGGCCCAGCCCCGAGTGGCTGCAAAACCGGTTAAAGGCGATCGGGTTGCGACCGATTTCGGCACTGGTCGATGTGACGAACTTCTTCACCTATGACATGAACCGCCCGCTTCACGTGTTCGATGCCGACAAGGTTCAAGGCAACTTGCGCGTCCACCGCGCCAAGGCAGGGGACAGGATCGTCGCGCTCGACGAAAAGGAATACGCGCTTCAACCTGGTATGGTCGTAATTTCCGACGACAACGGGGTGGAATCCATCGCAGGGATCATGGGCGGCCTGCATTCGGGCTGCACGCAAGATACGGTGAATGTCTTCCTTGAAGCCGCCGTCTGGGACACCACCCAGATTGCCGCCACCGGTCGCCGCCTGAAAGTCAATTCTGACGCGCGCTATCGCAACGAACGCGGCATTGACCCGGAATACAACGCACGTGCAATCGAAGAAGCAACGCAGATGATCATCGACCTCTGCGGTGGTGAACCGTCCAATGTGGTGCAGGCGGGCGAAGTGCCCAACACCAACCGGTCCTTTTACCTGAATCCCGAACGGGTGATCTCGCTCGTTGGCATGGAAATCCCGGCTGAAGAGCAGGTGCGAATTCTGTCCGCCCTTGGTTTCGGCGTGGCCAAGGAGCATTCCGGCATCGAGGTCTGGGTTCCATCCTGGCGCGGCGACGTGCAAGGCGAAGCCGACCTTGTCGAAGAAGTCGCTCGCGTCGCATCGCTCACCAAGCTTCAGGGCAAACCGATGGCCCGCACGACCACCGGCGTGCCCCGGCCGATCCTGACACCGATGCAGAAACGCGAAGCCATCGCACGCCGGACCACGGCAGCGCTGGGCTACAACGAATGCGTCACCTACAGCTTTATAGATCAGAAATCGGCGGCGCTGTTCGGTGGCGGCACAGACGCTACCGCGCTGGAAAACCCGATTTCCAGTGAAATGAGCCATATGCGCCCCGACCTTTTGCCCGGCCTTTTGCAGGCCGCCGCCCGCAACCAGGCACGCGGTTTCACGGATCAGGCGCTGTTCGAGGCCGGCGTGACCTTTTCAGGTGGCGAACCTGAAGACAGCACCACGCAGGTCGTGGGCCTGCTCGTGGGGCAGTCCGCGATGCGCGACCCGCATGGCAGCCGCCGCCCTGTTGACGTCTATGACGCCAAGGCCGATGCCGAGGCCGTGCTGGCCGCCATCGGCGCCCCGCCCAAGGCACAGATCATGCGCGAAGCCCCCGCCTGGTGGCACCCTGGCCGGTCCGGCCAGATTTGTCTTGGGCCGAAAAAGGTGCTGGCTGTCTTTGGCGAACTGCACCCCAAGGTGCTGCGTGAAATGGATGTGAAGGGGCCCGCGGTTGCCTTCAAGGTCTTCCCCGAAGGGGTGCCATTCCCCAAAAACACCACGACAACGCGGCCCGCGTTGGACATTTCGGATCTGCAGGCCGTCGAACGCGATTTCGCCTTCGTGGTGGACGCAGATGTCGAAGCGTTGACGTTGGTCAATGCCGCACAGGGTGCCGACAAGGCGCTGATCGAACGCGTCACCGTTTTCGACGAATTCACCGGTGCCAAGGCCGAGGCGCAAATGGGTGCGGGCAAGAAATCCCTTGCGATTTCAGTGCGCCTGCAACCGCGCGACAAGACGCTGACCGAAAAGGATATCGAAGCGGTCGCCGAAAAGGTTATCGACAAGGTCACCAAGGCCACCGGCGGCATCCTGCGTGGCTAGTGGTTCCCCGATTGGCGCGCAGTACCGGCGCGACGGTTATCCGCGGGGCTTTCGGCCATATCT
>JBNKYL010000095.1:0-6453 GCA_050300875.1 Paracoccaceae bacterium
CGGCCGCCAATGCCCTGCCGTCCGAACAGGAACAACCCCTGACCATCGCCATGTCCGCCGATGGCCGCGTGGTCATCCAGGGCGCCGAGGTCGAGATGGAAAGCCTTATCCCGCGCCTGCGCGCCGTGGCGGCCGAACGCACATCTGACAAGGTTTTCCTGCGCGCCGACGGGGCGATCCCCTATGCGCGCGTCATGGAGCTGATGGGCGCGCTGAATGCGGGCGGGTTCAACAATATCGGGCTGGTGACCGATCCCGGTGGGCCACGGCTCGACGGGACGGACCGGTAGGGGTGCGGCAGCTTGCAGCAAGGGGCCTATATTTCCGGTCTGGCGCATGCCGGGCTGATCCTTTGGGCGCTTCTGGCGGGTCTGTTTCTGCGCGCCGGCGATCCGATCACGGTGCAGACGATGGACGTATCTGTTCTGACCGCTGAGGAATTCGCGGCGCTCACGGCGCCGCCAGAACCGGAATTGCCACAGCCCGAAGCTGTTGTTGAACCCGCGCCGGTCGAATTGCCTGCGGCTGAACCCGACGCCGCGCCCGAACTACCGGCGGCTGAACCAGAGGCCGAGGTCGCGCCCGAACCGGCCCCGACACCCGAACCGCCAGCGCCAGCGCCGGTCGAAGCCATCCCGGATCAGCCAATAATTCCCGACGCCCCGCCTTCGCCGCCCGAGGCTGACCGCGTTGCCCCCGACGTCGCGCCCGCCCCGCCCGAAGACGCCGAGATCGCACCAGAAACCACGCCCGAGGTCGCCCCGTCCGACACCGCCGAGGTCGTTACCGAAGAGGCCCCGGCCACCGCGCCGGAAGAGGCCGCGACAGAAATCGTGACCGAGGCCGACACGCCGTCCACCGCCGCCCCAGTGCAGTCCCTGCGCCCGATGGCGCGACCCGCCAACCTGCGTCCGCCTGCGGCCTCGCCGACGCCGCAACCCGAAACGACCGAACCCGAAGCGCCGCGTGATGCCATAGCCGAAGCGCTGGCGCAGGCCGCCGCCGAAACGCCGGCCCCGCGTGCCGCACCTTCCGGCCCGCCCTTGACCGGCGGCGAACGGGATGGGTTCCGGCTCGCCGTGCAGGAATGCTGGGTCGTCGATGTCGGCAGCCAGGCGGCCAACGTGACCGTGACGGTGGGCTTTTCGCTGGATCAATCCGGCAAGGTGACCGGCGACATATCGCTGATCTCAGCCGAAGGCGGTGAGGGACCGGCCGTCAATACGGCTTTCGCCGCCGCGCGCCGTGCGATACTGCGGTGCCAGAAGGGCGGCTTCCCTTTGCCGCGAGACAAATATGACCATTGGCGTGACGTCGAGATGACGTTCAACCCCAAGAATATGAGGATCAAATGAGGTTTCTGACCCTTCTCATTGCCCTGCTGACCCTGGCCCTGCCTGCGGTCGCACAGCAACGCTCCGGGCCTTTGCGTATCGAAATCACCGAAGGCGTGATCGAACCTTTGCCCTTCGCCGCCCCCGGCTTCATCGCCGAAAACGCCGCAGCCCAACAGGCCGCGCAGGCCATCGCGCAGGTGATCGCGGGCGATCTGAACGGCACCGGGCTGTTCCGCGAAATCCCGCGCGAAGCGCATATTTCCACGCTCACCAGTTTCGACGCGCCGGTGGCTTTTGCCGACTGGAAGGCGATCAATGCGCAAGCGCTTGTCACCGGGTCGGCGCGGGTCGAGGGCGATCAGCTGGTGGTGAAATTCCGGGTCTACGATGTCTTTGCCGACACGCAGCTGGGCGACGGGCTGCAATTCGTTGGCACCGTGGGCAGTTGGCGGCGTATGGCGCACAAAGTGGCCGACATCGTCTATAGCCGCATCACCGGCGAAGGCGGCTATTTCGACAGCCGTGTGGTCTTCGTGTCCGAAAGCGGGCCCAAAAACAACCGTCAGAAACGCGTGGCGATCATGGATTATGATGGCGCGAATATTCAGTTCCTGACCGATGCCTCGTCCATCGTGCTGGCCCCGCGTATCAGCCGCGCCGGCGATCAGGTGATCTATACATCCTATGAAACCGGCCAGCCCGAGATTTTCCTGCTCGACGTGGCCTCCGTTGCGCGGCGCAAGCTGGATATCGCGGCCGAAGCCATGACCTTCAGTCCGCGGTTCAGCCCCGATGGCCGGTCGATCGTCTTCTCGCTCAGCCAGGGCGGCAATACGGATATCTACCGCACCACGGTCAATGGCGGCGCGATCACGCGGCTGACCTCGACCCCGTCCATCGAAACCGCGCCGTCCTTCAGCCCCGATGGATCGCGCATCGTGTTCGAAAGCGACCGGTCCGGCACCCAGCAGCTTTACATCATGGATGCTGCGGGCGGCGAACCGCAGCGGATCAGCTTCGGCAAGGGGCGCTATGGCACCCCTGTATGGTCACCGCGCGGCGATCTGATCGCCTTTACCAAGCAGGCCAATGGCCGGTTCCATATCGGCGTGATGCGCGTCGACGGATCTGAAGAACGGCTGCTGACCGCGTCTTTCCTGGACGAAGGTCCGACCTGGTCGCCCAATGGGCGGGTCATCATGTTCACTCGTGAAAGCCAGGGGGCGGACGGGCAACCGGCGCTGTATTCGGTCGATGTTTCGGGGCGCAACCTGCGCCGCGTGCCCATCGACGGGGCGGCGTCAGACCCGGCCTGGTCGCCGCTGCTGCCATGATCGGCGTCCATTCCCAATGAAATGCAATCCTGATACACTCCCCATCAATCGAGCCAAATAAAAAAGGGCGGAATATCCCATGAAACTGAAAACCACAGCCATGATCCTGGTCGGCGCGCTGGCGCTGACCGCTTGTTCGAACACCGGTGCCGGGCGCTATGCCGCGGGCGGTGCAGGTGCCAATGGCGCGGATGCGCTGGGCGCGGTCAGCGACCCGACCAGCCCGGCCTATTTTCAGCAGGCTGTTGGCGACCGCGTGTTGTTCGCGGTTGATGAAAGCACACTGACGATCGAAGCGCAGGTGACACTGGACGGTCAGGCCGACTGGCTTCTGGCCAATGCCGATTACAGCGCCATCATCGAAGGCCATGCCGACGAACAGGGCACCCGCGAATATAACGTCGCGTTGTCTGCCCGCCGCGCCAACGCGGTGATGGAATATCTTGTCAGCAAGGGCGTATCGCCCGCGCGGCTGAAGACCATCCCCTATGGCAAGGAACGCCCGTTGGCGATCTGTTCGGATGAAAGCTGCTACAGCCAGAACCGCCGCGCGGTTACCGTGCTGTCGGCTGGCGGCCTGACGGGGTAAATGCCGATGCGCGCCATCCTGATCGCCGCTGTCGTGCTGCTGCTGCCGGTCGCCCCGGCGGCGGCGCAGGATGAAACGCTGGCCGACATCCGTCAGCAGCTGACGGTTCTTTATGTCGAGATCCAGAAGCTGAAACGCGAAATGTCCACCACCGGGCCGGTCAGCGGTTCGGTCGGCGGGGCCACGGTGCTGGATCGCGTCAACCTGATGGAAGGCGAACTGGAACGGCTGACGGCCCTGACCGAGCGTCTGCAGAACCGCATCGCGCAGGTTGTGGCCGATGGTACGAACCGGATCGGCGATCTGGAGTTCCGGCTGGTCGAGCTGGAAGGCGGCGATGTCAGTGCGCTGGGTGAAACGACTACCCTGGGTGGCGATGTCGGCGGTAGCGACCTGTTCGCCGCCGCACCAGTGCAGCCATCCGACGGGGACGGGCAGGAAATGGCCGTTGCCGAGCAACAGGATTTCGACCTGGCCATGGCCGCGATGGATGCGGGCAACTACCAGGAGGCCGCCGTCAAGTTCACGCTTTTTGCCGAAACCTATCCGGTCGGACCGCTGACCGGCGAGGCGCATTTCATGCGCGGGCAGGCGCTGACAGCTCTGGGCGACACCGCCAATGCGGCGCGGGCTTATCTGGAAAGCTTTTCCGGCGCGCCCAACAATCCGCGCGCGGCGGATGCGCTCTATAACCTGGGGCTCGCGCTGGGCGATCTGGGCCAACAGAACGAGGCCTGCATTTCTTTGTCACAGGTGCCGGTGCGGTATCCGATGAGCGACGTCGCCCTTTTGGCACAAGACGCCGCCGCCGAACTGGGCTGCCAATAGGCCGGTGACCGGCGCGGCGTTTCACGACCGGATCGCGACGCTTCTGGGCGAAGATCGGCCCGAACGGATCGGTGCGGCGGTCTCCGGGGGTAGCGATTCCTTGGCCCTTTTGTATCTGATGGCTGACTGGGGCGGCGCGGCCCTTTGCGCCGTCACCGTCGATCATGGGCTGCGCCCAGAAGCCGCGGACGAAGCCCGGCAGGTTGCCACGATCTGCGCGCGACTGAACATCCCGCACACCACGCTGCGCTGGCAGGGATGGGACGGCAGCGGCAATTTGCAGGATCAGGCCCGCCGGGCCCGATACGGGCTGATTGCTGATTGGGCGCGCGGACAGGGGATCGCCCATGTCGCGTTGGGCCATACCGCCGATGATGTCGCCGAAACCTTCCTGATGCGGCTGGCGCGGTCTGCCGGGCTGGACGGATTGGCAGCGATGGCACCCCGGCGCGATCATCTGGGCGTGGCCTGGCTGCGTCCAATGTTGGACATGCGCCGACAGGCGCTGCGCGACATGCTGTCCACGCGTGGTCAAGCGTGGATCGACGACCCCAGCAATGCCAACCGCGGCTTTGACCGCGTTCGTGCGCGGCGGGCACTGGAAGTGCTGGAGCCTTTGGGCCTGGGCGTCGATGAAATCGCTCGATCCGCCGTTCATCTTGACCGGTCCCGTGCCGCCCTGGCCGAGGTTGCGAAAGCCGCCGCTGACCAGATCGCTCGGGCCGACTACGGCGATGTGCTGATCGACCGAGCGGGACTGGCAGCGCAACCGACCGATATCGCCCGCCGCCTGGTGTCGGCGGCGCGGGTCTGGGTCAGTTCGGCGGACTACGCGCCCCGCAGCGATGCGTTGGCATTGTTTCTGGATCAGGTTCTGGCCGGGCGGCAGGCCATGTTGCACGGATGTCTTGCCCTGGCCGACGGGCCAGCGATGCGCATCACCCGCGAATATGCCGCCGTGCGCGACCTGCGCGTGCCTGGGGCGGCGATCTGGGACGGTCGCTGGCAGTTTCTGGGCGAAACAGATAGCGAAACGACTGAAATCGCGGCGCTGGGCGACGCTGGGTTGCGCGCATGCCCGAATTGGCGCGAAACGGGGCGGCCGCGTGCCGCGCTGATCGCCTCGCCAGCGCTCTACGTCGGCGGCGAACTGGTCAGCGCTCCGCTGGCAGGCTTTTCTGGCGAATGGCGGCTAAAAATCGCGCCAAATTGTCCGGATTTTCACGCTTCCTTAATATCGCGTTGAATAGGCCGCCTTAATGCCTAAATTAGGTGCGACTGACCTGTCCGATAAGGATCAGGGGCTTTTCAAGGAGACCTCCGGTGGGCAACGCGCGCAACATTGCTTTTTGGGTAGTTCTATTTCTGCTCATCCTGGCGCTTTTCAACCTTTTCAGCGGCAGCCAGTCGGCGATGACCGCCAATACGCTCAGCTATTCCGAATTTATCCGTTCGGTTGAGGCTGGCGACGTCGATACGGTGACGCTGGATGGTGAGAAGATCCGGTTTACCGTGGGCGGGTCCGAATACATCACGATCCTGCCCGGTGCGCCCGAATCCACCGATGCGCTGACCGAAAAACTGCTGGACGAAAACGTCACCATCAATGCCCGCCCGCAGGAACAATCCGGTTTCGCGGCGGTCGTGATGACATTTCTGCCCTTCCTGCTGCTGATCGGCGTCTGGATCTACTTCATGAACCGGATGCAGGGCGGTGGCCGTGGCGGGGCGATGGGCTTTGGCAAAAGCCGCGCCAAGCTGCTGACCGAAAAGCACGGGCGCGTGACCTTTGATGATGTCGCTGGCATCGACGAGGCCAAGGAAGAGCTGGAAGAGATCGTCGAGTTCCTTCGCAACCCGCAGAAATTCAGCCGCCTGGGCGGCAAGATCCCGAAAGGCGCATTGCTGGTTGGTCCTCCGGGTACCGGTAAGACGCTGCTGGCCCGCGCGATTGCAGGCGAGGCGGGTGTGCCGTTCTTCACCATTTCGGGTTCAGACTTCGTGGAAATGTTCGTGGGTGTCGGCGCGTCGCGCGTGCGCGACATGTTCGAACAGGCCAAGAAGAACGCGCCTTGCATCGTCTTCATCGACGAAATCGACGCTGTGGGCCGCTCGCGCGGTGCAGGCTATGGCGGCGGCAACGACGAACGCGAACAGACGCTGAACCAGCTTCTGGTCGAGATGGATGGTTTCGAGGCCAATGAGGGTGTGATCATCGTGGCAGCAACCAACCGCCGCGATGTCCTTGACCCTGCGCTGCTGCGCCCCGGTCGTTTCGACCGTCAGGTCACTGTGCCGAACCCTGATATCAAGGGCCGCGAAAAAATCCTTGGGGTCCATGCGCGCAAGATCCCGCTCGGCCCCG
>JBNKYL010000096.1:0-3923 GCA_050300875.1 Paracoccaceae bacterium
GGCGCGTCTTCGCAATGCAGGCAGGATTTCGGGAAATGGACGATGCGTGATGTGCCTTCGTCCGGCGTCACCTCGTAACTATGCACCCGGTTCAGGAATGTACCGGTCGGGTGACCGCCATAGGCATCGGTATCGGCCAGCGGCGCACCGTAGTTCGCCGTGTTCCATTCTTTGCAGTTCACCACGCAGGCATGGCAGCCGACGCAGGTGTCCAGGTCGATGACCAGGCCCAGCTTCTTTTCGGTCTGTGCGGGAAGTGTCGTCATTACGCTTTCCCCCCTTGGCCGACGGGCGATTTGGATTTCGGCAGGTACGGTTCGACATGGTCGCCCTTGGGCGCCTTTTCGATTTTCACCCGCAGGTCGAACCAGGCCGCCTGCCCCGTCACCGGATCGGAATTGGCCCACCGCAGACCGTCGCCGCGCGGCGGCAGCAGTTCGGATATCAGGTGGTTCAGCAGAAAGCCTTCGTTGGCTTCGGGTGCGTCATCGGACAACGCCCATGCGCCGCGCTTCTTTCCGATGGCGTTCCAGGTCCAGAGCGTCTTTTCGTTCAGCGCCTCGTTCAGTGCCACCGGCACCTTGATCTTGCCATGGGCGGACGTGACATAAGCCCAGTCGCCTTCTTCGAAGCCCTTTTCGCGCCAGACCTTGCCGGGCACGAACAGCTTGTTGGCATTGGTGATCTGGCGCAGCCAGGCGTTTTGCGACCCCCAGCTGTGATACATATGCGGCGGGCGCTGGGTCAGCGCGTGCAGCGGGTATTCTTCGGTATCGACCATTTCGCCTTCGTAGGGCGGGTACCATGTGGGCAGCGGGGTCAGCTGTTCCTTGATCCGGTCGCGCAGCCGGTCGGGCGGCTGGCGGTGACCGTGGCCTTCGGCGGCCAGCTGCATCTTGCGCAGCGGCTCGACGTAAAGGTTGAACAGATATGGCGCCTCGGCATCGAACAGGCCGATCTTGACCGCCCATTCCTGATAGGCCTTGTTCCACGGCTTGTAGAATTGCGCCTCGTCCGGAACATGGGCCAGCCAGAAGCCGCCATTTTCGATATAGCGGTCGATCTGGTTGGGGTTGGGCGCGCCGCGCCCGTCGCCATTGCCATCCTCCCCCCGGAACCCGGCAAGCGGGCCGACACCCGGGCGGCGTTCATGGTTGGTGATGTAATCGGCGTAATCGGCGAACTTGGCCGAACCGTCTTCGTTGACCATTCCGGGCAGGCCGAGCTTGACGCCCAGTTCCAGCAGCACGGACTGGAAGGCGCGCACGTTGCGGTCTAGCTGCACGACGGGCCAGCGGATGGCGTCGGCAGCGGCTTCGGCTTCACAGATCGGGCGATCGAGCAGGCTGATGCAGTCGTGGCGTTCCAGATAGGTCGTGTCCGGCAGGATCAGGTCGGCATAAGCGATGGTTTCGGACGAATAGGCATCGGCATAGATGATATGCGGGATGACATAGTCGCCGTTTTCATCCTTGTCGGTCAGCATGTCGATGACCTGCGACGTGTTCATCGACGAGTTCCACGCCATGTTGGCCATGTACAGGAACAAGGTGTCGATCTTGTACGGGTCGCCGGCATGAGCGTTGGCGATGACCATGTGCATCAGCCCATGGGCCGAGAAGGGGTTTTCCCATGTAAATGCCTTGTCGATGCGCTTTGCCTTGCCTTGTTCATCGACAAGTAGGTGCTCTGGGCCCATCGGATAGCCCAGATGCGGCCCGTCGAGCGGTTTGCCGGGCTGGTAACCGGCATGCGGGCGCGGATGCGCTTCAGGCGGTTTGGGATAGGGCGGCTTGAACCGGAAGCCACCGGGCACTTCGACGCTACCCAGCAGGATCTGCAGGACATGCAGCGCGCGGCAGGTCTGGAAACCGTTGGAATGCGCCGATATCCCGCGCATAGCGTGGAAGCTGACCGGCCGGCCGATCATCTTGTCATGCTTCATGCCGCGGAAATCGGTCCAGGGCTGGTCGATGGTGATCTCTTCTTCGAACGCGACACGGGCCAGTTCGGCGGCAATGGCGCGGATACGGTCGGCCGGGATGCCGCATTGATCCGCCACGGCATCGGGCGAATAGGCCGGGTCCAGATAGGACGTGGCGAGCAGGTTGAAAACCGGGCGATAGCTGATGCCACCGTGACGCCAGGATTTCGACAGGTCGGGTTCAACGCCTTCGGCATTCCAGCGCGCGGGTTGGCCGGTGCGGCGATCCAGAACCATCGGCGTGCCGTCTTCGTCACGCAAGAACAGGCCCGCTTCGGGGCCTTCTTTGGCGTCGTTGATCAGGAAACCGGCGTTTGTGTAGCGCGACAGGTAACCCAGATCGACCTTGCCCGCGCGCAGAAGTTCATGCGCCAAGGCGAGGATGAATAGCCCGTCGGTGCCAGGGGTGATTCCCACCCATTCATCGGCGACGGCATTGTATCCGGTGCGGATCGGGTTGACGGCGATGACCTTGCCGCCGTGGCCCTTCATCTTTCCGATGCCGATCTTGATCGGGTTCGAATCGTGGTCCTCGGCAACGCCGAACAGCATGAACAGCTTGGTGCGGTCCCAATCGGGCTGGCCGAATTCCCAGAACGCGCCCCCCATCGTGTAAATGCCGGCGGCCGCCATGTTGACGGAACAGAACCCACCATGGGCTGCGTAATTGGGCGTGCCATAGGCCTGTGCCCACCAGCCGGTGAAGGATTGCGACTGGTCACGACCGGTAAAGAATGCCATCTTTTCAGGGGCTTCGGCGCGCAAGGGGGCCAACCAGCCAACCGCCATGTCCAGCGCTTCGTCCCACGAAATCTCTTCATATTCGCCGGACCCGCGCGGGCCGACACGCTTCAACGGCGCCTTCAGGCGCGCGGGCGAATAATGTTGCATGATCCCGGCGCTGCCCTTGGCGCACAAAACGCCCTGATTGACCGGGTGATCGCGATTGCCTTCGATATAGGCAACGGTTTCGCCACGCATATGCACGTTGATGCCACAACGGCAGGCGCACATATAACACGTGGTCTTGCGGACCTCATCGGATACTTTCGGCGATGGACGCGCGGCGATACGGGTTTGTGTTCCCATGGGGTTGCATGCCTCCCTGTTCGGGCCTTTAGACCAATTTGCGGGCGGTTTGGAAAGACGTATTCATATTTTTGAGTGCGTTTTTTCATCGCAGTTGGCGCGCATAGTCGCAGAATTGTTGCGCTGGGCGAAACGACCCACCCCGCCATTGCCGCTCACGTTGACAGCCAACGCATCTTGGCGCATCCGGTGCGCAGGTAGAATTCGAAGGGTTTCCCATCATGAAGATCGCGATGATCGGGACAGGTTATGTCGGCCTTGTTTCAGGTGTATGTTTTTCCGATTTCGGGCACGAGGTGATTTGCGTTGACGTGAATGCCGAAAAAATCGCCCGTCTGGAAGCAGGTGAAGTGCCGATTTACGAACCGGGCCTTGACGATCTGATGGCCCGTAACGTCGAAGCCGGGCGTTTGTCGTTTACCACCGATCTGAAGGGTGCGGTTGCGGCGGCCGATGCAGTTTTCATCGCCGTGGGCACACCAACGCGGCGTGGCGATGGCCATGCGGACCTGACCTATGTCTATGCGGCGGCCAAGGATATTGCGGCGGCTCTTGATGGCTACACCGTGGTCGTGACCAAATCGACCGTGCCGGTGGGCACCAATCGCGAAGTGCACCGGATTATTTCTGGCGAACGCCCGGATGCGGATTTTGACGTTGCATCGAACCCCGAATTCCTGCGCGAAGGCGCCGCGATCGAAGATTTCATGCATCCTGACCGCGTGGTCGTCGGCGTCGAAACCGAACGCGCGCAGGAAGTCATGCAAGACATCTATCGCCCGCTATACCTGCGCGAATTTCCAATCGTGACGACCGATCTTGAAAGCGCCGAGATGATCAAATACGCGGC
>JBNKYL010000097.1:0-3181 GCA_050300875.1 Paracoccaceae bacterium
CGATAGGCTGCCACGGAATGGTCCGTCACTGACGCCTCGTCTAACATCCTTATGACAATCGCCGCACCAGACGGCGGCTTTTTGGAGGGGAGGCCGATATGCCATCATTGGCGGAAGGCAATCTGGAACCGATCAGCGCACGAGAATGGAACGCGCAAAGGGCGGCGCACCTTCTTCGGCGTGCGGGCTTTGGCGGCACGCCTGATGAGATCGCTGAACTTGCGAAAATGTCGCCAGCTGATGCCATCGCGCGGATCATTCATGGCAACCCTGACGGCCCAGACCTGCCGGACTTTGAGGAATCGGGTTTCTGGGAACCCTGCCTTGCCGATTTCCCGCCTTCGCGTCCGGCCACCACCGATAAGGCGGCCCAAACGGGCGAAGTCATGGGTGTAAAGAACAAGCCAAGCGGCCCGCGCCCGCTGCAGCCCGCGACCAACCGTTTCTTTTACTGGCGTCGGGCCAGCATGCTGGAAACGCGGCGCCTCGCCTTCTGGTGGCTCGACCGGATGCTGCGCAGCGGCCATCCGCTGGAAGAGAAGATGGCGCTTTTCTGGCACGGCCATTTTGCCACCGGCGAAGAGAAAGTGCGGGACTATCGCAAGATCAAGTTGCAGATCGACACGCTGCGCGCTGGTGGGTTGGGCAGCTTTCGCGACCTGCTGACGGCAGTGGCCAAGGATCCCGCGATGTTGGTGTTCCTTGATGCCACAGAAAACGTCAAAGGTGCCCCAAACGAGAATTTCGGCCGCGAAGTCATGGAATTGTTTACCATGGGCGTCGGCAATTACACCGAGGACGACATCCGCGAGGCCGCCCGCGCATTTACCGGCTGGGGCAATGATGACCTGAATTTCCGCTTCGACGAGGCGCAACACGACGCCGGAGAGAAGACGTTTTTCGGGAAGACCGGCTGTTTCGACGGCGACGACATCCTTGCGATGATCCTCGATCAAGAGCAGACGGGGATTTACATCGCGTCCAAGATCTATCGCTTTTTCGTACGCGAGGATGTTTCGCCCGAATTTGCCCAGGAACTCGGCAAGCTGTTCCGCGACGGCGATTATCAGGTCGCCCCATTTCTTGCGACGCTGTTCGCATCCGAGGACTTCTATTGCGACGCCTCTGTCGCCACGCGGATCATGTCGCCAACGGAACTCATCGTTTCGACCTATCGAAAGCTTGGGCTAAAAGAGATGCCGGGGGTGCCCGACCCCTATTCGGTCGGCAAGACGCTGGGGCAGATCCTTCTTTATCCGCCGACAGTTGCAGGGTGGAGCGAAGGCCGCGCATGGATCACGCCGGGGCTATTGTTCGAACGCGGCAACTTTGCGCGGGACGTGATGTTTCCGGACATGATTTCCTTTGTCGACCCGAACCACGAACCCGGCGACATTGTTCGACGTACCAATGACAATATCAACGCGGGGCTCGAGATCACGGCGGCCACGCTGGAAGAAGGGGCCGCCCCAAGTGCGAAGGCGGGCATACGAGAAGACTTCAACACCCGCTTTGGCAATCTCACGGGATGGCAGGAGGCGATGCGGAAGTTGAAGCCGATCCCGAGAGCCGCGGCGCAGTTCGACCTGACAAGGATGCTCGCCGCCGAGGCAACGACGACTGCGGAAGAAGCGGTCGACCGTTTGGCTGCGCGTTTGCTTTGCGTCCCTTTGTCCGGCCCGTCGCGCACCGCCCTTGTCGATATGCTGACCACCGAACTTGGCACCTCTGATCTGACCGAGGCCAAGGGCTTTACCGAATACGGCCTGCGGCTGGTCGCCCACGCGATCATGTGCGCACCGCAATATCAACTCGCCTGAAGAAACCGCTGGGAGTCGTCACATGGCCAAGTCACCAAAGCTATCGAGTGAAGAAAAAGCGGGACTTGTCCGTTCGGGCTATGGGAGCATCGTTCTGGAAGGTGCGGGTGGCATTGCCACGTCGCCTGTCTGGTCCAAACTCTCCGATCAGGGATCAAAGGGCCGCATCCTTGTGATCGTTGAGCTGTCCGGCGGCAATGACGGGCTGAACACGGTCATCCCTTATGCGGATGACGCCTATTACCGCGCGCGTCCCACGCTTGGCATTCGTGAAAATCAGGGAATCCGTATCGACGATCATTTTGCCTTCCAGAAAACGATGTCCGGGTTTGAACGCCTCTACAAGGACGGGCAGATGGCCATCGTCCACGGTGTTGGCTACGACCAGCCTTCGTTCTCGCATTTCTCGTCCATGGCCTTCTGGCAGACCGGGGCACCCAATAGCGGCGAGGCCTATGGCTGGCTGGGGCGCATGGCCGACGCAATCGACCCGCTTGGGCATATCCAGAATTATCTTGTGAATATCGACGATCACCAGTCGCTTGCAGTCAAGGCGCAGCACCACGTGCCGCTGGTCTTTGACGATCCTGAAAAGTTCAGCCGCCGCGTGTTCCACCCCGAGGCCGAAGCGATTGCCACTGGCGATATGCCCGGCAATGGCGGAAGCAATCCGTCGCTCGACTACCTGTTCGACATCGCGGCCAGCGCAAGCAAGTCCGAACGGCTGGTTCGCGAGGCATGGGCAAACTATGATACGCCCATCGACTATGGGTTGGTGAACTGGGGACTGGAGCGGGTGGCCGCGCTAATTGCGGCGGATTTCCCGACACGGGTCTATTACGTGCCGTTCCGCAACAACGCGTTCGACACCCATGTGCATCAGGGCAACCTGCATTCGCGGCTTTGGTCATATACATCTGATCATATCGCGGCCTTCATGCGCGACATGGACAGGCTGGGCCGCGGCGACGACGTTGTCTTGATGGCGTTTTCAGAATTCGGGCGGCGCGTGGCCGAAAACACCAGCCAGGGCACCGACCATGGGACAGCCGGCCCCGCATTCATCATCGGCAAGCCAATTCACGGCGGCCATTACGGTGGGGTGCCAAGCCTGACCGACCTTGACGACGGCAACCTGAAATACACTACCGATTTCCGGCGCATCTATTCGACGCTCATCCGCGGCTGGATGGGGCACGATGCTGTCGGAAACATCCTGAACAAGGAATTCGACCCGCTGCCGGTCTTTGCCGCAGCCGCCTGATCGAGATTCAATGCCCACGCGAAGTTGGGCGCAAACCAAGGGAGACATCATGTTCGACACACCCACCTTCACCTTGCGGTCCGCGCTGGCCGCCGCT
>JBNKYL010000098.1:0-9942 GCA_050300875.1 Paracoccaceae bacterium
TGGTAGGCCCGGAGGGACTCGAACCCCCAACCAAAGCGTTATGAGCGCTCTGCTCTAACCAATTGAGCTACAGGCCCGACCTGCCATCCCCTTATCAGAGTGGCCCGATGGGTCAAGCGGATGCGGCAAGGTCGGGGAACAGCCCGGCCAGACCGGCGGGCGTGGCAGGGCAGATGCCGCGTTCGGTAATTAGCCCGGTGACCAGACGCGCGGGCGTCACGTCAAAGGCCGGGTTGCCAGTGCCGGTGCCGGGCGGGGTGACAGTCACGGTGCCGATCCCGGCGCCGGTTTGCCCCTGAATGGCGGCAACTTCGGCGCCCGGGCGTTCTTCGATCGGGATTTCAGCCAACCCGTCGCTCACCGTCCAGTCGATGGTGGGCGAGGGCAGGGCGACGTAAAACGGCACGCCATTGTCATTTGCGGCCAGCGCCTTCAGATAGGTGCCGATCTTGTTGCAGACATCGCCCGCGCGGGTCGTGCGGTCGGTGCCGACAATCACGATATCGACCTGACCCTGCTGCATCAGATGACCGCCGGCATTGTCGGTGACATAGGTATGCGGCACGCCATGGCTGCCCAGTTCCCATGCCGTTAGCGCGCCCTGATTACGGGGCCGGGTTTCATCGACCCAGACATGCACGGCGATCCCCGCATCATGGGCCTGATAGATCGGGCTGGTGGCAGTGCCCCAGTCGACGGTGGCGATCCAGCCGGCATTGCAATGGGTCAGGATATTAACCGGCCCATCCTTGCGCGCAGCAATGTCACGGATCAGGTCCAGCCCGTTTTCGCCGATGCGCCGGTTGATCTCGACATCTTCATCGGCGATGTCATGGGCCAGCTGCAGCGCCGATGAAAAGCGATCGGACGCAGCAAGCGGAGCGACTGCGCTGCGCACACGATCCAGAGCCCATTTCAGGTTGATCGCCGTCGGTCGCGTCGCGTGCAGTTGGTCATAGGTTGCGGCCAAAGACGCGTCGGACGGATCATTTCGCAAGCCCACCGCCAGGCCATAGGCCGCCGTTGCGCCAATTAAAGGCGCGCCGCGCACATGCATGTCACGTATCGCGGTAGCGTAGTCGTCCAGCTTGTCCAACTGCTGGATGCGGAAATCATAGGGCAGCCATCGCTGATCTATGATTTGCAAAGCGTCGTTGCCGTGGTCCCACCAAAGGGAACGATAGGGTTTGCCATTGACCTTCATGCGACCTCCGCCTGTGTCGGGCGCAAGCATTTCATCCGCAACGGGAATGGTCCAGCCCGTGCCGCATTCCAGGGCGATTTGCCAAAAAAAATGGCCGGGTCAAGCCCGGCCAAGTCCAACAGGGAGGTAAAACCAATGAGAGTTGCCTCAACCATCGGCTTCAATGCTCAAATAGGATGCAGAATGAATCACATCAAGAACTTTGGCCCGGTTTCAGGCGCAAAGCCGCTATGCGTTGTATTCATACCTCACTATGTGTTTTCGTCTTCGGCCCGCAATCGGCGACGTAATTCGCCGATCTCGTCCATCACGAAATCGCGGAAGGCTGCTACACGTTTGGAATGACGCAATTCTTCGGGATAGGCGAGGAACACGGGCACTTCGTGCGACTCGATTCCCGGCAGGACTCGCACGACTTCGTCGGAAATCTGGGTGATGTAGTCTGGCAACACGCCAATACCCAGATTGTTCAGCACGGCCTGCAACACGCCAAAGTAATTGTTGACGTTCAGGATGCGCGCAGGGTTGTAGCTAAGCAATTCGTGCACCAGCTCCGCACCGGCCCTGACTTGCGTGGAATCGGTGTTCTGGCAGATCAGGCGATGATCGCCGAACTCCTCCATGGATTCCGGGACACCATACTTCGCGACATATTTCTGCGACGCGAACAGGCGCATCTTCACCCCCATCAGGCGGCGACGGATCAGGTCGGCCTGGCTGGGTTCCTTCATGCGGATGGCGACATCGGCTTCGCGCATCGGCAGGTCCAGAACCTTTTCTTCAAGCATCAGGTCGATCTTCAGATCCGGGTATTTTTCATAAAGCCGGTCGAGGCGCGGGGCGAGCCAGAGCGACCCGAAACCGGTTGTGGTTGTGACGCGCAGTTCGCCAAAGGCCTCTTCTTCGCTGTCGCGAATCCGGGCACTGGCGGCTTCAAGCCTCGTCGCCATGGCGCGGGTTGCGTCGAACAGCAATTCCCCCTGTTCGGTCAGAATCAGTCCGCGGGCATGGCGGTGGAAAAGCGTGGTATTCAGGCTTTCTTCAAGCCCCCGGATCTGCCGGGAAACGGCCGATTGGCTGAGGTTCAGCGCATCGCCAGCATGGGTCAGGCTGCCTGCATCGGCAACGGCGTGAAATATTCTGAGCTTGTCCCAGTCCATATGGTTCGAAATGGTCCCTGTTGGCGCTAGCGAATTGATTTTCGTTACGCCTAGCACGCGGGTAGGGTGAAACAAAGAGCGGTGGGCGAAAACATTTTTCAGGTCAGGATTTATGACCTATAGTGTTATCGCGTTCAGGGAGTATTGCACATGAGCCAACCGGAAATTTCGTTGCACGATCGGTTTGACCTGTCCAAGAGCAAGGTTTTGCTGAACGGAACGCAAGCTTTGGTCCGGCTGATGTTGATCCAGAAGGAACGCGACCGGCAGGCCGGGTTGGATACTGCAGGCTATGTCACCGGCTATCGCGGCTCGCCCTTGGGGGCGGTTGATCAGCAGATGACGCGCGCCAAGGCTGATCTGGATGCGTCGGATGTGCTATTTCAGGCCGGGTTGAACGAAGATCTCGCCGCGACGGCGCTCTGGGGAGCGCAACAGGCCGAATTGCGCGGCGAGGGCAAGTTCGACGGCGTTTTCGGACTTTGGTATGGCAAGGGACCCGGTGTGGATCGGTCCGGTGATGTGATGCGCCACGCCAATATGGCAGGCACTTCGCCCAATGGCGGGGTGATCATGGCCATGGGTGACGATCACACCGGCGAAAGTTCGACGACCCTGCATCAATCGGACTGGGCAATGGTGGATGCCTATATGCCGGTTCTGTCTCCCGCCGGGGTGCAGGAGATACTGGACTACGGCGTTTACGCCTATGGGCTGTCGCGGTTCGCTGGTGTCTGGTGCGGCCTGAAGCTTATGAAAGACACAGTCGAGGCGACGGCCGTCGTCGATGGCCGACCAGACCGGATGGAGCTGGTGACGCCTGATTTCGACATGCCCGAAGGCGGGTTGAACATCAGACTTGTCGATACCCCGGTGGCACAAGAGGCGCGGATGATCGACCACAAGCGCTTTGCCGCTGAAGCCTATGCGCGTGCCAACCGGATCGACAAAAGGATGATGGGTAAACCTGGTGCAAGGATCGGTTTCGTGGCGGCGGGCAAGAACTGGCTAGACCTCGTTCATGCGTTGAAACTGCTGGGTATCGACGAAGCGGAGGCCGAGCGGCTGGGCATCACCACCTATAAGGTGGGGCAGGTTTGGCCGCTGGACATGGACAGCTTCCACGAATGGGCCGAGGGGCTCGATCTGATCGTGGTCGTCGAGGAAAAGCGCAAGCTTGTCGAAGTTCAGATCAAGGAAGCTCTGTTTGATGACCGGGGTGGAAGGCGCGTCTACGGCTGGCACAAGGGTGACAGCTGGGAGCATGGGCGCAGGCTGGAACTGTTCCCGACGCGGTTCTGCCTTGAACCGGTGATGATCGCGCGCCAACTGGGCAATATCCTGATCGAGGAAGGTTGCGAAACCGACGGTATCCGCGCCGGGCTGGCCGAGATCACCGAACTGGAAAAAGCCGACAACGCGCCCGAGATTGCCAGTCGCATCCCGTATTTCTGTGCCGGGTGCCCGCACAACACGTCGACCAAGCTGCCCGACGGCAGCCGCGCCTATGCCGGGATCGGCTGCCACTACATGGTGCAATGGATGGATCGCGACACGATCGGGTTCACACATATGGGCGGCGAGGGCGCAAACTGGATCGGCGAGGCGCCGTTTTCAAAGCGCGAGCATGTGTTCCAGAATATCGGCGACGGAACCTATAACCATTCGGGCCTGCAAGCCATTCGCGCCGCGATCTATTCTGGCGTGAACATGACCTACAAGATCCTTTATAACGATGCGGTCGCGATGACCGGCGGGCAGGGCAATGATGGTGGTCTGACACCCCAACAGATCGTGGCAGAGGTAAGTGCCTTTGGTGCGACCGAGGTTGTGGTTGTTCATGACGAAAAGGAAAAGGTCGACGCGGGCAGCTTCGGCGGCAAGGTCGAGGTGTTCTCCCGCGACAAACTGTTGGAGGTCGAAGAGCGCCTGAGCAAGGTCAAGGGCGTGTCGGTTCTGGTCTATATCCAGACCTGCGCCGCCGAAAAACGCCGGCGCCGCAAGCGCGGCAAGTTCCCGGACCCGGACAAGCGCGTTTTCATCAATACGGACATCTGCGAAGGCTGCGGCGATTGCGGGGTGCAGTCGAATTGCGTCGCGATCGTGCCGGTCGAAACCGAGTTGGGGCGCAAAAGGGCCATCGACCAATCGGCCTGCAACAAGGATTTCTCGTGCCTGAAAGGGTTCTGCCCGTCCTTTGTGACCATCGAAGGCGCCAAACCGAAGAAAGCCGCGACCAAGACGGTGGATGTCGGCACTCTACCGGATCCGGACCTGCCCGCGATCAACGACACGTTCAACATGATCGTCACGGGCGTGGGCGGCACGGGCGTGGTGACCATCGGTGCGGTGCTGGCGCAGGCCGCGCAGATCGACGGCAAGGGTGCGGCACTGATGGAAATGGCGGGCTTGGCGCAAAAGGGCGGGGCGGTACATATCCATTGCCGGATTGCCGAACAGCCCGATGACATTTCCGCAGTGCGGGTGGCGACAGGCGAGGCTGATGCTTTGATCGGCGGTGATCTGGTCGTATCGGCAGGGGCCAAGACCCTGTCGCTGGCACGCACCGGGCGGACTGGGGCGGTGGTTAACAGCCATGAGATCGTGACCGGCGAATTCACGCGTGACACCGAGTTCCGAATTCCGGGCGAAGGGCTACGGCTATCGCTTGAAGCCAAGCTGCAGGACAAGGTGACATTCTTCGACGCCTCGGAATTGGCCCGAGTGCTGATGGGCGACACGATCTTTTCCAACGTGATGATGCTAGGGGCGGCCTGGCAGAATGGGCTGGTGCCGCTGTCGCACAGTGCGCTGATCCGGGCCATCGAATTGAACGGCGCGGCCGTGGATCGCAACAAGCAGGCCTTTGAATACGGGCGCTGGGCGGCGCAAAACCCGGGGCGGGCCGCGGCGTTGGTGGGCGAACAGGTGGCTAAACTGCCCGAAACGCTCGATCAGATCGTCGAGGTGCGGGCCAAACATCTGCGGGCCTATCAATCGCCCTTGCTGGCGCGGCGCTATCGCAAAAGGGTGAACTCCATCACCGATGATCGCCTGCGCGAAGCGGTCGCCAAGGGCTATCACAAGGTGCTGGCCTACAAGGACGAATACGAGGTGTCGCGGTTGCTTCAAAACACGCGCAAACAGGCCAAGGCCGAATTCGACGGGCGGTTGAAATT
Organism: Paracoccaceae bacterium; assembly: GCA_050300875.1. Classification (GTDB taxonomy): domain Bacteria; phylum Pseudomonadota; class Alphaproteobacteria; order Rhodobacterales; family Rhodobacteraceae; genus CBDCFL01. The sequence continues at coordinate 5,544 of JBNKYL010000098.1, forward strand.
CACCTATTACATGGCGCCGCCCAGCCTGTCCAAGCGTGGACGCAAGGGGCAAGCCGTTGAAAAGAAAGAATATGGGCCGGGCATGGTCAGAATGTTGGGCCTGATTTCCCAGCTAAAAATGTTACGCGGCACGCCGTTTGATCCGTTTGGATACACCGCCGAACGCAAGGTGGAACGCAAGCTGATCCGGCAATATGAAAAGGATCTGAACGCGCTGCCTGCCGATCTGTCCGGTGCCCGATTGGATGCCGCTGTTGCCCTGGCTGAACTACCGCTGAAAATTCGCGGGTTCGGGCATGTCAAACAGGCCAATCACGACAAGGCGATGAAAGAACGCACAAGGCTTTTGGCGGTTTTGAACGAACGGGTGGAACCGCGCCTGCACGCGGCCGAATAGAGACGGGGTTCACATCCCTGTTACGTGGGCCGCCTATGCTGCCAGGCATCGGACACGAGCAGCGAATATGCCAAATCAGCGCGAAATTGCCCGCGAGATCAGCTATGCCTCTTCCGCCAGGACCCGCGCGGGGCGGGCGCTGATCCGGACGGTAGAAAATTCCACTGGACGATTGCGACTGATCCGACGGGTCCACGGATATGAACGGGACGTGGCCGCCGGTCGTGATTTCTGGGAGGTCATGGCCGACCGCTATGGTTTGACACTGGATATCGTCGGCGGTTCGCTGGCCAATATCCCGGCGACCGGCCCGGTCATCGCGGTCGCGAACCATCCCTATGGCATTCTGGATGGCCTGATGATGGGGTTCATCCTGTCGACCGTGCGCGGCGGCGATTTTCGTATCCTCGCGCATCGCGTGTTCCGGCGCGCGGCGGAGTTGGACAAGATCATCCTGCCGATTTCATTCGATGAAACCAAGGAAGCGCTTTCGCTGAATGTCCAGACCCGGAAGGATGCGCTTGCGTATCTGAAGATTGACGGCGCAATCGGTGTGTTTCCGGGCGGAACCGTCGCCACGGCGGTGCGGCCATTCGCCCAGCCGATGGACCCACTTTGGCGCGGTTTTACCGCCAAGATGATCGCGAAATCCGATGCCGTGGTGGTGCCGATCTATTTTGACGGCCAGAACAGCCGTATGTTCCAGATCGCCAGCCACCTGCACAGCACATTGCGCATGGCGCTGTTGATCAAGGAATTCAGGAAAAGGGTGGATACGCCGGTGAGGGTTGTGATCGGCGAACCGATCACGCGCGCCCGCTTGGCGGAATTTGACGCAGACCCACGCGGCTGCATGGACTTTCTTCGAGGCCAGACATATGGACTGAGCCCAAGGCCGCTCGACTCGCTGGCCTATGGATATGAGTTCGAAGAAAAACACCGCAGATAATGGCCGTAGGCATTTTCGATTCCGGGTTGGGCGGCTTGACCGTCCTGAACGCAGCGCAAAAGGCTATGCCGGATGTGCCGTTCGTCTATTTCGGCGACAACGCCCATGCGCCCTACGGTGTTCGGGATGCCGATGATATCTACAACTTGACGACCACGGCGACTCAGCGCCTGTTCGACGAAGGCTGTGATCTGGTTATCCTGGCCTGCAACACCGCCTCGGCTGCCGCTTTGCGCCGGATGCAGGAAGGTTGGGTGCCCAAGGACAAGCGCGTGCTGGGTGTCTTCGTGCCGCTGATCGAGGCGCTGACCGAACGCAAATGGGGCGACAATTCTCCGCCGCGCGAGGTTGCAGTGAAACACGTGGCGCTCTTCGCAACGCCCGCCACCGTGGCCAGCCGGGCCTTTCAACGCGAGTTGGCGTTCCGTGCCATCGGTGTCGATGTCGAGGCGCAAAGCTGTGGCGGCGTCGTTGATGCCATCGAGGATGGCGATGCGATTCTTGCTGAAGCACTGATCCGGTCCCATGTCGATGCGCTGTTGCGCAAGATGCCCGAACCGCAGGCGGCCGTATTAGGTTGCACGCACTACCCCTTGATGGCCGAAACCTTTCAGGAAGCTCTGGGGCCGGATGTAAAGGTGTTTTCACAAGGTGATATTGTCGCGGCGTCACTTTCCGATTATCTAGGCCGTCATCCGGCCATGATCGGGCCGGGCACGGAAACCATGTTCCTGACCACAGGGGATGCAAGGAAAGTGTCCAACCAGGCGACACAACTGCTCCGACGAAAGGTGGAATTCATTTCCGCCTGAGGCGAATTGCGCCTTTTTCCCCCTGCCTGCCGCCTGTAGAAGATGCGGCGAAATGATCGGAACAGCATCATGACCCATAAAATCGCCATCCTTGGCGCGTCCGGATATACCGGCGCCGAACTCGTCCGGTTGATTGCCGGCCATCCGGGAATGACCATTGCCGCCCTGTCGGCCGACCGGAAGGCCGGGCAGACGATGGGATCAGTTTATCCCCATCTGCGCCATCTGGACCTGCCGGAACTGGTGACATTGGAAGAAATTGACTTTGGCACGATTGATCTGGTCTTTGCCGCCTTGCCGCACGGGCTGTCGCAAGCGATCGTCAAAGAGTTGCCCAAAACCACGCGGATCGTTGATCTGGGTGCGGATTTCCGGCTGCGGGATCCGAAGGCCTATGAGTTCTGGTATGGGCGGCCGCACGACGCGCCGGAAATCCAGCCGGAAGCGGTCTATGGCCTGACCGAATTCTACCGCGACGATATCAAGGGCGCGCGGCTTGTCGCGGGCACCGGGTGCAACGCGGCTGCTGTGCAATATGCACTGCGGCCGGTGATTGCGGCCGGGTTGATCGATTTTGATGACATCATCTGCGACCTGAAAAACGGGGTGACGGGCGCGGGTCGGTCGTTGAAGGAAAACATGCTGTTTGCAGAACGCTCGACCAATGTCGTGGGCTACAGCCAGGGCGGGAAGCACCGGCATCTGGGCGAGTTCGATCAGGAGTTTTCGGCGATCGCGGACCGGGAGGTGCGTATCATGTTCACGCCGCATTTGGTGCCTGCGAACCGGGGTATTCTGGCGACCTGCTATGTTAAGGGCGACGCAGCCTCGATCCATGCCGCTTTGGCGGAAACCTATACGGGCGAACCCTTCGTGAAGGTTCTGCCGTTCGGGCAGGCGCCCGGGTTCGGCGATGTCACCGCATCGAATTTCGCGCATATCGGCGTGTTCGGTGACCGCGTGTCCGGGCGGGCGATGATCGTGTCCGCGATCGACAACCTCACCAAGGGTTCATCGGGCCAGGCCTTGCAGAATGCCAATCTGATGTTAGGTCATGATGAAACGACCGCTTTGACCGGTGTTCCGGTCTTTCCGTAGGGGGATGACATGGCTGGTATGAAAGGCCTGAAGAAACGCCGCCGCGTGCAGGTGATCATCGTGGCCTTTGTCGCGCTCGCTGTGGCGACAGGCCTGATCGGTTATGCGCTGCGCGACGGCATCAATTTCTTCCGCTCCCCCAGCCAGGTGATTGCCGACATGCCAACGCCCAACGAAACATTCCGCATGGGCGGGCTGGTAGAAGAGGGCACATTGGTGCGCGGGCAGGGCGAAACGATCAGCTTCAGCGTGACCGATGGCGGCGCGTCAATTCCGGTCCGCTACACCGGCGTTCTGCCAGACCTGTTTGGCGAAGGCGAAGGCATGATCGGCACCGGAAAATACGTGAACGGTGTCTTCGAAGCCACGGAAATCCTTGCCAAACATGACGAAACCTACATGCCCAAGGAAGTCATCGACGCGCTGAAGGAACAAGGGGTCTATGTCGAACCGAACTCCTGATTCAGGACCTGTTAACCCCCTCATCTGACAATCCCTGCCGAATTTATTCAATTATTTCGGCGGGTTATTTCCATGAAATCGGTGCGCGAGCTGGCCAGCCATATCGTTGAACGCGAAGGCGGCTACGTCAATGATCCCGACGATCCAGGCGGGGCCACCAAATTTGGCGTGACCATCCACACCGCCCGACGGCTTGGGTTGGATCTAGACCATGACGGCGATGTTGATGCGGCCGATGTGAAACTGCTGACCCGCGAACAGGCTGTCGATATCTTCCTGCGCGATTACCGTCAGAAACCCCGCATTCACCTGTTGCCTGAGGCCCTGCAATCATCGGTCTTCGACATGTATGTGAATTCGGGGTCCAATGCCGTGCGCATCCTGCAACGGATGCTGCGCGACATGGGGCTGGATATCGTGGTTGACGGGTCCATCGGACCACTGACCGCGCGAGCGACGCATCGGGCGATGGATATGGCACCGGGTCACCTGGCGGATGCCTACGGGATTGAGCGGCGCAATTACTATTACAAACTGGCCGACCGTCGCCCCGCCAGCCGCAAATATGCGCGCAGGCAGGATGGCGGCAAGGGTGGCTGGATCAAACGGGCTGAAGAATTCATTTCCGCGCGGTACCATCTGAGTGAGGCCGAGCATCGGCAAAGGGTGTCGGCATGGGTA
>JBNKYL010000099.1:0-3394 GCA_050300875.1 Paracoccaceae bacterium
CCATGTCACGCAATGGAAGAACACCATGACCATGCCATCGCCCGGCCCGTCGACCGCGTATTCGATCATACGCCCGTCAGGAAGGTCGATGCGATTTGTGTCGGCACTGGCCCGGTCGCGCGCCGGACCCGTCGATTGGACTGCCGCATGGCTGACGGTATCGGCCATGCGGATGATCTCGGTCTGGCTGCGCGCGCCAAGTTTCGAAGCCAGCGATTTGACCTGGCTGCGCACGGTTTCCACCGACTTGCCCTGGGTCCCGGCGATCTGGGACAGGCTCTGGCCAGTGACCAGCGCCCCCATCACTTCCAGTTCGCGTTCGCTGAGCTTGAAATTCTGGCGAAACAGATCGGCGACCAAGGCATCGAAATGCACCGGCGTTCGGACCAGTCCGATCCGGCCATCTTCGGCCACCCGAACCAGCGCCGCATGTGGCCTTGCGCCATCGTCATAGATCCGCACCAGCAGGTCCGGGCGCCCCGTCCTGTCGGTGGCGATCCACTCGCGCAGCCGTTGCGTGTCCTCGGCGGCCATCTGGTCCATCAGGGCAGCCAGCTTGTACGGCGCGGTGGCCGGATCAAATCCGTCCGGAATCGCCGCGCCCACCGGCATTTGGTCGCGGGATTCGAGGTTCAGCTGACTCTGCAGCGCATCCCAGACCTTTTGCGAATGGCGTTCCAGATCGGCCAGCCGTTCGGTCGTTGGGTCTTCGGCATCCAGCCAGTGAACCAGAAGGTCCGACATGCGGAAATACTGTTCCGGGTCGGTGAAACATTCGTATACGCCAAGCAGAAGCGTACCCAGATCGTCCGGAGCGTGTCCGGGCGGTCCGTGTGGTTCGCCTGTCCCTGTAATCCCGTCTGCCGCGGGTTCGTCAGTCAAAATTCGTTCCTTCACCCAATCGGGTGAAGCCTAACCGCAAGCACCCGTTTACCAAAGCCAAAGCTGCAGGATGGGCCGAAATTTGGGCCAATTCGCTGCTTGCAGGGGTGGAAATGATGTCAAAATTGCCTGAAATCCGGGCGGCCTTGGGGCTTGCTGCCGACATTCCCGCGCACGCGCGGGTCATTGACTATCCATATTTCTCGAGTCGGGGATTCGGGCCGGGCGAGGTTTTGTCACCGCATCCCGAAGTATTCTGTTTCGCAGACGGGCTCGCGTCCTTCGATCCGTTGCCGGCCGTCAAGGTCCGCGCCTAGCCGCCACAGATCGATTGCAGGCTGACCCAACTGCCGTCGTCCAGCACCGGCGCAGAACTGCCGGGCTGCACAGGATCCGCTTCGATCAGTTGCAGGGTGCTTTCGCCGGTAATGTCCTTGGCATACGCATAGGTGGTCGAACTGACACTTGCGGCGGCAAAGCGCGTCAGCACCACATGCATCGGCAAGGGATCGGGTTCACTGGCTAAAAGATCCTCGGCATAGCGCGTCAGGGCTGCGGGCCGGATTTGCCCGGTGGTGATCAGCCGCAGTGACGCGACCAGACCCAGCCGCCCAAGCATGTCGCGTAGCGGATCGCTGGCAGCGATTCGCGCATCTTCGACCAGCACAAAACCGGCCACCGCATCAGGTTCTTCGTGATCCTCGACCGTGGCGCGGTTCAGCAGGATGATCCCGCCGGGCAAATGCCGGCTGGGGGCCGCCCCGGTCCGCAACACGACGATCCGGCCCGTCGCATCCGGCCGCAACCGCCGGTTCAGATCGGCCAGCGCCTGATCACCCAAGGGCGTCGAACACGGCGCCCCGGTCAGCCGTTCGACCTCGCCCAACAGCGCTTCGCCGATCTCGGCCCGTTTGGCGGGCGGCACCACGGTGCTGGCATAGGTGTTCATCGCGCCCGGCAACCAGAACAGAGCCAGCCCCAATCCGATGGCCACAGCAGACGCCGACAGCGCCATGCGCAACCGGCGCGGATGCGGCCCCGCCCGAACAAGCGATTTGCGCACCTTTTCGATGGCCTCAATCATCTGGGCATCGGCCAGTTCAAGCAGCTCGGGATCATCTAGCGCAGGCGCAAAAAGGGCCGGGCGTTCACCGGGGTTCAGCCGTTCGATGGCGGCCAGCGACCAATGGGCCACCGCCGTGTCCACATCCTTGGAAATGGTCAGCGTGGCGTCGCCGAAACTGACAATCACGTCGATACGCTGCGCATCAGCACCTTCGCGCCAGATCCCCGGCGCTTCCAGACGTTGATACTGATCGAGCGCCGTCACCTACAAATCCGCCGCCACCTTGCGCAATTCGAATTTCTGGATCTTGCCGGTCGAGGTCTTGGGCAGTTCCTGGAACACGACCTTCTTGGGCGTCTTGAACCCGGCCAGCCGCGCGCGCACGAAAGCGATCAATTCGGCCTCGTCGGCCGTGGCCCCCGGTTTTAGCTCGACAAATGCACAAGGCACTTCGCCCCATTTTTCATCCGCCTGCGCCACCACAGCGCAAAGCAGCACATCGGGATGGTGCATCAAAGCGCCCTCGACCTCGACACTCGACACGTTTTCACCGCCCGAAATGATGATGTCCTTGGCCCGGTCGGCGATCTTCATGTAGCCATCCGGGTGCTGATAAGCGATGTCGCCGGAATGGAAATAGCCACCCCGGAAATCCTTTTCGGTGGCCTCCGGATTCTTCAGGTACCCCTTCATCACGCAATTGCCGCGGATCATGATCTCGCCCTGGGTCGCCCCGTCCATCGGCACCTGCGTCATGGTTTCGGGGTCCATCACGGTGATGTGCTCCATCATCGGCATGGCAACGCCCGTGCGCGCCTTGATCGCGTAGCGTTCGTCGTCGGGCAGATCGTTCCAGTCATCGCGCCACAAGCATTCGGTCACATGCCCATAGGTTTCGGTCAGCCCGTAAACCTGCGTGACGTTGAACCCCAACGGTTCGATGGCCTTCAGCGTCGCGGCTGGCAGCGGGGCACCGGCGGTGAAAACCTCGACGATGTGATCGAATTCGCGCCGATCCTCGGGCGCGGCATTCACGATGGTGTTCAGCACGATCGGCGCGCCGCCGAAATGGGTCACGCCTTCGTCGGCGATGGCGTCATAGATGTTCTTGGCGCTGATATCACGGCACATCACCTCGGTCCCGCCGACCATCGGCATCAGCCAGGTGTGGTTCCAGCCGTTGCAGTGGAACAGCGGCACGATGGTCAGGAAAACCGGATGCAGCACCATGCGCCAGGATACCACCGTGCCCATCGTCATCAGGTAGGCGCCGCGATGGTGATAGACGACGCCCTTGGGCCGCCCGGTGGTGCCGGATGTGTAGTTGAGCGCAAGGCTTTCCCATTCATCCTGGGGCATGACCCAATCGAAGGCGGGGTCGCCGGCTGCGATGAAATCCTCGTATTCGGGATACCGGCCGGTTGGCTGGAACCCGGCGTGGCGGTC
>JBNKYL010000100.1:0-6407 GCA_050300875.1 Paracoccaceae bacterium
ACCATTTCCGAGGTCAGGCGCCCGGTGGTATACAGGATCTTGTCCGCCCCGTGGACATTCTCGGTCAGCATCCAGCCCGCGACCTTGTCGACAGCATTGTGGCGGCCGACATCTTCCATGAAGACGATGACCTGATCGCGCTGGCACAGGACAGTGCCGTGGATTGCCCCGGCTTGCAGATACAGGCTGGGGGTGCGGTTGATCTTGGCCGACAAGGTGTAAAGCCAAGACGTGCGCAACTCGGCAGGCGGCAGGGTCAGGCCATCGAGGCCTTCCATCATGTCGCCGAACACCGTGCCGACGGCGCAGCCCGATGTGCGCGTGGCTTTTTCCATTTTGGCGTCATAGCGGGTCTGCGAATGGGTGTGGACGGATACCGCCTGCACCTCGTCGTCATATTGCACCGCCTTGATATCGGCGGCATCGGTCAGCATACGCTGGTTGGCCAGAAAGCCGAGCGCCAGATATTCAGGGTAATCGCCGATCGTCATATTGGTGACGATCTCGCGGCTGTTGAGGTAGATCGTCAGCGGCCGTTCTTCGACCACTGATGTTTCGGTGGACGCACCGGTCTGATCCGTGCCAGTCACAACGCGCGTCAGGCGCGCAGCTGACGGGTCGGGCGCGATAAGGCATTCGGGCGGGGCGGTGAGCGTGGCCATGGCGTCAGATCCGGGTGGTAGGTGCCGCACGCCAGACTAGGCGCGCGCGCTATGGAGCGCAAGGCGCGCAGGCTGCGCGATCCTAGCCGTTCTGCAGCATGTGCAGCGCAGGCGGGGCCATGATGACGCCGGAATTGTCGTCGCTGTCATAGTCGCGGAACACGCGTTCGCTGACGCCGGGTTTTGTCACGAACCAGCGGCGCATGGCGTTGGGGAAATAGCTGTTGGGCGCGTCTTCGAAGCCAGGTACCTGCCGCAACACGCGGCCCACAGCCAGCGTGCACTGCGCCTTGGGCACCGCACCATATGCCTGCGCCGCGCGTTTGGCGGCGGCGGCCTGGGCGGGGGTGACTTCGATGGTCTGGATCACCGTGTGATACGTTATCCGCGTGTGGTAATCGAGGTAGAAATCAACGATCGGGTCGGACATGCCGTAATGCACATCGTTACGTTCGGGCAGCTGCGGGTGGTGCCATGTGCCGGCGGGATCAAAGATGATCCGTTCATCGGCATTGATCAGCAATGCGGCATGGGCACCAGAGTTGCTGCCGTTGTTGACCACAGTGAACAGGGTCAGCGTCGGCGGTCCGTCATCGACATAGCGCGCGCGGGATACTTCTGCATCGCTGGCCCATTGCGGTTCTGCGGGGCCCGCACAACCGGCCAAAAGCGCGGCGGACAAAAGCCATCCCAGTGCCAGAAGCCCGCGCAAACCGGTCATGGCGTCAGTATCAGCCGTTGATCATCGCCAGGAAGACGAGGAAAAGCAGAATGATGATCACCGCGCGGGTGACCCAGTTCACGAAGCCTTTGAAGGTCTTTTCCTGAACGTAGGTGTTCATTTCGCCATGCTTGTATTCGGCCATCGGATATCTCGTCCCGGTTAGATGCATATTCCGGTGCTGTTTAGCGGAATGGTTCGGCGCTGTCACGGGGGGCAAGCGCGCAAAAGGGACGCATCATTCAGCGGCCAGATCGGCGGCCAGTTGGAACCCGATGCGGCGCGGCTGCTGTTCCTCTTCCCCTTCCTTGGGCAGGGCGCGCAGGGACACGGAAAGCTGGCTGACATGCTGGATCAGCTGGGTTTTCACGCCTTCGGCGTCGGTGCCGTAGAAAGTCACGATATCGGGGTCGAAATAACCGATGCCTTCGATGCGCAAGACCGACGAGCCCTCGCCCGCGAAGCCCACCGCGATTTCCTGCGTGTCGTCGAGCTGCTCTTCGAAATTCTGAATATAGAGAATCAGCCGCTGATAGGCCCATTCTGCAGCGCTTTTGTCCGAATACGGCTTGCGCGACATTTCTTGTGGCATGGGCTTCTGTTCAGCCGTCGCCGGGGTGGCCGGGTCGGAATGGACCGCGTGAGCGGGCGGGTCCTTGCAGTCATCCGAGGCGGGTTTGCGGGCTTTGGCGGCCATGCGCGATGTCTCCGGTGTCGTTGTGCGAACAGCCTAGTCTGGCACAGCGTGACCATAAAGCCTGGATCGCAAAAGCAAAGGGCCCGGGAAATGTCCCGGGCCCATTTTTGACGGGGAAGTGTCCCGCTTAGAAGTTGTAGGCGCTTTCGCCGTGGCTGGTCTGGTCCAGACCTTGGCGTTCGTCGGATTCTTCGACGCGCAGGCCCATGATCATGTCCACGATCTTGTAGAGGATGAACGACCCGATGCCCGACCACAGGATGGTGATCACAACCGCCTGGATCTGGATCCAGACCTGGGCACCCGTGGTGTCGGCCCAGACGCCCGTCCCGCCGAGTGCGGTCGAGGACAGGAAGCCGGTGCCGATGGCGCCGACGATGCCGCCGATGCCGTGGATGCCGAACACGTCCAGGCTGTCATCATAGCCGAACTTGTTCTTCACGACCGCCACGAAGTAGTAGCAGATGACCGAAGCCGCTGCGCCCAGAACGATGGCGCCGACCGGGCCGATGGTGCCACAAGCAGGCGTCACGGCGACCAGACCGGCGATCATGCCGGATGCAGCGCCCAGCATGGACGAATGCTTGCGGGTCAACTTTTCGACCACGTTCCAGGCCAGGATGGCGGCGGCGGTGGCGACGAAGGTGTTGATCAGCGCAAGGCCGGCATTGCCGTTGGCTTCCAGGTTGGACCCGGCGTTGAAGCCGAACCAGCCGACCCACAGCATGGCCGCGCCGACCAGCGTCAGCGTCACCGAATGTGGGGCCATGTTGTCCTTGCCGAAGCCGACGCGTGGGCCGATCACCATGGCGCCGACCAGCGCCGCGATCCCGGCATTGATATGCACGACCGTGCCGCCTGCGAAGTCGATGGCGCCCGTGCCGTCACCAAGGTTGAAGATCAGACCAGCGCCGTCCCAGACCATGTGCGCGATCGGGAAGTAGATGAAGGTCACCCAAAGCGCGACGAACAGCATCAGCGAGCCGAACTTGATACGTTCGGCGAAAGCGCCGACGATCAGGGCGGGCGTGATGGCCGCAAAGGTCATCTGGAAGGCGATGAAGACAAATTCCGGAATGACATAGCCATCCGAGAAGGTGGCCGCCATTGAATCCATGGTCACGCCCTTCAGGAACAGCTTGCCAAGGCCGCCCCAATACGGGCTGTCGCCGCCGCCAAAGGCGAACGAGAAGCCCCAGATCACCCAGATCACCATAACCATGGCGGTGATGGTTGTGGTCTGCATCAGGACGGACAGCATGTTCTTGGACCGAACAAGGCCCCCATAGAACAGCGCGAGGCCGGGGATGATCATGAACAGGACCAGCAGGGTCGCCGTCATCATCCAGGCGACATCGCCCTTGTCCATGACCGGTTCAACGGCATCCTGCGCAAAGGCCAGGCTGGGCGCCATGAGCGCTGCGCCGGCGGGTATCAGCTTGAGAAGTTTCATTTCCGTATCCTTGTTCCCTTGGCTGCGCTCAAAGCGCCTCTTCATCTTTTTCGCCGGTGCGCACGCGCATCGCGCTTTCCACGTCCAGCACAAAGATCTTGCCGTCACCGATCTTGTCGGTGCGGGCGGTCTTGGCGATGGTTTCGACGACCTGTTCGGCCATGTCGGCAGACACGACGATGTCCAGCCGCACCTTTGGTACAAAGTTCACGGCGTATTCTGCGCCGCGGTAGATTTCGGTATGTCCGGATTGCGAGCCGAAGCCCTTGATTTCCGAAACCATCATTCCGCGCACTCCCAGCGTGGTCAGTGCCTCGCGCACCTCCTCCAGCTTGAATGGCTTGATCGCTGCTATGATCAGTTTCACATGCTTCCCCTTTTCGTGACGGCGTAACCGTTGCGGGCAGAGCATCGCCCACGAAGGGGATTTCCATGCGGCGGCGCGGCATAGAGCAATGAGTCGCGGCACGTTTTCGGGGCAAGTTTCGGACAATTTGCATAATTTTTGCACAAATTGTGAGATGTGCCTAAAAAATAGGCGAACAATTGGTGCTGCACTGCAAATGGATGGGTCCACATCCGTTTGGATTGCGCGTAATCTGGCGTTCGATTTCGGCATCAAGACCGATAGAGGCAGATGAGCGGTTCAGGCAAAAAACGAACGCCCCTGGTGGCGGACAAGCGATATCCCAATGGTGCGGCCAAGAAGCCTGCGGGCAAGAAGGTTGCGGCCAAGCGAAAGCCCGCGGCGAAGACATCGCGCAAGCGCAAGCCCGCGCGCAAGCACGGGTTGCTTTGGCGTCTGACGATAGGCGTGGTGTTGTGGGTTGTTGCGCTCGTCTGGCGGTTGGCCTGGCGTGCGGGCGTTGTCGGTGCGCTGATCCTTGCGGGGTGGGTCGGCTATTACGCGATGTCACTTCCGCCCGCGATTGACTTGCTGGATGCCCGTGCGCGCGGATCCGTGACCCTGATGGATCGCAACGGCGAGGTCTTCGCCTGGCGTGGCGAACAGTTCGGCGGGATCGTGACAACGGACACGGTCAGCCCACATCTGAAAAACGCGGTGGTGGCGACCGAAGACAAACGGTTCTACAGCCATTTCGGCCTGTCCCCGCGCGGCGTGGCCAGTGCGATCCGGATCAACCTGCGCGAAGGGCGCGGGCCCTTGTCGGGCCATGGCGGGTCCACGATCACGCAGCAGACGGCCAAGCTTTTGTGCATGGGCAATCCCTATGATCCCGCATCGGGGCTGACCGAGGCGGAATACGAAGCCGATTGCCGGCAATCGAGCCTGAGGCGCAAGGCGATCGAGGCGGTCTATGCGCTGGCGATGGAGGTTCGTTATTCCAAGGACACGATCCTTACGATCTACCTGAACCGCGCCTATACCGGTGCCGGGTCGCGTGGCTTCGAAGCCGCCAGCCAGCGCTATTTCGGCAAGTCGGCGGCGGAAGTGACCCCGGCAGAGGCCGCGATGCTGGCGGGGCTTTTGACCGCGCCGTCGCGCTATGCACCGACCGCCAACCTGCAACGCAGCCAGGATCGCGCAGCGGTGATCATCAACCTGATGGAAGAACAGGGCTACCTGACGACTGCCGAAGCCGCCCACGCGCGCGCCAACCCCGCGATTCTTTCCGAAGCGGCGCAAGCCAAGGCTGGAGGCTATTTCGCCGATTGGGTCATGGATGCGGGGCCCGCCTTTCTGACGCGCGACACCACCGAGGATGTCATCATTCGCACGACCTTCGACCAGGATATCCAGAATGCCGCCGAGGCGGCGTTGGAAAAGGTGTTCGCGGAAAAGGTATCAGAAGGGTCCCAGGCGCAGGCCGCGATCGTGGTGATGTCGGCCGACGGTGCGGTGCGCGCCATGGTCGGGGGCCGCAAGGTACGTGGCATTGCGGGCCAGTTCAACCGGGCGATCCAGGCCAACCGGCAAACTGGGTCGGCGTTCAAACCTTTCGTTTATGCGGCGGCTCTGGACCTTGGCTATCGCTATGACGACACGGTGATCGACGAACCGATCACGCTGGATGTTCCCGGGTCTGGCCCGTGGTCGCCATCCAACTATGACAATGATTTCCGTGGGCCGGTCACGCTGACCGATGCGTTGAAATATTCGCTGAACATCCCGGCGGTGAAGATCAGCGAAGCGGTCGGGCGCGACAACGTCCGGTTGGTGGCGCAGACATTCGGGCTGTCGTCCGATCTGGCCGACGGTCCCGCGCTGGCGCTTGGCGCGTCGGAAACGACCTTGCTGGAAATGACGGCTGCCTATGCGGGCATTCTGAATGGCGGATCGTCGGTGACGCCCTACGGGTTGATCGAACTGCGACTCCAGGGAGACAACGCACCGTTGATGGACCAGTCTGGCGGCATCGGCGAACGGGTCATCACCCCGGACAGCGCGCAGCAACTTGTCTATATGATGCACCAGGTCGTGCAGGGCGGCACAGGGTCGCGCGCGGCTTTGCCGGGGCGCGAGGTCGCGGGCAAGACCGGCACGTCAACCGCGGCGCGCGACGCCTGGTTCATCGGGTTCACGGCGGACTACGTTGCGGGTGTCTGGATGGGGTATGACGACAATACCCCGCTGAAAGGCGTCACCGGCAGCGGTTTGCCTGCCGAGATCTGGCGCGAAACCATGGCGCCGGTGCAGGCGCTGTTGCCCGCGCGGCCCTTGCCGATGATACGGCCAGCTGAACAGCCGCGTCCGCGCATGTTCGAAACCCGCGGCGGGCCGCCGACCGAACCGGTGCAACCGCAGCCGGGACAGAGTGACAATTTCCTGATTGATCTGCTTGGCGCGATCTTGGGCAATGGCTAGGCGAAATCCACTCTGGATTTCGATTTGGTTTTCATTCTGAAAACCAC
>JBNKYL010000101.1:0-9083 GCA_050300875.1 Paracoccaceae bacterium
GCCTTGTCTGTGACATCCAAAGCAAAGGCCGTGCAGGACAGGCCCGCCAGCAGGTCGGCATTCAGGTCGGTCGCCGTCACCTCGGCCCCTTCGGCCAGGAAACGTTCGGCGATCGCCCGACCAATACCTTGCCCTGCCGCGGTGACGAAAGCGCGCTTTCCGGTCAGTTTCATGTCGCTCAGCCCTTCAGGTTCTCAGCCAGAAAATCGACGATCTCCGGCACGTTTCGGTCCGCAAACCCGTTGTCGCGGGCTTCCTTCAGCGTCGCATCCGCCGACCCGGACATGCGTGACGTGACGCCAAGATCTTCAGCCATCTTGCGGTAATAGCCCACATCCTTGGCCGCATTGGCAATGGAAAAGGCCAGGTTGATTTCGCCATGATCGGAATAGTTGTTGATGAAATCCATCATTCCCGAATGCAGCGGCCCCGCAGACATTACGCCGTAAAGCCCGGCGCGCGGCACGCCCGCCTGATCGGCCATGGCCAGCGCTTCGGCCATCGCAATCGCGGTCGTCATACCGTAGAAATTATTGATCAGCTTGATCGTGTGGCCCGACCCGACCGGGCCCAGGTGAAAGACGTTTTCGCCCAGATCATCCAGCACCGGTTTGACCGCATCAAACGCCGCCTTGTCCCCAGCGCCCATGATGTTCAACTTGCCTTCGAGCGCCTGCGCCGGGGTCCGGCCCAGCGGCGCGTCCAGATAGGCCGCACCCTTGTCTGCCATTTCGCCCGCGATCTTGCGGGTCGAGCCGGGCAGGGAGGTGCCGAAGTCGATCACTGTCAATCCGGGCCGGGCGGCGGCCAGCACGCCATCGTCGCCATAGACGCGCGCTTCGACCTGTTCGGACGTGCCCATGCAGAACATGACCATATCGCTGGCTGCGGCCAGTTCCCGCGCCGTTGCCGCCTCGGTCGCGCCGCGCGCCACTGCGGCATCCAGCCCGGTGCGGTTTCGATGGCCCAGCACGGTCAAGCGATAGCCGCAATCCAGCAAGCGCTGCACCATCGCCGACCCCATATAGCCCAGCCCGATAAATCCGATCCTTTGTTTCATGTCCGCTCCCTTACATCACCGCGCCGATTTGCCAGGGGACGAATTCGTAATCGCCCAACCCCTGTGCTTCGGATTTCGATTGTTCGCCCGACGCCATACGCAGCCACATCTCGTAGATCTCGCGGCCGACTTCTTCGACCGTCGCGCCATCGGTCAGGATGCGGCCCGCGTTGATGTCCATGTCATCGGTCATGCGGTTATACATCTCGGTATTGGTGGCGATCTTCATCGACGGGCTGGGTTTCGCGCCAAAGGCCGACCCGCGCCCGGTGGTGAAGGCGACGAGGTTGCATCCCGATGCGATCTGCCCGGTGACGGATGCCGGGTCATAGCCGGGGCTGTCCATGAAGGTGAAGCCCTTGGCCGTCACGGGTTCCGCGTATTTGTAGACCCCGGTCAACGGCGTGGTTCCGCCTTTGGCCGCTGCGCCCAGCGATTTTTCGAGGATCGTGGTCAACCCGCCCTTCTTGTTGCCCGGGCTGGGGTTGTTGTCCATGCTGCCCTTGTTGCGGGCGGTGTAGTCTTCCCACCAACGGATCAGACCCACCAGTTTCTCGCCCACCTCTCGGTTTGCCGCACGTGCCGTAAGCAGATGCTCGGCACCGTAGATTTCCGGCGTTTCGGCCAGCACGCCCGTGCCGCCCTGTGCCACCAGCAGGTCGCAAGCATAGCCAAGCGCAGGGTTTGCCGTGATCCCCGACCACGCATCCGACCCGCCGCATTGCAGGGCGACCATCAGTTCGGATGCCGGGCATTCCTCGCGGGTCGCCTCATTGACGATCGGCAGCATCGCCTCGATCTTCTTGATCCCAAGATCGACCGTCTTTCGCAGGCCGCCCACATCCTGAATGTTCATCGTCTGAAACAACGGCCCCGGCGTCAGCCCGAAGGCTTCGATCAGCCAGTCGATCTGCATGATCTCGCAGCCGAGCCCGGCCATCAGAACGCCGCCGACATTCGGATTTCGCGCGTAGCCCCACATCGTGCGTTGCAGCGCTTCGAACCCGTCGCCGGATCCCGCCATGCCGCAGCCCGTGCCGTGCACGAAGGCCACGACTCCATCGACATTGGGGTAGTCGGACAGCTTGTCATCGGTGAAATGCGCCGCAATCATCCGCGCCGCCGTGGCCGAACAGTTCACCGATGTCAGAACCGCGATGTAATTGCGCGTACCGACCCGGCCCGTGGCGCGGCGATAGCCCATGAACGTGTCGGGCGTGGCAACCGGTTCGACCGGGCGCAGGTTGGTTGAATACTCGTATTCCGTGTCGACGTTGCGAAATTCCAGGTTGTGGGTGTGCACATGGGAACCTGCCGCGATATCCTCGGCCGCATAGCCGATCACCTGCGCGTATTTGAAAACCTTTTGTCCTTTGGCGATATCCACCACCGCCATCTTGTGCCCGCGCGGGATCTGCTGCGTGGCGCCGTCCTGGCCCACCTCCAGCGCGGAAATGGCGGTCACGACGTTGTCTTGGGGTGACAGTCGAACGGTCTTCATGGGCGGACTCACAAGCGGCTGGGTGGCGGTTTCAGATGGTATACCATTCCAGAAACCGCCCCGATGCAAGCAAGTTTCACCGAGCGGCTTGTCACCGCGCGCCGGCCCATGTCTAGTGGCGCCGACACTGCGTGAAAGGCCCTGCCATGCGACCACCCGCCTTCGCCAATCCCGGCCAGTTCTGGCGCGGCAACCTGCATACGCATTGCACCTTGTCCGATGGCCGCCTCGACCTTGCCGATGTGGTCCACCGCTATCGCGCGCATGGCTATGATTTTCTGGCCATGACCGACCATTTCACAGGCAATTTCGGCTACCCGATCGCCGATACGACCGGGTTTCGCGATGCCAGTTTCACCACGCTGATCGGTGCCGAACTGCATTCCGGCGCCAACAGCCTAGGCGAGATCTGGCACATCCTTGCCGTCGGCCTGCCCTTTGAATTCGCCCCGCCCAATGCGCCGGATTTTCGCCCGCGCCCGGATCAGGAAACCGGCGCCGAGATTGCCCGCCGCGCGGTCGCCGCAGGCGCCTTTGTCGCTATCGCCCATCCCGAATGGTCAGGCCTGACCGAGGCAGATATGGAAGCCATCGACACCGCCCACGCCGTCGAAGTCTACAACCACGGCTGCGAGGTCGAATGCGACCGCGCCAGCGGGCTGCACGCCGCCGACGTGCTGGCACGAACCGGGCGGCGCGTGGATTTCATCGCAACCGACGACGCCCATTTCGCCCATGGCGAGATCGACGCCTATGGCGGCTGGGTGATGGTTAAGGCTGAAGAAAACACGCCCGACGCGCTGCTGGCGGCGCTGAAGGCGGGGGCGATGTATTCCTCGACCGGTCCCGACATCATCGATCTGGAAATCGACGGGGACGAGGTTGTGATCCGGTCGACCCCCGTGGAGGCGATGATCCTGCAGGGCCAGGCATCGTCCACCGTCGGCAAGTTCGGCAGCGCACTGACCCATGCCCGCCTGCCCATCGGCAAGCTGGCAGGCAGTCCCTGGTTGCGTGTCACCATCGATGACGGGCAGGGTGGCAAGGCCTGGTCCAACCCGATCTGGCGCGATGACGGCGGCTGGTAAGGAGGAACCGCACATGAGTTACATTCTGGCCATTGATCAGGGCACGACATCCAGCCGCGCGATCATCTTTGACAGCGCGCTGAAGATCGTCGCCACCGCGCAGGAAGAATTCGCGCAGCATTTCCCGGCTTCGGGCTGGGTCGAACATGACGCGGGTGACCTCTGGCAGACCGTTCTGCGCACCTCGCGCGCCGCCATCGAACAGGCGGGTCTGACAGCAGGTGACATTGCTGCCATAGGCATCACCAACCAGCGTGAAACCACGCTGATCTGGGACCGTGCCACGGGCCAGCCGATCCACAGGGCCATCGTCTGGCAGGACCGTCGCACCGCGCCGATCTGCGCCGCGCTGAAAGAGGCGGGTCAAGAAGTGGCGGTGACGCAGACCACCGGCCTGCTGCTCGACCCGTATTTTTCCGGCACCAAGGTCAAATGGCTGCTCGACAATGTCGCCGGCGTGCGGGCGCGCGCCGAAGCCGGGGAACTGGCCTTCGGCACGGTCGATACATGGCTGATCTGGAACCTCACCGGCGGCGCGGCCCATGTCACCGACGCCACCAACGCCGCGCGCACGATGCTCTATGATATTCGCGCAGGCGCATGGTCCGCCGATATGTGCGCCATGCTCGACATCCCGATGTCCCTGCTGCCGGAAGTCAAGGATTGCGCCGCCGATTTCGGCGTGACCGACGCCTTCGGCGCGCCCATCCCGATCCTGGGCGTCGCGGGTGACCAGCAGGCGGCGACCGTGGGCCAGGCCTGTTTCGAACCGGGCATGATGAAATCCACCTATGGCACGGGCTGCTTTGCGCTGCTCAACACGGGCGACACACCCGTGACCTCGACCAACCGGTTGCTCACCACCATTGCCTACCAGCTGGACGGCAAGCCGACCTACGCGCTGGAAGGGTCCATCTTTGTCGCTGGCGCCGTCGTGCAATGGCTGCGCGACGGGCTGAAAATCATCGACGCCGCGCCCGCCACGCAGGCCCTGGCCGAAACCGCCGACCCCGCGCAGGATGTCGTCATCGTGCCCGCGTTCACGGGCCTTGGCGCACCCTATTGGAACGCCGATTGCCGTGGCGCGGTCTTTGGCCTGACCCGCAATTCCGGCCCTGCCGAAATGGCCCGCGCGGCGCTGGAAAGCGTGGGCTACCAGACCCGCGACCTGTTGGAAGCCATGCAGGCCGATTGGCCCGGCGCTGAAACCGGGACCCTTCGCGTTGATGGCGGGATGAGCGCCAGCGAATATGCGATGCAATTCCTCGCCGACATCATCGGCGCGCCCGTCGACCGCCCCCAGGTTCTGGAAACCACAGCCATGGGCGCTGCATGGCTGGCAGGGCAGCGGGCGGGAATCTACCCGGCACAGGCCGATTTCGCGGCCACCTGGGCGCTTGACCGGACGTTTGCGCCACTCATGGATGCCGCCTCACGGGAAGCGAAATACGCAAGCTGGAAACGCGCCGTAAACGCCGCGCAGGGGTTCTGATTTCCATACTGGAAATCGCCTAGTCCTCTATCCCGTAACCTGCGAATTTCGCCTTCACCTCGGCGATCTGTTCCAGCGACAACAAAGGCGGCTCACCAAAGGGCAGGCAAGCCAGGTACTGGCCCGCCAGAGCCTCGACCTCGCCCGCCAGCCACAATGCCTTTTCCAGCGTCGCGCCACAGGCGATCATGCCGTGGTGATCCAGCAGGCAGGCATCGCGATCAGCCAGCGCCGCCACCGCATGGGCCGACAGTTCCGGCGTTCCGAAGGTCGCATAGGGTGCGACGGGAATGTCATGGCCGCCCGCCGCCGCCACCATGTAATGCAGCGGCGGGATGGGCTTGCCCATGATCGCCAGCGCCGTGCAGGCGGGCGGATGGGCGTGCACCACGGCCCCCGCACCGGGCTTGGCACGCAGGATATCCAGATGAAACCGCCATTCCGATGACGGCTTGCGGGTGCCTTCGACGCGCCCGTCGAATCCCATCCAGACGATGTCATCCGGCTGCATCCGCGCGTAGGGCAGGGCGCTCGGCGTGATCAGCATGCCGTCGCCGGCGCGCACCGAGATGTTTCCCGATGTGCCCTGATTGACCCCGGTCGCATTCATCTCAAGGCAGGCCTCGATAATCGCCTGCCGGGTTTCACGGTCCGTCACATCAAACCCTTTCCCTTTGTCACGACCCTGCCAGACCGGCCCCGCCCCTGCATCCGCAAAATGACAGGCTATGACACATTCGGCGAGCCCGATATTGCCGCGACACATCAATCCGCCTAACCGATAGGCAAATCTGCCCGCGTCGGTCGGGCCCATGGAGCAAGCAAAGATGAAAGCCAAACTCGGCATGTCCCCGATCGCGTGGTGGAACGACGATCTTCCCGAGCTCAGCGACGATGTCAGCCTTGAAGAATGCCTGCGACAGTCGCGTTCGGCGGGTTTCACCGGCATGGAACTGGGCCAGCGTTTCCCCCGCGACCCCGACGAAATGCTGCCGATCCTGCACGCCGCCGATGTAACGCTTTGCGGCGGCTGGTTTTCCGGCACGCTGGTCGATGAAGACCTGGATACCAACAAGGCACGCTTGCAGCCGATGATTGACCTGTTCAAGGCCGTCGACGCGCCCTGCGTGGTTTATGGTGAGGTCGCGCGGTCCATTCAGGGCAACCGCGCCGCGCCGCTGGCGACCAAGCCGGTCCTGACCGATGATGAAATGAAGGCCTATGCCCGCAAGGTCACCGAACTCGGCGAATGGGCCGCCGATCAGGGCATGCCATTGGCCTATCACCACCACATGGGCGCGGTGGTGATGTTCGAAGATGAACTTGACGCTTTCATGGCCCATTCCGGCGAAGGTATTCCGCTCTTGTTGGATGCGGGACACCTGCATTTCGCCCGTGGCAACGTGTTGCGCGCGCTGGACAATCACCATGCAAGGATATCCCACGTGCATACCAAGGATATCCGCCAACCCGTGCTCGACGCGCTCGACTGGTCGCGCGACAGCTTCCTTGACGCGGTGATCAAGGGCGCGTTTACAGTACCGGGCGACGGGTCGCTCGATTTCGAAACCATCGTCCAGCGCTGTGCCGATTACGGATACGAAGGCTGGTTCGTGGTCGAAGCCGAACAGGACCCGGTTGCCAACCCGCCGCTGAAAATGGCCCAGACCGGCCATGCCGAATTGATGCGGGTGATTACCAAGGCGGGATACGAGGTCGTCGCCTGAACAGGGACAGAGAAGAAGAGATTATGCAGAAAGTCAGATATGCCGTTGTCGGCGCCGGGTGGATTTCCCAGATAGCCTTCATGCCGTCGGTGGCGCAAACCAGCAATTCCGAACTGGTCGCCATTGTCACCGGTAACCCGGAGGCGCGGGCGAAACTGGCCGAGTTCTACGGGATAACCGAAACCTGCGGTTACGATGGCTATGATGCGCTCCTGGCGTCAGGCAAGATCGACGCGGTCTATATCGCGCTGCCCAATTCGCAGCACGCCGATTTCGCCATCCGGGCGCTGAAGGCCGGCATTCACGCCATGGTCGAAAAGCCGCTGGCCACCACGGTGGACGAATGCCGCGCCATGATCGCGGCAGGTGAAGAAAGCGGCGCCTACCTGATGACCGCCTATCGCCTGCATAACGAACCGGGCACGGTAGCCCTGCTGGAGGCGATCCGGGCGGGCGACATCGGCGATGTGCGCCATTTCGCATCCGTCTTTTCCTTTCAGTCGGGTGATGAAAACCACCGGCTCAAGCGCGAACATTGGGGCGGTCCGCTGCAGGATATCGGCGTCTACTGCCTGAACGCGGCGCGTCATGTCTTTGGGGCTGAACCGGTCGAGGTGACCGCGATGGAAAGCTTCGACACCGATCCGCGGTTTACCGAAGTCCATGAAATGATCGCCGTGACGCTGCGTTTCCCCGGCGACAGGCTGGCCAGCTTCACCGTCAGCTTCGGATCCGGCCATAATGCCTGGTATCGGGTCACCGGCAGCACCGGCCAGCTTGAATTGAATCCGGGCTATGAATTTCAGGGGCCGACGCGCCTGATCCGCTACAAGGACGACGCGGTGACCGCCACGGATATGCCCGATTGCGACCATTTCGGCGGGCAGACGGAATATTTCTCCGACTGCATCCTGAACGGCGAACCACCCGAGGCCGACGGGGCCGAAGGGTTGGCCGACGTGCTGATCATGCGTGCCATCGAAGCTGCGGCGCAGACCGGACAGACCCAGAAGATCGACCTGCCCCCACGCCCGCGCCACCCCGACGCGGCGATGGTCCGCACTGTCGCCCGAACCGATCAGCGGCTGGTGCTGTAACGCCCATGCGCCGCGATCGCGCTGGCGCTTTGGCGGCGTTCCGGGCTATCACCCGCGCCAGTTGAACATCGAGGCGTAAATGACCGACAGATACGTGCTTTTCGGAAACCCGGTGAGCCACTCCAAATCGCCGATGATCCACATGGCTTTCGCGGCGCAGTTTGGCGAAGACATGGAATATGGTCTGATCGAAGCCGAACCTGGCGGGTTCGCTGACGCGCTTGCGCGGTTCGTAGCCTCAGGCGGCAAGGGCGCGAACATTACCACGCCGTTCAAGCTGGATGCAGCGGCAGCGGCCGATGAATTGCGCGAAGCGGCGGCACTGGCCGGGGCCGCCAATTGCCTGAAATTCGAAGCAGGTCGGGTGATCGCGGAAAACTTCGACGGGGTTGGAGTCGTGCGGGATATCGAGGTCAACCAAGGTGTCCCGCTGGCCGGAAAACGCGTTCTCATGCTGGGGGCCGGCGGCGCGGCGCGCGGGGCGGCCCTGCCGATCCTGATGGCAGGCCCGACAGAGTTTGTGTTGGCTAATCGCAGCCCGGACAAGGCCCACGCAATCGCCCGTGAACTGGCGCACAAGGGGGCCATCACGGCGTGCAGCTTCGGCGACGTTTCGGGCAAGTTCGACGTGGTCATCAATGCAACCTCGACTGGCCTGACCGGCGCAGCCCCGGACATTTCAGGGACCGCTTTCGACGGCGCGACGCTGGCCTATGAAATGACCTATGGCCGTGGCATGACGCCATTTCTGCGCCTTGCCGCTGCCGGGGGCGCGACCCGGCTGGCCGATGGTGTGGGCATGTTGGTCGAACAGGCTGCCGAGGCCTTCGCATGGTGGCGCGGCAAACGGCCCGCCACCGGCGATCTGATTGCGGAGCTGACGGTGCCGCTGGCCTGACCCTGCCGGGGCCGGGCCCAAGTTTACCACTTGTTCACCACGAACGGCTTATCTGGCGGGCGTATCCGCTTGGCCCGATCATGCTGCAAGACCGCGCACCGCAATCCAGTCGGTCCCACTCCGGGATCTGGGGGCTTCTGGCCCCGCTCATGCTTTTCAGCCTGTTCGCGAACCTGCTTTTGCTGACCGGACCGCTCTTCATGCTGCAGGTCTATGACCG
>JBNKYL010000102.1:0-9887 GCA_050300875.1 Paracoccaceae bacterium
AGGTCGGGCAGCTCAGCATGCCGGACGCCTTGACCGAATCGAAAGCATCGCTGGACTTGAACCAGCTTTCAAAGCGATGGCCTTGGTCGCAGGAAAGCGTGAAACGGATCATGGCCAAAACCTTACCCGAAACCAATTAAGAAAGGCAATCATCCCGCGCGCTGTCGAGACTTGGACATTTCAAAGTTCCTGATCAGCACGGCAAGTTCCGGGTTCCGAACCTTCAAAGCGGCCTTTTCCGCGCCAAACCATTTGCGGCGCCGTTGTCCCTTTTCATTGTACTCCGTGGCGAGCGCACGAACCTTGACGGGGTAGAGCGCGATCAATCGCGGTTCGGTCCGTTTGCCGAAGCGCGACACGTGGATATAGGCGCCAAGGCTCGGGCCACTGATGCGTCCTTTCACACCAGCTTCCTCAAACGCCTCGCGCAGGGCTGTTTCCGGGCCGGTCGCCCCATGGATTGGCCAGCCTTTGGGGGCGATCCACTTGCCGCTGCGCCGCCCGGTTGTCAGCAGGATCTGCAACTTGCCGCCGTGGCGGCGCCAGCACAGCGCGCCGAATTGCGCCCGCAAAGCGCGCTTGTCGCCCTTCATCAAGGCAATGCGTTGGGCTGGGAAGGAACGGGCCATGTAGGTCAGTCTGGATGTTCGAGATGCGAAACGACACTGGCGCAAAATGTTTCAAGCCGGATGTGCATCACTTTGGCCAGCGCTGCAAGGGCCGACTGGCCCTGCATGACGCGCGCGACACGATGCGGGTCGTCCATCGCCTTCAACGCCATGTCGGCGACGGATTTGGCATCGACCGCCGAAGCCACGGCCCCTGTGCTTTCGAGCGCGGCAAAGGCGTCGGCATGGTTGGCGCGATCTGGTCCGGCCACAGGAAATGACCCCATGGCGACGGCTTCGGTCGGGGAATGTCCACCAAGATCCGTGAACCCCCCGCATATGATCGTGACCTCCGCCCGGCCATACCATTTCGGCATTTCCGAAATCGTATCGGCCACGTAGCAGGCCGTGTCTGGACCCGGCAGTTGTCCGGTCGAACGTTTGACGCAGGGCACCCCCACACCCGCCAGGGCTTGCACAAATGAATCGGCATTGTCCAAATGGCGGGGCGCAACGATGAACCGAACGTCGGGCCGCGTTCTGGCAATGGCCGAAAACGCGCCTGCCAGCAAAGCCTGTTCGCCATCATGGGCCGAGGCTGCCAGAATGACCGGGGCCGCAGACCAGGCGGCAAGCGCCGCATCGGGTGCCATGTCAGTGGCCTTGGTCCCGGCATCCAGGAGTTTGCCGTTAAAACAATCCTTAAGCGCTGCTTCCTGTGCGCCAGCGTTCAACAGCGCCTTCCGGTTCATCTCGTCCAGCGGCCAGATTTCGGTCATTTGTACGAGCCCGGCGCGCCTCAGCCGCGCCAAAGGGCCCGTTGCATCGGCGCTTCGCGCCGAGATGCGCGTGCCGAGCCCCAGGATCGGGATGCCACGCGCCGCACAGGCACGAAACCGCATTGGCCAGAACTCTGCCTCAAGATTGACCAGTACCCGTGGCGCATGGTGATCCAGGAAACGGCGAAGTGCATTGCGGCCATCAATCGGCGCCAATTGCACCGTCAGCCCGGGCAGCTGCCATCCCCGGGCGACCTGGCGTCCCGTGGCCGTGTTCACGGTCAGGATCACCGGGATGCCCGCTGCGGTCAAACGTTCGATCACCACCTTTGCCGACTTGACCTCGCCGATCGAGGCCCCATGCACCCAGATCGCGCCTTTCGCTGCCGTCGCCGGATTTCGGGCGAGCCTTTCGGCCAGATCCGCACGGCTTTCCCGCCCCGATAACGCCCGCGACGCGACGTAAAGCGTCAGCAACGGTCCGGCTATGATCGAATATGACAGTATGGCGGTGCCCTTCGCTCTTCAGGCCCTACATGCCGCCCCGCTTGGCGCGGGTCAACACGCGGACGCAGGCCACAAAGAGTGCGCCAAGCTGCCGATATCCGTGAAGAGAAAAGAAATGGAGGCGAGTACCGGAATCGAACCGGTGTACACGGATTTGCAATCCGCTGCGTCACCACTCCGCCAACTCGCCGAAGGGTCGGGATCGTCTATACCATGGGTGGCAGCCTTGCAAGACGCCGGATTAACCCATTGGATGTTGTCCGCCCCCTTCTTCTGTGCCAAAACGCCCGCAAACCTACCTGGCTTCGAAAGACGATGATCATGGCCGATTTTGTTGCGCTCCGGACGGCAATGGTGGACACACAGGTTCGCCCTTCGGATGTCACCAAGTTTCCGATCATTCAGGCGATGCTGACTGTCCCACGTGAGGAATTCGTCCCCGATGGTCGGCGCGAAGCGGCCTATATCGGCGAAAACCTGGATCTGGGTGGAGGCCGGGTGCTTCTGGAAGCGCGCACTTTCGCCAAGATGTTGGATGCGCTCGACATTCAGCCTGACGAATCCGTGCTCGATCTGGGCTGTGGG
Organism: Paracoccaceae bacterium; assembly: GCA_050300875.1. GTDB lineage: Bacteria > Pseudomonadota > Alphaproteobacteria > Rhodobacterales > Rhodobacteraceae > CBDCFL01. The sequence goes on from JBNKYL010000102.1 coordinate 2,480, forward strand.
CTGGGCTATTCCAGCGCCGTTCTCGCGAAATTGGCTGACGTGGTTGTGGCTGTTGAGGCAGACGAAGCCATGGCCGAAGACGCACAGGAGCGGCTGTCGCAGGTGGGGGCGGACAATGTTGCGGTCATGGCGCGGCCGCTTGCAGAAGGCGATGCGCGCAATGGCCCCTATGATGTCATCATCCTGGAAGGGGCGGCCGAACAGATACCGGCTGCTTTGACTGATCAGCTTCGTGAAGGCGGACGCATCACTGCCATCTTCGCCGAAGGGAAACTTGGCATCGTGCGCATAGGGCACAAGACCGGTGGGCGGGTGAATTGGCGATTTGCCTTCAACGCCAATGCGCCGGTGGTCAAAGGGTTTGGGCGTGTTGAAGAGTTTGCATTCTGAGAACGTCGCCTGAAGAAACGTGATGCCGGCAGAATTTCGGCACGCTGAAAGGAGCCTGGGGTGAAAGCTGTTCTGCGATTTGTAGCGATCTTCTGGGTCACGCTTGCCATTTCCCCGGGTCCGGTCTGGGCCGAAAGCCTGGCGGACGCGCTGCGCGACGCCTACAAGCATTCGGGCCTGCTGGAACAAAACCGCGCGCTGCTGCGTGCGGCTGACGAAGATGTCGCATCGGCCGCCGCGGCGCTGCGCCCCGTGGTCAGCTATTCGATGACGGGCAGCTATTCGTCGATCACACAGACGACCAGTTCCAACCTGACTTTGTCGGCCAGCCTGTTGCTGTATGATTTCGGATCGTCCGAACTGCGCCGGTCGATCGCGCAGGAAAGTGTCCTTTCGACACGCGAGGCCCTGCGTGGAGTGGAACAGAACGTGCTGCTGCGGGCCGTTTCGGCCTATATGTCCGTGCGACGTGACAGCAATATCCTGTCGCTGCGCCAAAACAACCTGCGCCTCATTGAACAGGAATTGCAGGCTGCGCGCGACCGTTTCGATGTGGGTGAGATTACCCGCACCGATGTGGCCCAGGCCGAAGCCGGCGTTGCCGCGGCACAATCGGCGTTGGCGGCTGCCCGCGGTAACCTCGATCAATCGCGGGAAGAATATCGCGCCGCGGTGGGCCATTACCCGGGCAACCTGACGGCCCCGCCTGCCTCCCCCAAGACCGCCGCGTCGCTCGAAGGCGCGCGTCAGGTCGCCTTGGCCCGCCACCCGGACATGGCGCAGGCCAGTTCGTCCGTGAAAGTGGCTGAACTGAACGTGCAGATGGCGCAAGCCTCGCTGAAGCCGAAACTTTCGGCCGGTGCAAATGCCAGCATCGCCGATGGCGGCACGGACACATCGTCGCTGAGTCTGACGCTCAGCGGCCCGATCTATCAGGGCGGAGCGATCGTATCGTCCGTACGCAAGGCCCAGGCCCAGGCCGACGCCGCCCGTGCGGCCCTGCATATAACGCGCCACGCCATTGATCAGGCTGTGGGCAACGCCTGGTCGCAACTGGCCGTGGCCGAAGCGGGCCTGCGTGCCAGCGAACAGCAGATCGCGGCATCGCGCATTGCCATGGACGGGGTCCGGCAGGAAGCCGAACTTGGTGCGCGCACGACGCTGGATGTGCTCGATGCCGAACAGCTGTTGCTGGATGCCGAATCTGCAAGGGTGTCTGCCGAAACCGGCCGCGTGCTGGCCGTCTACAATCTGTTGGCCGCGATGGGGCTTTTGAACACGCAGCAGCTGGGGCTGGGCGTGGCAACCTACGACCCCAAGGCTTATTACGACGCGGTCAAGAACGCCCCGTCTCATATGGTCAGCCCGCAGGGTCAGAAGCTGGATGGTATTCTGAAGGCACTTGGGAAACAGTGATTTTTCCGCAATCGGTTGTGGGATCGGTCAAGGGCCGATAAACTCCACATATTCCGGGGGCCTAATTTTGCGATGACCACTTCTATGACTCGTATGGAAATGGAGGATATGCTGTCTTCGATCCGCCGCCTGGTTTCCGACAAAAAGCCGGAGAATCCGCCAGAGTCGGCGGGTAATGGCGGCCTTTTGCTTTTGACCCCGGCACTTCGGGTAGATCCCGATGCTGACGCGGAAAGCCGCCCTGTTGATTCGGGAAATCTGCTGGCAGGCGGTCCGGATCTGGTGGCCGCGCCTGACGAGGCGGACCAGACAGCCGACGTTGTCGAGCCTGATACCCTGGAACCTGCACAAAATTCGGCACCGCAGACCTTGGAAAGCCGCATTGCCGAACTGGAACGCGCGGTCGTTGGGTCCGATGAGCAATGGGAACCTGACGGCAGCGAGCCACAGGACATCCACGAACCCGAATTGCACGTGCTGGAACAGTATCGCGAACGGTTCAAATCGCTGCGGCTTAGCGATGTGGCGCCCGTGGGCGACGAAGCTGACGAGGCAGAGGCTGTTGATCCGGCTACGGTGGCTGAAATCATAGCCGAACGCACCACAGATCCCGTCCAGGAACCATCGGCCGATCCTGAGGGCACGCAAGGCGAAGTTGATCAGGGGCCGCTGCAATTGGCGGATGTCGCCATTTTCAGCCACACGCCAAACCCGCGTCAACCCGCGACGCCGGAACCGCCGCAACAGGAAGCCGTGGCCGAATTCTCGCACATGTCTGGTGCCGATGTCGTCCATGCCGACGACGATATTTTCGTTGACGAAGAGTTGCTGCGTCAGGTCGTGTCGGAAATTGTCCGCGACGAATTGCAGGGTCGTCTGGGCGAACGCATTACCCGCAACGTGCGGCGCATGGTGCGTCAGGAAATCGAACGCGCACTTGCGATGAAATCCATCAAGTAGCGACTGGTTCGGCCAGGTCCAGCAACGCGCCCATGTCCAGATGTGCGGCCATATGATCGGCCAGCGCGTCCAGGGTCGCATCAACGCCTGCCTCGTAATCGCCAAGGGTCGATCCGGCACCCAGCCGTGCCAGATAGGCAGCCCGAAACGCGTCTGACGTGAACAGCCCATGCAGGTAGCACCCGCGCACACGTCCATCCGCCGATTGCGCCCCATGCGGCCCGTCCCGCGTGGTCAGCCAGGGCCGCGCGCAATCGGGCCCGTTGGTCTTGCCGATGTGGATTTCGTAGCCCTGAACCGGATCATCCCCATCAATCGTGGTGGCCTGCACCAGCCCCAGCCGTTTTTCCGCATCCATCATCGTTTCGATATCCAGATGACCCAATCCTTCGGCGCTGCCGGGGCGGCCTTCAATTCCTTGCGGGTCATGGATCTGCTTGCCCAGCATCTGATACCCGCCGCAGACACCCAGCACATGGCCGCCCCGGCGGATATGGGCCGTCAGGTCGATATCCCACCCATTGGCGCGGAAGGCGGCCAGATCGGCAATGGTGTTCTTTGATCCCGGAATCAGCACGCAGGCGGCATCACCGGGCAGGGGGCGACCGGGCTCGATGATGTCCACCGTCACGCCGGGTTCGGCGGCCAAGGGGTCGAGGTCGTCAAAATTCGCAATGCGTCCCAGCCGTGGCACTGCGATTTTCACCGGCCCGCCGGTGCTGGCACGCAGATCCAGGATATCTTCGGCGGGCAATAGTCGCGCGGCATCGAACCACGGCAGGGTGCCGATATCCTGCCAGCCAGTCATTTCGGCGATCTGTGCCGCCCCATCCCGAAAGAGTTCAACGTCGCCCCGGAACTTGTTGATAACAAACCCCTTGATCCGGTTTCGGTCAGCCGCATCCAAAACCGCATGCGTGCCTACCATCTGCGCAATCACGCCGCCGCGGTCGATATCACCCAACAGTATGACCGGCACATCCGCCGCCGCCGCAAACCCCATATTGGCGACATCGCCCGCGCGCAGATTGGTTTCGGCAGGGCTGCCAGCCCCTTCGATGATGATTAGGTCAGCCCCGTCCGCAAGTTGCGCAAAACTGTCCAGAATGCGCGGCAACAGCGCCTGTTTTTGCCGGGCATAGTCCCGCGCGCCCAACGACCCGATGCGCTGGCCCTGCACGATCACCTGCGCACCGGTGTCCGTTTCCGGCTTCAAGAGCACCGGGTTCATGTGGATCGACGGCGCAACCCCGGCGGCGCGGGCTTGCAGGGCCTGCGCGCGCCCGATCTCGCCGCAATCGGCGGTGACAGCGGCATTGTTGGACATGTTCTGCGGCTTGAAGGGACGCACGGCCAACCCGGCGCGGGAAAAATGGCGGGCAAGGCCAGCCACGAACAGTGACTTGCCGACATTGCTGCCGGTACCCTGGATCATGATGGCCCTGGTCGTGGTCATGTCATCCGCCGCTGATTTCGGGGCAGGATTAAAACCTTATGCCTACAATGAAAACCGCTTTCGCGCGCCGCCGGCCCAAACGAAAAAACGCGCCCCGAAGGGCGCGTCTTTTTCTGGTCTTTCGATCTGGCGACGGATCAGGCAGCTTCGGCCTGAGCTTGCGCCAACGCGGCGTTGCGGCGTTCGCTTTCCTCGCGGCTCAGCGCAACAGATGTGCGCACGCCCTTGGACACGAACTCCATCAGCCCGCTGACGACCCGCTCATTGGGGTCAATGCCGGCACAGGACAAAACTTCGCGCCCATCGCGCGACCGCGCCCAACGGGCGATCTGTTCCGGTCCGTTGCCATATTTCTTGTCGTCCGCAATCGCGTCATCCAGCGCCGCCAGTACGACGGCTGCGAACAGTTTGCGCGCGCGCTGACCCTGTTCGAAATTGAATGCTGTTGCGTCCACGAAATCAGCCATGGGGTTCCTTTATTCTTGCTCTTGCACTTTCTGGCGTGACGGCCCTTATGGCACGTTAGTTCTGATTCGGGTATCCCGAAATTGCATAGCTCTTATGCGCTGTTTGCATGGGTCGTTGCCAGACCCCACACGATCTAGTCGTCTTGCGGGGGATCATCCGCGCATATATAGGGCTGTTCATCCAACGTTCAACTTTCGGCCAAGGTTTTGCCACATGCCAAAAATCAACGGAAACGAAATCCGCCCGGGCAATGTCCTGGAACATGACGGCGGCCTTTGGGCGGCTGTGAAAGTCGATCACGTCAAGCCCGGCAAGGGCGGTGCATTTGCACAGGTCGAAATGAAAAACCTGCGTGACGGGCGCAAGCTGAACGAACGCTTTCGCAGCGCCGACAAGGTCGAACGCGTTCGCCTGGAACAGAAGGACATGCAGTTTCTTTACGAAAGCGATGGCCTTCTGAACATTATGGACACCGAGACCTATGAACAGGTCACAATCCCGGCCGACATTCTTGGCGAACGCCGCCCGTTCCTGCAGGACGGGATGACAATCGTCGTGGAATTCTACGAAAGCGAGGCGCTGAACGCCACGCTGCCGCAAAAGGTGATTTGCAAGATCGTCGACACCGAGCCGGTGGTGAAGGGGCAGACCGCGGCCAACTCGTTCAAACCTGCCGTTCTGGACAATGGCGTGCGCGTCATGGTTCCCCCATTCGTAGGGCAGGATGAGGATATCGTCGTCAACACCGAGACGATGGAATATTCCGAACGCGCGTGATCCTTCCCGCCGATAAACGCGACCAGATCATTGCGGCTGTCCGCGACGTGGCGCGCGTCGAGATTCTGCCGCGTTTTCGGGCCCTGTCCGACGACGAGATCGACGCCAAGGCCAATGCCGCTGATCTGGTCACCATCGCTGACCGCCGGTCAGAAGCCGAGTTGGCGGCTCGAATCGGCGCATTCTGGCCCGAAGCCCTGGTTGTCGGCGAAGAAGCGGTCGAAGCCGGTCAGGCCCGTGTCGCCGACCTGGTCGGGGCAGACTGGGGCGTGATCGTGGACCCCGTGGACGGCACCTGGAACTTCGCCAAGGGCTTGGCGACCTACGGCGTGCTGATATCCGTGACGCGAGCCGGCGTTCCGGTTTGGGGTATGCTCTACGACCCGAATTTCGATGACTGGATCGAGGCGGGCATCGGGCAGGGCGCCCAGTTCGTCAACGCCACTGCCACGCGACCTTTGCGTTTCTCGGCCGAAAACGCCGATGATATCGGCCTGCTGGGCTACGCGCCGCTGCATATGTTCCCAGAACTTGTTCGCCCGAGTCTGGCCAGCGAATTCATGCATCTCGGCCGCACGTACAACCTACGCTGTTCCTGTCACGAATACCGTATGCTGGTACAAGGCCATGTCGATTTCGTAGTTTCCTACGAAAACAAGGTCTGGGATCATTTCCCCGGCACCTTGGCCGTGACTGAAGCTGGCGGCCATGTCGCCTGTCTGGATTGCACGCCATACGGGCTGGCCGCCAACAAGGGGGCAAGCCCCCTGATTTCCGCCCGAAACCGCGATGTCTGGGATCGCGTGGCCGGGGCGCTAGACCGCGCGCTGGCGTAGCCTGACCCGCGCTGTCCCTGCCTGCATTGCTCCCTCGGCCCGGTCAAATCGCAGATAGGCAATGGCCTGACCGCCCGACTGCGTAAAGACCGTTCCGGCGTCCTTCCCTTCGGCAGTGGTCACTTGCGTTCCGACCGGCACGGCTTCGCTGATCTCGACCCCAACCAGCCCCTTCCGCAGCGTGGTCTTGTGTTTCATCCGCGCGGTGACTTCCTGACCGACATAACAGCCTTTCTTGAAATTCACGCCATGAAGCGGCTCGAACCCGCATTCCAGGATGTAGCTGTCATTTGGGATCAACTCGACCCCGGCTTCGGGGATGACATGGGCTACGCGGATCGCGTCCCAGTCGATGGTCGGATCGCTTCCCGGAGCGTCGGAATAAGCGCGCCAGCCCAGATCGGGGTGACGGGGGTCGGCAAACCCACCCTCGGGCGGTTCGTCAAGACCACGCAGGACATGCAGGTCTGTATCGTCGATCGCCACATCGGCGCGCAGCTTGTACATGGTCAGCCGCTGTTTCAGGGCAGGGGCCAGATCCGCGCGCACATCCATCAGGATCGCGTCGCCCGTGTCCGACAGGATGAAATCGGCCAGAAACTTGCCCTGCGGCGTCAGCAGCGCGGCATAGCAAGGCAGCGCCTTCACGTCATTGCTGACCAATCCTTGCAAGAACTTCACGCGGTCGGCCCCGCCAATGCGCAGCACCTTCCTGTCCGTTGCCGTTTCACCCTGCATGTGTCAGACCCGTTTTTGGTACCCGAACCTATAGGTGGCGAAAGGCCGGGCGATTGCAAGGGTTGGACAGGCTTTCCATCATCATTCCGACGCTCAATGCGACACCGGCGCTGGGGCCGTGCCTGGCCGCGATCGGGCCAGATTGTGACGTGATCGTCAGTGACGGCGGTTCGACGGACCAGACGCGCCTGTTGGCGCGCACGGCAGGCGCACGGCTGATCACCGGCACACCCGGACGTGGCGGGCAACTGGTGCGCGGGGCGGCAGCATCGGATGCGGATTGGTTGCTTTTCCTGCATGCCGATTGCGTCCTGCCAGACGATTGGCGATCACGGGTCGCCGCCGCCATGGCGCAGCCAGACAAGGC
>JBNKYL010000103.1:0-3841 GCA_050300875.1 Paracoccaceae bacterium
AAATATGTCTATGGCATCCCCAACAACGTAACCGTCCAGGTCATCCTGATCACCGGCATCACCGCGATAGCGTTGGTTTCGGTCCTGCGGGGTCTGGATGGCGGCGTCAAAGTGCTGTCCGAGATCAACATGGGCATCGCCGCCCTGCTGCTCTTGTTCGTTTTCTTCGCCGCCGGTGCGGCGTCGATCTTAGGCGGGTTCTTCAGCGGGCTAGTCGCCTATGGGCAGGAAATCTTTGCCTTGTCCAACCCGATCGGGCGCGAAGACACCGGCTATATGCAGGGCTGGACGGCCTTCTACTGGGCCTGGTGGATTTCCTGGTCACCTTTCGTCGGCATGTTCATCGCCCGCGTCAGTCGGGGCCGCACAGTGCGCGAGTTCATCGTCTGCGTACTGCTGATCCCGTCGCTGGTCTGCATCCTGTGGATGGCAACCTTCGGTGGCGCGGCGATCGAACAGGTCATCAGCGACCCAGCCGGGTCGGCGGTCAAGGCGCAGGTGATCGACAGTTACAACCCACCGATCTCGCTTTTCGCGATGCTGGAAGGGCTGCCGCTGTCGGCCATCACCTCGACCATCGGCATCATACTTGTGATCGTGTTCTTCGTGACCTCGTCCGACAGCGGGTCGCTGGTCATCGACACTATCACCGCTGGTGGCAAGGTCGACGCGCCGCTGCCGCAGCGGGTTTTCTGGTGCACCTTTGAAGGGGCCGTTGCCATTGTGCTGCTGATCGGCGGCGGGCTGGGGGCTTTGCAGGCCATGGTCATATCCACGGGTCTGCCCTTTACGGTCGTCCTGCTTTTGATGTGCTGGGCGATCCTGAAGGGGTTGATGGCCGAAAAGCCCGGCTGATCTTTCTGATCCAAACCAAAGGGGTCGCTCTTCTGCGGCCCCTTTTTCGTGGGTTTGTCCAATTTTTGCCCGGATTTTCCGGGACGTTCGTCCAAAAGGTTGATTGGACGGATAAATGGATTTCACGCTTCCCGGTTTCGCACATGTCAAATACCGCCTGTGGCGCCTGCGGCGTTTGATAGTGTTTTGCACGCTTTTTCCTGCGGTGGCCTTGGCCCTGATGGGGGCGCTGGGCTGGATCGGCATGGCGACCGGTCAGGGGCTGGTCGTGTTAATCGCGCTGGCATTTATCATCGTGGCCACCCATGCGGTCGTTTTTCCCGGCGCGCATTCCGAAACGATGGCCGTGTCTTTGCTGCTAACTGTCTTTGTCCTGTTCGCAGGCGGGTTCGGTGGGTCGGTTCTGGCCTGGCTGATTTTCGTGCCGCTGGCCGCCTGGATCATGCTGTCGGTGCCGGGTCGGGTTCTGAACTGGCAAGGCTCGACCGCGCCGGGCCGGTCAAAGACAAGGGCGCAGGTCCGCACGCGGGCTGACCTGGACGCCGCGCGCCGGTTTTTCCCGCTGCGGCCCGACCATGTGCGCGGGCAATTCCGCTGTGGACCCGCCGAAGCGGATGGGGCCTTCCCGGTCTGGTACGACATGCCGGTCACTGACATTTTCGAAGGCATCGACATGCCCGAGCCGAACCCGGAAAACTTTGAAAGCATGGAGGAATACTGCGCCGAAATGGGAATTGATCCGGATGACCCGGATTTTGGCGTGGTGGTTGAACCTGCCGGTGAACCCGGCCCGACCTTTTGGGCCATGATCGAAGCAGAGGAACCGGACTATCAGCGCACACGCACCTTCGAAAAAGCCGCTGATGGCACCGAAGTGCCGCTGGCGGTCGAAGAGATCTGGTTCAAGAAGACCCGCAACGGGTGCCATGTGACCGAGGTCGAAGCCCCGGCCAATTACCCTTGGGGCATGAGCTTCACCATGTGGCTGAACGATTTTCATCTGGACGGGATGGTGCAGATCCGCGACCTGCTGGAAGGTCGGGAAAGCCCTGCCATGCGCCCGCAATCCGGTTGGACACTTACCATGTTGCTGGCGCGCCGGATGATGGTCCGGCAGGTGCGTCGGCTGTCCGAAACCTAGGCAGGCACGCCGTCAGACAAGTTCGGGCGACGTGTTGTCGAACCAGCGGGACAGACCCGGGGTGATCGGCAACAGGCAAGCCTGCAAGGCGTGATAGATATCTGGTTTGCCTGCAAACTGGCGGTCGGTCGGGTGGCCTTCTGCATCGAGTTCGGGGAACCAGCCGCCGCGGTCGTGGTCGATCAGCGCGCGGTCGGCGAACTGCCATAGCATGGCATAGCGTTGCTGATCCTGCGCCGTGCCCCCCAGTTTCATCAGCGCGGCATAGGCGCCGATGGCTTCGGTCACCGGCCACCAGTACCGGTCTGGGATGTCGACCTGTCCTGTCTTGTCCAGCGTGTAGGCATAGCCGCCATTTGCAGCCCAAGCGTCGTCATGGGCGCGTTCGATCAGGTGGCGCGCGGCATCCGGCGCGTTGCCCTGACGCCCGGCAAGGTCCCAATGCTGCAGGGTCAGGCGGCCCAGTTCAAAGGAATGGCCCGGCGTCGACCCCGCCGGGCGGAACATCGGGTTGCCGGCATAGCCGGGGTCGACCTGCCAGGTTGCGTCGTAATGTTCCGGCAGGCGCCAGCCATGATCCGGCGCGATGCGGTAGACGAAGAAATCCAGGATCGATCCGGCGCGGGCCAGGTACTCCGTGTCGCCCGTGGCCTCAAAAGCGGCCAATAGCGCTTCAACCCCGTGCATGTTGGCATTCATGCCTCGATAGCTGGAAAAGGGCGACCAGTCGCGGCGGTATTCGTCGCTGAACAACCCCGGCCCGGCTTCCCAATAGCGGTTGGTCAGGATCTGGCTGATATCGGTCAGCAGGCGGTCGGCATCGGGGTGGCCCACCTGTTTAGCGCTGGATGCCGCCAGCAGGACGAAGACATGGCCATATGCCAGCTTGATGTCATCGGCCGGGCCATCTGCGCCGACCGACCATAGGTAACCGCCATGTTGCGTGTCGCGATGGGCATTCCACAGAAAATCCATGCCCGCATCAATGATCGGGGCGGCGTCGGCGTAACCTGCGGCCTGTGCCATTGCGTATGAATGGATCAGCCGTGTCGTTGTGTGCAGTTCCTGCGGTTCGCGGGGCAGGGCGGTGCCGTCCAGCGCCAGCACATCGAACCCGCCATCGGCGCGCAGGCTGGGGCGGAAGAAATCCAGAAGTGCACGGGCCTGATCTGCCAGGAAGGCGCGATGCCGGGGATCGGCCAGCATGTCGCCTGCATGAGTTTCGTCGAAGACCGCCATGATCTTCCCCCTATATCACCGCGCTTTCGCGCATTCCGTGGCCGCGGGCAACCCGCCCATGTCCCATCGGCGTCATGTCGAGTGTCCGGTATTGGCCATAGCTGATCCATTCGGCAACCGCGCGGCCCATCGCCGGGGCCTGTTGCAGCCCGTGACCGGAAAACCCGTTGATGAAGATGAAATTGCCGACCCGGTCATGCGGCCCGATGATCGCGTTGCGGTCCAGCGTGTTCATCGCGTAATGGCCCGCCCATTCGGCTTGCACGCGGATGGATTCAAATGGCGGTATGCGGGTGGCGATGATGGGCCAGACGTGTTCGGTCCAGATGGTGTGGTCCATTGTGAAGTCATCGTATTCTACCGCCGGGTCGGGGTCAGGTGCGGCCCCGCACATATAGGTGCCGCCGCCATGTTCGCGCACATGCACGCCGGTGGGGTCGATGGTCAGCGGAAGGGGCCGGTCCAGCGGAGTTTCGGCGCGGAAGACCCAGGTGAAACGCTTGCGCGGTTCGACGGGGATGTCGATGCCCGCCATCCGCGCGGTGGCGGCGGCGCGGGGCCCGGATGCGTTGACCAGATGGCCGCAGGCGGCGCTTGCCCCGGAGG
>JBNKYL010000104.1:0-3702 GCA_050300875.1 Paracoccaceae bacterium
CTCGCCCTCTTCGGCGTCGTGCATCCGCAGGAGCAGCGAAACGAGCGTCGATTTCCCGGCACCAGACGCGCCGACAATGCCGATCTTTTCGCCGGGGCGGATGGTGAGGTTTATGTCCGTGACACCACCGACATCGCGGCCATAGGCGAAAGATGTGCCGCGAAATTCGATCTGCGCCTGCGTGACGATCAGGTCACGCGCGCCGGGTCGATCGGTCAGCGAATGCGGCGGCGCGAGCGTGTTCATGCCGTCTTCGACTTCGCCGATGTGGGAATAGATCTGCATCATCGAGAAGCTGACCCAGCCGACCATCTGCGCCAGCCGGATCGAAATGGCGCCAGCGGCGGCAATCTGGCCTTCGGTGGCATTGCCTTGCGCCCAAAGCAGCGCGGTTCCGGCGATCATCGCGGCAGGCAGAAGCCCTGCGAAGGTCATCAGGATGAAGCGGAACCATGCGGTCAGCGCGCCCCAGGCGAACGCGGTTTCGCGGAAATCGCCGACGACGCGATGGGTGGCGTCGTCTTCCAGCCCGTCGCGCGCGAACAGCTTCACCGTCTTGATGTTGGTGATCGTGTCGACGATCTGGCCGGTCACGTTGGCCCGCGCATTAGCCCGGGCGCGGGCGCGGGATCGGGCGCGTGGCAGGAACCAGCGGATGATGAAGAAGTAAAGGGACAGCCAGACCGCCAGTGTCAGGCCCATCAGCGGATGGATCGACAGGGCAAGTACGATCGAGGCCACGACCGAGATGAGCGCGAAGGCCAGGGTGTTTATCGTTTCGATCGCCACCTCGGTCAGCGAATTGGCGACCTGCATCTGTTTCTGCGCGATGCGGCCGGCGAAATCATTGTCGAAAAACTGCACCGAATGGCCAAGCGTCCATCGCGATACGCGCGACAAGGCCTGCGCCCAGACGTTGGGGCCAAGGATATACTGGTTGAACAATGCGCCCAACCCCATGCCGACCGGTCTGAGGATCACGAAAAACACACAAAGCCCCAGCAATAGAGCCATATTCTGGCTTGCAAAGCTGGCGGGTTCGCTGGCCACGACCGCGTCGATGACATGGCCCAGGATGATGGCAGTAAACGCCTCCAGCGTGCCGACCAGACCGGTCAGGATCGCGGCGACGAACATGATCGGGTAGGCCCCGCGCAACGCCCAGTGCATGAACCGCCACAGCGTGCGCGGCGGCGGGTCTTCGGTTGCCTGAAACGGGTTTATGAGGTCGCCGAGCGTCATTGCGCGGCGACCTCGTCATCGGTGCGCAGGAAGCCGCCGGATTGGCGGTTCCAGAATTGCGCGTACAGCCCGCTCTGCGCCAGCAGGTCGTCATGGGCGCCCTGTTCCACGATGCGCCCACCGTCGATGACAATGATCCGGTCCATGCGCGCGATGGTAGACAGACGGTGCGCGATGGCAATGACCGTTTTGCCTTCCATGACACCATAGAGCGTGGACTGGATCGCAGCCTCGACCTCGCTGTCCAGCGCGGACGTGGCCTCGTCCAGCACGAGGATCGGCGCATCCTTCAGGATCATCCGCGCGATGGCGATCCGCTGGCGTTGCCCGCCGGACAGCTTGACCCCGCGTTCGCCGACGAAAGCGTCATACCCGGTGCGCCCCTTGGGGTCAGCCAGGGTCTGGATGAACTCATGCGCTTCGGCCCGCTTGGCGGCTTCGATCATCTGGTCTTCGGTCGCGGACGGGTTGCCATACATGATGTTTGCACGGATCGAACGGTGAAGCAGGGAACTGTCCTGCGTGACCATGCCGATGGCCTTGCGCAAGCTGTCCTGCGCCACAAGGCTGACATCCTGCCCGTCGATACGGATGGCGCCGCCTTCGGGATCCCGGAAACGCAAGAGCAGGTTCACCAATGACGATTTCCCTGCGCCTGAGCGCCCCACAAGCCCGACCTTTTCGCCCGGCGCGATCGTCAGGCTGACATGATCAAGCCCGCCTGCGCCCTTGCCGTAGTGGTGGGTCAGGTTGTCGAATTCGATCTTGCCATCAGTGACTAACAAAGGCTTTTCGCTGGAATCCGTGACAGTGTGCGCCACGGACACGCTTTCCAGACCTTCGCGCACGGTGCCCGCATGTTCAAACAGCCGCACGGTCACCCACAGGATCCAGCCCGCCATACCGTTCAGCCGCACGGCCAGCGCGGTGACGGCCGCAACCTCGCCCGTCGTGCTTTCGCCGATGGTCCACAGCCAGACGGCCGACCCGATGACGCCGACGAACAGGATGCCGTTGATCACGTTCAGCGCAAAGCTGAGTTCGGTCATCAGCCGCAGGAACCGCATGAACCGCAGGCGCAGACGGCGCAGGGATGACAGCACATAGGCTTCTTCCTGCGGGCCTTCGGAAAACAGTTTGACGGTTTCGATGTTGGTATAGGCATCGACGATGCGCCCCGTCACCATCGAGCGCGCGTTCGACCATTTTTCCGACGCGCTGGCGACGCGCACCGCCGTCCACCAGGTGTAGGCGACATATGCCGTCAACCAGATCACCAGTGGCACGGCCACGCGCCAATCGATGGCGCTGACAAGAATGATCGCAGTGATGGCGTAGGACAGCGCATACCAGACACCTTCGAACACCATGTACATGGCGTCTTCGGTGGCTTCGGCCAGTTTCATCACCCGGTTCGACAGCCGCCCGGCGAAATCGCTTTGGAAAAAGCCGATGGATTGGCCCAGCATGTGTTTATGCGCACGCCAGCGAACGCGTTCCTGCATATTGCCGGCCAAAGACAGTTCCAGCAGCGCGTGTTGCGCGGCGATGGCGGCAGGCCGGGCAAAGAAGAGCGTAAGCGCGACGGCAATCAGTTCGACCTTGTAGGTCGCCCAGAAGGTCGCGGTGCCGGTGGCATTCATGATGTCGATCAGGCGACCGGCATACCAGATCATGCCCGCCTCGAAGAGCGCGACGATCAGACCGGTCAGCATCAGCCAGGGCACGATGCGCCGAAACGGGCGCATGGCCTCGATATAGAAGGCCATCAATGTGCCGGGCGGCGTGCCGGTGTCACGAACGGTGAAAGGGTTTACAAGATTCTCAAACAGACGATACATGTCGTCACCCGTAGATATAGCAATTTAAACAGTGGGTTAGGTCAGTTTTGCGGGGGTCAGATAAACATCTGACGCGGCCGCGATGCCGGGGCGGTGCTGCCTGCGCGCGCACAGACTCCACCCGGCATCACCGAAAAAATCGGTCCGCGGGCCACCCGGAATATGTCTGTTTGATTGACCATGATCCGGCTTTAGACCGGAATTTACGCGAAGGGAACCCGGAAAATTGACAAATTGTCGCAGTGAGACGTGCGGCGTCAGGGCTTCATGTCGAGCAGGCTGGATCTGGTCAACGTGAAATCGGACGCAATCCAGCGATTTTCCAGGTCCTTGAGCCGCGCGCCGAGCGCAGCGCCGGAAAGGTGGGACAGGTCGGCGGCACGGATCGGGAACTTGGCATTTGCGCCGCGTTCAAGCGCGGGGCCCATATCCTGGGGCAAGGGTTGCGCCAGAAACGCGGCGCGCACGAGCAACCCGTCGCGCGCCAGGTCCTTGCCATGTCGATAGGCCAACGCGGCGGGTGCGCCGCCATTTTCGGCGATATTGCGCAGTGCGGCGCAGGCTTTCGATTGGGCCCGCGACAGGCGCAATCGGTCGGACGGGTCGGCACCGCCCAGCG
>JBNKYL010000105.1:0-3528 GCA_050300875.1 Paracoccaceae bacterium
AATTCGGCCAGATCCAGAACGGCAGCGCCAGCGTCCGACGCAAGCGCACCCTGGCCGCAAACGATCACCGGTCTTTTGGCGCCCAGCAGCAGGTCGATCGTCTGACGGATCTTGGCGTGATCGGCGACGGGTCGATGGGCCGGGTAGTGGCTATAGTCGGGTTCCGCGTATAGGTCGGAAACTTCCGCCTGCTCATGAAAGGTGTTGATGGGCACGCGGATATGGACCGGCGCCGGGCGTCCGGAAGTGGCGACGCGGAAGGCGCGGCGCAGCAGGAAAGGAATGTCTTCGACCCGAGTGATGTAGAAACTTTCCTTGCAGATCGAGGCATAGAGCGCGGTCTGATCGACGCCGGTCAGCCCGTGGCGTTTGTCCTGATTGATCGGGATGTCGGAACTGAAGAAAATCACCGGGACCGAGGATAGGTAGGCTTCGGTAATGCCGGGCGCACAGTGAGTGACGCCGGGGCTCGGTGCTTCCAGAACCGCAGGGCGGCCAGTGGCCTTGGCATAGGCTTCCGCAGCGAAGGCCGCAGTGCGTTCATCGCGGGTCAGGACAAATTCTATGCCCGACGATGCCTGCCATTCCTTGTACCACCCGATCGTGGTTTCGCCGGGCAGGCCAAACACATGGGTCACGTCATGCGCTTCCAGCATTTTCAGGATCGCCTGCGCGCCATTGAGTTTTGTCATCCCGGTTCTCCCTGGGCTTCGACGCGCGGGGCCAGGATCCGGCCCATCAGGATCGGCGTCAGGTACATCGGTATCTGGTAGCAGCCTATAAACAGCAAGAGCGGCTGCATCGTTTCAGCAGGCAGCGCCACCAGGAACAAGGCAATGTTGCGGTTTCCCGCGATAATCGCCGTCCCGGTGCGGTCAAGCCTTTCGTTGCCCACTGGCATTGTCCGATGGGCCAGAATCTGCATGCCGAAATTGACGGTAAAGGCAAAGGCCAGCCACGCCACGAAATGCAGTGGTTCGGTCAATAGCGCTGGACCAGCGGCAGACATCAGCCCGATGACGACCACGGCCAGCAGGATCGCCGAAATGCCGTCCAGCACCGCGCGACCTTCTGCGCCCGTATCGCGCCAGGCCCAAGCGCGGATGGCAAATGCCGCGCCGACCGTTCCCAGGATGACTGCGATCAGGCGCGCCGCGCCAAGGATCGCGCCGGAAAAGGTCGGCACCGCCGGCGACAGGGCCAAGACCGGGATGACGGTCAAAGGGAACAGCGCCGTGCCGATCAGCAGGATGCGCATGGCAACAGCGGGGTCGCGTCCCATCAGGATTGTGAAATTCGGGCTGCCAGTTACAGACGGCGCGGCCAGCACAAGCACCAGAGCCAGCCCGGCCGGCTGGGTCGCCCAACCCAGTGCCATCAGTATCGTCAGCGCGACCAGAGGCGCGGCAAGCTGGTATATCGCGACGGTGCGAAGCGTATGGCCGATATCGCTGACGCCGCCCATGGCCGCGCGCGGGCCGATGCGCAAGGCGGCTGTGAACAGCAGCCCTGCCACCAGATGCGGCAGCCAAGGCCGCAGCCACAGGGCCAGGCCTGGCAACGCCAACCCTGCGACCAAGCCACCGACAAGAAGCCAGCGGCCATGCCGCGCGGCCAGCGTCAGCGGATTCACGACGGCCTTTGCCGGATGTTGTCAGGCAGCCACGTCGCCAATTCCGGGAAGGCGATCAACACGAAAACCATCACCACCATGATCAGGAACATCGGGATCGCGGCGCGCGCGATGAAGTTCATCTCGTGATGGGTCATGCCTTGCAGCACAAACAGGTTGAACCCGATGGGTGGCGTGATCTGCGCCATTTCGACCACCACAACGATGAATATCCCGAACCAGATGATATCGATGCCTGCCTGCCGGATCATCGGCTCGACCACCGCCATCGTAAGAACCACGGATGATATCCCGTCCAGGAAACAACCAAGGATGATGTAGAACACCAGCAATGCCATGAGCAGCTGGAATTTCGACAACTCCAGGCTGGCGATCAGGTTGGCGAGCCCCCGCGGCAACCCCGTGAACCCCATCGACAGCGACAGAAAGGCCGCACCCGACAGGATCAGCGCGATCATGGCGGAAGTGCGCACCGCGCCCATCAGGCTTTCGGTGAAGGTGGACCAGTTCAGCGACCCCTGCGTGGCGGCCAGCAACATGGACCCGATGACACCAAATGCTGCGGCCTCGGTTGCGGTGGCGTAGCCCAGATACATCGACCCGATCACCACGAGGATCAGGCAGAGGACAGGAATCAGGAAGCGCGAATTCTTGAGCTTTTCGACGAAGCCCATGGGCGGTTCGGGTATCGGATTGAAGTCCTTCGACAACCGGCTCGTCACCGCGACATAGGCCATGAACATCAGCGCCAGAACGAGGCCCGGAAAGACACCGGCCATGAACAGCTTGGTGATGCTTTCATTGATGGTTACACCATAGACGATCAGCGTCAGCGAAGGCGGGATCATCAGCCCCAAGGTTGCAGCGCCCGCCAGCGTGCCGATCACCATGTGTTCGGGATAGTTGCGCTTGCGCAGCTCGGGGATCGACATCTTGCCAACCGTGGTCAGCGTTGCAGCCGACGATCCCGAAACGGCGGCAAAGACGGTGCAACCGACTATGTTGGTATGGACCAACCCGCCCGGCAACCGTGCCATCCAAGGCGACAGGCCCTTGAACATGTCCTCGGACAGTCGCGTTCGATAAAGGATTTCGCCCATCCAGATGAACAGCGGCAATGCAGTCAGCGTCCAACTGGAAGACGAGGTCCAGATCTTGGTGATCATCGCATCGCCTGCAGGCCGCGAGGTGAACAATTCCATCCCCACCCAGGCCACGCCCAGCAGCGACAGGCCGACCCAGACACCGGACCCCAGCAGCATGAACAGGACGAAAAGGAAAATTCCGATTGGTATCAGCTGTTCCATGTCGCGCCCCTATTCTGCGTGGCTCTGGTCGACCATGTCGGCGCGGATGCCGTGATCGCCGGTGAAGATGATGCGCGCCAGATGGTCCCAGAAAGCGACGGCCAGCAGAATCGTTCCCGCGCTCATCGCCAGTTGCGGGATCCACATCGGCGTGGCGTCCAGTCCTTGGCTTAATTCCTTCAGCTTCCACGACCAATAGGTGCCCTTGACCGCGTAGCGCGCCAGATAGGTCGCGGTGATGGCGCCGATTGCAAAACACCACAGCTCGCCCCAACGGCGATGGCGTCCCAGCGCGGACAGGAACAGCGATACGCGTATATGGGCACCATGGTTCAGCGCATAGGCAAAGGCGAAGAACGAGGCCGAGGCCATGCAATAGCCTGCGTAATCCGTGGCGCCGGGAAACACCTGGCCCGTCCAGCGCGCCAGCATCTGCAAGACGATGATGACCAGAATGGCGACCAGAAACACCGCCGCTATCACCCCGCCCAGCTTGTACAGAAAATCAAGTATGCGCCGAAGCGCCCGCAAGCTCGCCATGTGCCGTCCCCCGATGTGACCGACCGGGCCGGGTCGCAGATTTCCTGT
>JBNKYL010000106.1:0-6359 GCA_050300875.1 Paracoccaceae bacterium
CCGGTCGGGGATCAGGTCGCGATATTGCATCCCGGCGCGGCCGATGACCCAGGGCGCCTTGTCGGCCAGGCGGCGCACTACGAAAGCGTGTTCGGTTTCAGGGATGATGAGCGGGATGGTCAGCTGGTCAAACTCGACAACCGTGCCGTTGGGGGCGGTCAGGGGAGCGGTATGTTCGGCCAGGAGCGCCTTGTCATCGGTCAGGATGCGCAGGGTGGCGGGCGGTTCGCTAGCGCCCTTGGCCAGAAGGATGCGAATGCCGTGGCCAGACAGGACCGCTTCGCGTGGGTTGTCGGCGGGAAATATCGTATCGAGCCGCAGCCCGGCCTGTTTGGTGAAAAAGCCCATGTCTGCGGGCAGGTCGGCGGTGGCAAGCCGAAACTCGGCGCGTGTGTCGGTCATGGATTTCGTCCGGCTTAGGGTTTGCGTTATTGAAAGGTGCTATGGCAAATGGTTCAAGGCCGATATGCGAAAATCGCACAAGACAGCGTTGGAAATTTAGTTTAACGTTAAACTATACCTTCGGGAGGAGCATTCATGGCACAGGATCGCAACAAATCCAGCGTGCAGTCGGCGCTGGATTACCACGAGTTTCCGCGCCCCGGTAAGCTGGAGATTCGGGCCACCAAGCCCTTGGCCAACGGTCGTGACCTGTCGCGCGCCTATAGCCCCGGCGTGGCCGATGCGTCCAATGCGATCCACGCCAATCCCGATGATGCCATGCGCTACACCGCGCGAGGCAATCTGGTGGCGGTTGTGTCGAACGGCACGGCGGTATTGGGGCTTGGCAATATCGGGGCGCTGGCATCCAAGCCGGTGATGGAAGGCAAGGCGGTTCTGTTCAAGAAATTCGCCAATATCGACTGTTTCGATATCGAGTTGGATGAAACCGACCCCGAAAAGTTGGCCGACATCATATGTGCGATGGAACCGACATTCGGCGCGATCAACCTGGAAGACATCAAGGCACCCGATTGTTTCATCGTCGAAAAGCTGTGTCGGGAACGGATGAACATCCCGGTTTTTCACGACGATCAGCATGGCACTGCGATTGTTGTGGGGGCGGCGGCGACCAATGCGTTGCGGATTGCGGGCAAGAAGTTCGAAGACATCAAACTGGTGTCCACCGGCGGCGGGGCGGCAGGGATTGCCTGTCTGGACATGCTGCTGAAGTTAGGCGTGAAGCGCGAAAACGTGTTCCTGTGCGACCTGCACGGGTTGGTCCACGAGGGCCGGGAAGAAGACATGACCCCGCAGAAGGCGGCCTATGCGCAGCCCGGAGGGCCACGTGGGTTGGCGGACGTGATAGGCGGGGCGGACATGTTCCTGGGTCTATCGGGGCCGGGGGTGTTGAAGCCGGCCCTGGTAGCGGCGATGTCCGACAACCCGATTGTCTTTGCCTTGGCCAATCCGACGCCGGAGATCATGCCGGATGAGGCCCTAGCAGCGAAACCCGATGCGATCATCGCCACAGGGCGTTCGGATTTTCCCAATCAGGTCAACAACGTGCTGTGTTTTCCCTTCATCTTTCGGGGCGCGTTGGATGTAAGTGCGACGACGATCAACGATGACATGGAAATCGCCTGCGTCGAAGGCATCGCGGCCTTGGCGCGCGCCACGACAAGTGCGGAAGCTGCGGCGGCCTATCAGGGAGAAAAGCTGTCATTTGGGCGGGAATACCTGATCCCCAAGCCGTTCGACCCGCGGCTGATGGGCGTCGTGGCCAGTGCCGTGGCGGGGGCCGCCATGAAAAGCGGTGTGGCCAAGCGCCCGTTGGACGATATGGAAGCCTACAAGCGCGGGCTGGACGGGTCGGTTTTCCGGTCCGCCTTGTTGATGCGGCCGGTGTTCGAGGCGGCGGCGTCCGCGGAACGGCGCATCGTGTTTGCCGAGGGCGAGGATGAGCGCGTGCTGCGTGCTGCCAACGCGATGCTGGAGGAAATGACCGACAAGCCGATCCTGATCGGGCGGCCCGAGGTGATCGAGGCGAGGGCAGAACGCGCTGGGCTGCCGATCCGGCCGGGGCGGGATTTCGATATCGTAAACCCCGAAAGCGACCCGCGATACTTCGAGTATTGGTCAAGCTATCACCAATTGGTCAAACGCGACGGGGTTACGCCGGATATCGCCAAGGCCATCATGCGCACCAACACCACGGCGATTGCGGCGGTGATGGTGCATCGCGGGGAAGCAGACAGCATGATCTGCGGCACGTTCGGGCAGTATCTGTGGCATCTGAATTATGTGCAGCAGGTTCTGGGCACGAAGGATCTGCGCCCGGTTGGTGCGTTGTCGTTGATGATTCAGGAGAGCGGGCCGCTCTTTGTGGCGGATACGCAGGTGCATCATTGCCCAAGCGCCGAAGAAATTGCGGATACGGTCTGTGGCGCGGCGCGTCATGTGCGGCGGTTCGGGATCACCCCGCAGATCGCGCTGTGTTCGCATTCGCAGTTCGGCAACCTGCGCACCGAGGCCAGCGCGCGCATTCGTGGGGCGTTGGAAATCCTGGACAGCAAACGGCGCGATTTCCTGTACGAGGGTGAGATGCATATCGACGCGGCGCTGGATCCGGAATTGCGCGAGCGGATTTTCCCGGATTCGCGGCTGAAAGAACCGGCCAATGTGCTGATTTTCGGATCTACGGAAACGGCGAGTGCAGTGCGCAATATCCTGAAGTCGCGAGGCAGCGCGCTGGAGGTGGGGCCGATCCTGATGGGGATGGGCAACCGGGCCTTCATTGCAACGCCGTCCATCACCTCGCGCGGGTTGCTGAACATGGCGGCGCTGGCGGGCACGCCCGTGGCGAAATACGGCTGACAGCAAACGAATCGTCGGTTCAGTGCCGGGTTTGCAAAGGTTCGGGGCCGCCGGGGCACCGGCGCGAAGTTCCGCGCAGTTTGCAAATTCGATTTGCTGCTATTCAACCTATTTGCAAACAAATTGACGCAAGGGCGGAACCGATATCGCCAACAGGCTTGCCCGGTAGATTACGCTTGCCGTAACACGGGTCCAACCAGCAGGTGAGGAGGACCCGATGGGCTATCGTGACATCTACGCGGCATGGCAAGCTGACCCGGAAGCTTTCTGGATGGGCGCGGCCGAAGCGATTGATTGGGATCGCAAGCCCAGCAAGGCCCTGTCGGACGAAAATGCGCCGCTCTACGAATGGTATGCCGATGGCATGGTCAATACCTGCTGGAATGCCGTCGACCGGCATGTCGCGGCAGGGCGCGGCGATCAGGCGGCGATCATATATGACAGCCCCGTCACCGATACGGTGCGCAAGATCAGCTATGCCGAATTGCAGGATCAGGTGGCGCAACTGGCCGGCGGGCTGGCGGCCAAAGGGGTGACCAAGGGCGATCGGGTCATCATCTACATGCCGATGGTGCCCGAGGCGCTGGTGGCGATGCTGGCGGTGACGCGGATCGGGGCGATCCATTCGGTGGTGTTCGGCGGATTTGCGGCGCATGAGCTGGCCGTGCGGATCGACGATGCGACGCCCAAGGCGATCATTGCCGGGTCTTGCGGGATCGAACCGGGGCGGATCGTGGACTACAAGCCCTTGCTGGACGGGGCGATTGATCAGGCCAAGCACAAGCCGGATTTCTGCGTAATCCTGCAACGTCCGGAAAAAGAGGCATCGCTGGTAGAAGGCCGCGATTTCGAATGGACTGCGTTCCAGGATGGCGTAGCGCCGGCCGATTGCGTGCCGGTCGAAGGCAACCACCCGGCCTATATCCTTTACACGTCCGGCACCACAGGCCAGCCCAAAGGCGTTGTGCGCCATACCGGCGGGCATCTGGTGGCGCTGAACTGGACGATGAAGAACCTGTATAACGTCGATCCGGGCGATGTGTTCTGGGCGGCATCAGATGTCGGCTGGGTCGTGGGCCATAGCTATATCTGCTATGCACCGCTGGTGCATGGCAACACGACGATCGTGTTCGAAGGCAAGCCGGTGGGCACCCCGGATGCGGGCACGTTCTGGCGGGTGATCCGGGACCATCAAGTCAAGGTGCTGTTCACGGCACCGACCGCGTTCCGTGCGATCAAGCGGGATGATCCCGAAGGCAAACTGATTGACGATTATGATCTTTCCAGCCTGACGGCGTTGTATCTGGCGGGCGAACGGGCTGACCCCGACACCATCGAATGGGCGCAAAAACAGCTGGGCGTGCCGGTGATCGACCATTGGTGGCAGACCGAAACTGGCTGGGCGATTGCGGGCAACCCGTTGGGGATTGAGCAATTGCCGGTCAAGATCGGGTCGCCTTCGGTGGCAATGCCCGGCTATGACGTGCAGATCCTGGACGAGGCGGGCTACCCGATGCCAGCCGGTGAGCTTGGGGCGATTGCGGTAAAACTGCCCTTGCCGCCGGGCACCTTGCCGACGCTTTGGAATGCCGAGGCGCGGTTCCGCAAATCCTATCTGGACCATTTTCCGGGCTATTACGAAACCGGCGATGCCGGTTATGTGGACGAAGACGGCTATCTTTACATCATGGCGCGCACCGATGACGTGATCAACGTGGCGGGTCACCGGTTGTCGACCGGCGCGATGGAAGAGGTACTGGCAGGGCATCCGGATGTCGCGGAATGCGCGGTGATCGGTGTGACCGACCAGCTGAAGGGACAGTTGCCGATGGGGTTCCTGTGCCTCAACAATGGCTGCACGCGCCCGCATGAAGAGATCGTCGCTGAAGTGGTCAAGCGCGTCCGGGACACGATTGGCCCGGTTGCGGCCTTCAAGCTGGCCGTTGTCGTCGACCGCCTTCCAAAAACGCGGTCGGGCAAGATCCTGCGTGGCACGATGGTCAAGATTGCCGACGGGCAGGACTTCAAGATGCCCGCCACAATCGATGATCCCGCAATCCTGGATGAAATTCGCCAGGCGGTACGGGATCTGGGCTACGCTCAGGCCTGACCTGGAAAATTTACCTAGCTTTTTAGCTAGTTCTCACATTGCAAATAGCGATTTGCGTTCTGTTGCTCTAATTTCGTCCAAAGGTTTGGAGCGAAAGGCGAAGTTTCGCCTTGTGGCAGGCCGAATTGGATGGATGAACTGCAGGGTGTAGGTTGCATAACGATAAGGCGCGAGCCGAGTGCAGCCCTGGGAAGCTGCAACCGGCCATGGCGCAACGTGCCCCTGTTCTTTGCCATTCGTTGTATTTGGTAATGGTGAGGGAACGTTGACATTGGGGAACTGCATACTTGTCGTCGAACGCAAGCCACTGGAGGACTCGGCGTTAGTCGCGGATCTTCGGACGATTGCAGAAATTGTTCGCGCAAGGTCAATCATCGAGGCGACCGCGCAGATCGAGGCGTTTGAGCCGGATCTGGTCATGTGCGACTGGCAGGTGTCGGATGGCACGGTCATCAATCTGCTGGAGGAAATGGCCGATTTGGATCATTTCATGCCAGTCATTGCCTTTTCCAATGAAGCCGACATTCGCAAGGTCGTGGCCGCGGTGCGCGCCGGGGCGGCTGATTATTTCGTGACGCCCATGGACAGGCAGAGCCTGCGCGCGATGGTTGCCGAGACCCGAAACGGCGGGCACCGCGTGCGGGCAGCTGACGGTGCCACGCAGATGGCTGCAGGGCCGGGGAGTGCGATTCCTGCCACGGTGGGAATGACCTGGACCCAAATTGAAGAAGTCGTCATCAAGACAACCCTTGAAGCGACCGAAAACTCGGTGCCATCGGCGGCACGGTTGTTGCGTCTGTCGCCATCGACCATCTATCGAAAACTGGAACGGTTCCGCTGATCAGGTGAACTGTTCGCGGGTCAGGCGTTCTTCCAGACCGTGACCGGGATCGAAAAGCAGACGGTGCGTGACCGCGGGTTCGGACCTGATTTCGACACGATGCACATCGTGGACCGACCGGCTGTCGGCGTCGGCCATGACCGGGCGTTTTGCAGCTTCGAGGATGTCGAAGACCACGCTGGCGGTCTTGGGCAACAGCGCGCCTCGCCAGCGTCGCGGGCGGAAAGCAGCCATTGCCGTCAGCGCCAAGACGTCAGCGTCGATGGGAAGGATCGGACCGTGCGCGGAATAGTTGTATGCTGTCGATCCGGCAGGCGTGCAGACCAGAGCGCCGTCGCAGACCAGTTCGGCCATGCGTAGCTTGCCATCGACCGTGATCTGCAACTTGGCGGCCTGTGGGCCAGCACGCAAGAGCGACACCTCGTTGATGGCGAGCGCTTCGTGGCGACTGCCGTCGGCGCAGGTGGCGACCATGTGCAGCGGGTTGATGCGCGCCTCTTCAGCTTCGGCCAGTCGTTCAGCCAGGCCCTCGGCGCGATATTCGTTCATCAGGAAGCCGATGGTGCCGCAATTCATGCCGTATACGGGCAG
>JBNKYL010000107.1:0-6040 GCA_050300875.1 Paracoccaceae bacterium
GCAGGCATCGACTACATTGGGGTTATTGAACTTGAACCCGCTTTCAAGAAGGCTGGTTTGATAATCGATTTCCGTGCCGAACAGGAACATCTGCGCCATCGGCGCGATCATCACACGCGCGCCATCCTGTTCGACGACCTCGTCATGGGGGTCGATTTCGGTGGCATATTCCATGGTGTATTCCATGCCCGCGCAGCCGCCTTTCTTTACGCCGACGCGCAATCCCTTGTGGCCATCACGTTCCATCAGGGCGGCGATCTTTTTCGCTGCCGCGTCGGTCATTTTGACGGCTTGCTGGCCGGGGATGGAAAACATCGGCGTGTACTCCTGTGCGCGGGCATGAATTTAAGGGCGAAAGGCTGCCAACTCAAGGGAGTGCGGCGATTTCGGCCAGTTTGGTGACCGCATATGCTACGGTGATGGCCCAGCCAAAGGAGGCCAGCGTGCCGATGATGACGTATTCGGACGCGGCGCGGTCTTCCTGGACTGTGCCGAAGCGCAGGATGGATTTGGCAGCGATCAGCCAGCCGATGGCGCCGGGCTGGCCAAAGGCGATCAGCACGTAGATCAGGCCGCGTTCCAGCAGGCCGATGGTCCAGCCGCCTTTCGGCAGGCCGGATTGGTCGCTTTCGGGCAGGGCCGAGGTGTGGGCGTTCATCAACAGGCCGACGGCGAAGCCGCCGGCGCGGGTGGCCAGGATCAGGCCGCCGGCGTGGAGCATGACGGTCAGGATTTCGGGGTGTTTGAGATAGATGCCTGTGGACCAGAGGTCTGGTGCGATGGCTGCGATGGCGAAGATGGTGGCAAGATGGGCGCCCTGGTCGGTCAGGTGCGCGGTGAGCGTGTTCGGGGCGAGGTAGGTTTTGACGGCGTCGATGGTCAGGTGGGCAGCGGCAAGCACCAGCAATTCCCAGGCATCGACGCGCCCGATGGCCAGCATGGCGGTGATGAGCACCATGACGGTGTGCAAGAGCAGGATGCCGGGTTCTTTCTTGCGTGCGACCATCCAAGCCGGTTGGAGCAGGTAATCTGCAAGAATGTGGGCGAAGGTGAGGGCGATGAAGGTTTGGATCATTGCGCGCTGCCTTCCTGTTCTATGGCCGCCAATGCCAGGTGGATCTGCTGTCCGCGCGCGGCTTTGAGTGATTTGGTAAATGCTTGGCGAGATATTCCCAGATTAAGTGCCAATTCTGTGTGACTGAAGGATGCAGTCGGATCAAGCGTGTGTTGGATCGCGCGCGCCTGAGGTCCGGTCCATTCTTGGGAAATTGTGTCCGCTAGAATTGCGGCACCGGCAAGGATCCCTGCCGGCGCCACGTCCAAGCGAACGTCAGATTGCGTATTTTTTAGTACGTCCAATGCGATGCCCGACTGCCTGAAGACTTGGCTGGTTGCCGCATTCAAATCTTCTGTCGAAAGTGGCGCCACTCCTACAGAAATTCCCATGTAACTGTCGAAACGTTCGTCTGTCGCTTTGAGGGCGGCGCGAAAGGCCAAGGCAGAGCGCAGCGCCATTTCCGGGCGGGCCAGAACAACTTGCCAGCCATCGCCGCGGTGGCGGGTGAAATGCAGGGGGGCGCCGTGCCAGTCGGCTTGCGTTTCGGCGCAATCGGCCAAGGCGGTCATGGCGCGTTCGATCCCGGCGGGGCCGAGTGCGGTGGAGTTCACGAGGTCGCCGGTGATGACGGCGATGGTACGGGGTGAGTCGGACATGCAGCCAATATAGGTTGCGATTGCAAATATGCAACCTTTTTGGGTTGCGTTGTGCGAAGTGCAGCCTAAAACGGTTGCGGGACTACATGAAGCCCAGCTCCAGACGCGCCTCGTCCGACATCATTTCCATGCCCCAGGGCGGGTCCCATGTCAGGGCGACATCGACCTGTTTGACGCCTGGCAGGGGTTCGACCGCGTCGGCGACCCAACCGGGCATGTCACCAGCCACCGGACAACCCGGCGCGGTGAGCGTCATGGTGATGCGCACCTCGTTTTCGGCATTGATGTCGATGGTGTAGATCAGGCCCAGTTCGAAGATATTGACCGGAATCTCCGGGTCATAGACCGTGCGGCAGGCATCGACGACGCTGTCGTAAAGCGGGTGATCGGTGCTGGACGGCGCGATCAGCGGCGCGCCTTCGACGGGGTGGTTTTCTGCGTTCATGGTCGGGCCTTCGGATATCCGACAAATCATATAGGGTATTCGCGGCGGCCCGTCCAGACCGGGCAGCCAGCATGACGGTTGAATGTATCGCCCAAGGCGGCAAGACTGACCTCGGTTGCGGTCAGCGGGGTGGTTATCATGGCGAAACTGGATGATGTGGCGATCGCGCGGAAAATGCAGGGCCTGCACACGGATTGGCGCTGCGATGGCGCGTCGCTGGCCCGGCGGTTCGACTTCAAGGGTTATGCCAAGCCGGTCTACACCGCCAATCTGGCCGCCTATCTGGGCGATGCGGAAGGCCACCACCCGGATGTCAGTTTCGGTTGGGGCTATTGCATCGTCACCTTCACCACCCATGATGCGGGCGGGCTGACGGGGGCGGATTTTCGGGCGGCGGCACGGCTGGACCGGATGGTTGCGGGCGCGTGACGCCGGGGCCTTTTCCTGCTGCGGGCGATGGCGTATCAGCGCGGCCATGAAGCGATTTTCCTTTTCCCTGAATGCCACCGATGGCAAGGCGCGCAAGGGCGTGATTTCCACGCCACGTGGCGAGATCCGAACGCCTGCCTTCATGCCGGTCGGCACGGCGGCGACCGTCAAAGCGATGCTACCTGAAAGTGTGCGCGCGACGGGGGCCGATATCCTGTTGGGCAATACCTATCACCTGATGCTCCGACCCGGTGCCGAGCGGGTGGCGCGGTTGGGCGGGTTGCACAAGTTCATGAATTGGGATCGACCGATCCTGACCGACAGCGGCGGGTTCCAGGTGATGAGCCTCGCGGGGTTGCGCAAACTGACCGAGGAGGGCGTGAAGTTCAAATCCCATATTGACGGGTCGGCGCATATGTTGACGCCGGAACGGTCGATGGAAATTCAGCGCCTTCTGGGCAGCGATATCGTCATGTGTTTCGATGAATGCCCGGCACTGCCTGCCGACGAAAAGGCGGTGGCCGACAGCATGCGGCTGTCAATGCGCTGGGCGGCGCGGTCGCGTGATGCGTTCGGGGACAGGCCGGGGCATGCGCTGTTCGGCATTCAGCAGGGCGGCGTGACGCAGGAATTGCGGGCCGAAAGTGCGGCGGCTTTGCGCGAGATCGGGTTTGATGGCTACGCGGTCGGCGGTCTGGCCGTGGGCGAAGGGCAGGCGGCGATGTTCGGGGTGCTGGATTATGCGCCCGACATGCTGCCCGAGGACCGGCCGCGCTACCTGATGGGCGTGGGCAAGCCCGGTGATATCGTGGGGGCTGTCAAGCGCGGTATCGACATGATGGATTGCGTTTTGCCGTCGCGGTCTGGACGCACGGGACAGGTGTTCACGCGCCGGGGCGTCGTCAACATCAAGAATGCCCGGCATCAGGATGATCCGCGCCCGTTGGATGATGAATGCGGCTGTCCGGCGTGTCGGGGCTATTCCCGCGCCTATCTGCACCACGTTTTCCGGTCGCAGGAGATCATCAGTTCGATGCTGCTGACATGGCACAACCTGCAATATTATCAGGACCTGATGGACGGCATGCGGCAGGCGATTTCAGCTGGCGGTTTTGCGGCCTGGGAGGCTGAGTTTCAGGCCATGCAGGCCGAAGGCGATATCGAGCCGGTCTAGCCTGTCAGGCGGCGACCGGATGCGGGTTCAGCCAAAGGGTTGCGTTGCGCAGGGCGCCAAAGCTGTTCGGAAGACGATGCGGCATGCGGTAGAGCATGTGATGAATGCCTGCAGCGATCAGCACGACGAGGGTGGCATTGACCAAGGGCGATGCGATCATCAGGTGGCTAAGCTTCGGCAAGGCCGTTGCGGCCAGTGCCAGCGACAGACGCGACAGGGCCACCGATTCAATCGTGACGGTCAGCCGGGGCAGAAACAGGCAGATCAGCGTCGCAGCGATCGTGATGAAGACCGCGTAGAACAGCCCGGTGAAGACCGGCAACGGCAACCCGAGAACCTGCTGGGTGAATTGCGCATAGAGCAGATAGCCAGACGCAAATGCCATGGCGCCCGCGAATGTGATCCGACGGCGATTGCCGGTAATGCGCGTTGTGTATTCCTGAATTCGACGAGCAGCAGACATGGGTCTTGCGTGCCGTGAAATTGCGCCACAATTGCGGCGTGCTTGGTGCGGTTTGGGGGAATGTTGGTTAAGCGTATGTGAAGGCATTTGGCCGTGATGCCCCAAATGGCTTAACAATCACTGAAAGGCCATGTGATGGTTTCGGGCTCGCGCACATTTGTTTGGCCCGATCTGTCGCCTTCCATATCGCTGCCGCATTGTGTGGGCAGACTGCATTTTTGACGGGCCTGCATTGAAATCCCGGTCGAAACGAACCAGATTGACGTCTTGAAGAGAGGGGAACCAAGGTGGCTGCCGCAAAAGTCGGGGCCCGG
Source organism: Paracoccaceae bacterium (assembly GCA_050300875.1). GTDB lineage: Bacteria > Pseudomonadota > Alphaproteobacteria > Rhodobacterales > Rhodobacteraceae > CBDCFL01. The sequence continues at coordinate 4,539 of JBNKYL010000107.1, forward strand.
CGTTCCTGCCCAGTGAGGAAACTGTATGATCGAGCAACAAAAATCAGTCCATCCTGTCCTGCCGCTTCGGGACATTGTCGTCTTCCCGCACATGATCGTTCCGCTTTTCGTGGGGCGCGAGAAATCGGTGAAGGCGCTGGAAGCGGTGATGCAGGAAGACAAGGAAATCCTGCTGGTCTGCCAGGTTGACCCGTCGGTTGACGAACCCGATACGGACGGCGTTTACCGCGTTGGCGTGACTGCAAATGTGCTGCAACTGCTGAAATTGCCGGACGGAACCGTAAAGGTTCTGGTCGAGGGCCGTTCACGCGTGCGGATCACAGAATTCAAGGACAACCCGGATTATTTCGAGGCTGAGGCCGAACGACTGGAAGAAGTTCCCGGCGATCCGGCTGCAACCGAGGCGCTGTTGCGCACCGTATCCGAAGAATTCGAACGCTATGTAAAGATCAAGAAGAACATTCCAGAGGAGGCCCTGGCCGCGGTCAGCGAAAGCCGGACTCCGGAAAAACTGGCCGACCTTGTGGCGGGCAATTTGGGCGTCGATACCGATGTGAAGCAAGAATTGCTGGAAACCCTGTCGGTCGAAGAGCGGCTGGAAAAGGTGTTCGCCCATATGGAAGGCGAGATGTCGGTTCTTCAGGTCGAGAAGAAGATCAAGACCCGCGTCAAATCCCAGATGGAGCGCACGCAGCGCGAATATTATCTGAATGAGCAGATGAAGGCCATTCAGAAGGAGCTGGGCGATGGCGAAGAAGGCGCCAACGAATTGGCCGAGCTGGAACAGAAAATCGCCGAAACCAAGCTGTCGAAAGAGGCGCGCGAAAAGGCTGAAGGCGAACTGAAGAAGCTGAAATCCATGTCGCCGATGAGCGCCGAGGCCACGGTGGTGCGCAACTACCTGGACTGGATGCTGTCGATCCCGTGGGGCACCAAATCCCGCGTGAAGAAGGACCTGTTCCGCGCTCAGAAAGTGTTGGATGACGACCATTACGGGCTGGAAAAGGTCAAGGAACGGATCGTGGAATATCTGGCCGTGCAACAACGGTCGAAGAAGCTGAAAGGCCCGATCCTTTGCCTTGTTGGCCCGCCGGGTGTGGGCAAGACCTCGCTTGGCAAGTCTGTCGCGCGTGCGACGGGGCGTGAATTCATCCGCATCAGCCTGGGCGGCGTGCGCGATGAAAGCGAAATTCGCGGACACCGCCGGACCTATATCGGGTCGATGCCGGGCAAGATCATTCAGGCGCTGAAAAAGGCCAAGACGACCAACCCGCTGATCCTGCTCGATGAGATCGACAAGATGGGCCAGGACTTCCGGGGCGATCCGGCCAGCGCGATGCTTGAGGTGCTGGATCCTGAACAGAACAACACGTTCGTCGATCACTACCTGGAGGTAGAATACGACCTGTCGAACGTGATGTTCCTGACAACGGCGAACTCGTACAACATGCCGGGCCCGCTTTTGGACCGGATGGAGATCATTTCGCTCGCGGGCTACACCG
>JBNKYL010000108.1:0-3517 GCA_050300875.1 Paracoccaceae bacterium
ACCATGAAACCCTGACCGTCATAGTAGTTGACGCCCACGAATTCCATTTTCAGGTCAACGTCACGGCTGTACGTCCAGGTGGTGTTCCGGGCCAGCAGGTCGACTTCGCCGGAAGCAAGCGCGGTGAAGCGCGTCTGCGTCGTCAGCGGGGTGAATTCCACGGCATTGGGATCACCAAAGACGGCGGCTGCCACAGCACGGCAGAAATCCACGTCGAAGCCTTCCCAGTTGCCACTTGCATCAGGCGCAGCAAAGCCGACCAGGCCGGTGGACACGCCGCAGTTCAGGTTGCCACGTGCTTTGACGTCGTCAAGCGTCGTCGCCGCAGCGGCACCAGCGGCGAGACCGGCAACGGTCAGTGCGCCTAGGAAAACAGTCTTTCTCATCTTTACCTCTTCCTGTTTGTTAGCCCCAACGTCAGGGGCATTTTGTCCAGTCCTTGGGACCGGCGGATGATAGTGAAGGATGTCCTTCCCCTCAATGGCCGGAGTTTGGTCGGATTCACCGTGGCGCGTCAAGGGTGGGTTGGGAAACTAAGCCGCTGTTTTTTCTGGGCTTCGTGAAAAGATTTCCAGAAAAGGCCCAAAATTTGGGTGAATCACTGCGACATGCTGAAAAAGGCCGCAACGTGATGAAAGGCAGCTTCCCTAGCGGCAGCTTGGGCGCCAGCTTGATCGTCATGGCCCCATTGTTCGATTTGCCAGTCCTCGTCGATGCGCGACGCGGCCCAGGCTTCGTCCGGCCTCAGGCGGCCTTGCGCCACCGCCAATCCAATGATCAGCGATCCGCTGATCGCCACCAGATCATGCAGCGCGGTTAGCCCGAACACGGTCTGGCCCCGCACGAGATCGGCCAACCGTTGCAGTGACTTTGCGTCCTGTGGCTGGTGGGTTACGCCGATGCGCGGGGCGAGCGGCGCGCCCAGAACGCGCGCGGACCAATCCAGCAACGGATCCCAACCCGCCGCCTGCCGCGCGACGAGTTCTTCGGGGCTATCAGCGCGATAACAGATCAGATCGGCATCACCGTAGGCCGCGATCATTTCCGCGACCTCGTCAAATTGCACAGCCACCTTGTCGATGGCCGCATTGGCCGACCTTGTGTGGGGCATGGTCAGCGGGTTGATCGTGCCCTCTTGTGCATCCCATTCGGCGGCGATGGCATCGGCCAGCCGGAGGGTCGGGACGATCAGGGGGCGTTTGGCCGGGGTTTTGACGCTGCGCCCATCCAATTGCACCGCATATCCGTCACCATCCGGGGTCACGGAAGCCTGTTTCCAGAAACGTTTGGCTTTCCATTCGCTCATGTGTCGTCCTCGAACGGGTCAGCGGGCGCGTCGGCTTCGGACCAGCCGAAATGCGTCCAGCTGCGGGCCATATGTTCGGGCAGCGGCGCGGTGAAGGTCATCTGCCCACCCTTGGCGGGGTGGGTGATGGTGATGGATCGCGCGTGCAAGTGCAGCTTGCGGCTGATGTCGCCGCCGAGTTGCGCGCCCCAGCCATCGCCCAGGTTTTCCTGACCCGAACCGCCATATTTGCCGTCGCCGATGATCGGGTGGCCGATTTCAGCCATATGGGCACGCAACTGGTGGGTGCGGCCCGTGATGGGGACCAGCCCGACCCAGGACGCGCGGGCGGCCAGCCGTTCGATCACGACATATTCGGTCACGGCCCGCTTTGCGCCAGGTGTGTCGGCCACCGCGTCGGGCAACACGCAACGCATTTTTTCGCCTTCGCCCTTGGCCCCGTGACCACCGGCCTTGACCAACCCGTAGCGGACGACGCCGGGACTTGGTTTGGGCACGCCTGCCACGATGGCCCAGTAGATCTTTCGCGTGTCGCGGGCGTGGAAGGCATCGGCCAGCGCCTTGGCCATGGTCCGCGTGCGCGCCAATAGCAGAACACCTGACGTGTCCTTGTCCAGCCGATGCACTAGCCGCGGCTTGTCGGCCCCGAAGCGAAGGGCCTCGGTCATGCCGTCGACATGGCGGGTCTGGCCCGATCCGCCTTGTGTGGGCAGGCCCGCGGGTTTGTTCAGCACGATGATGTCGTCATCGCGATAGATCACCGCGTTGCGGATCATTTGGGCGTCGGCTTCGCTTACCGGCGCGGGTCCCTTGGGCAGCGTCAGGGCGGCATCGGGCAGCGGCGGCACGCGCACCGTCTGGCCTGGTTCCAGTCGCGTGTTTGCCTTGGCCCGGCCACCATCGACGCGCAATTCGCCCTTGCGGCACATCTTTTCGATGCGGCCCTGCCCAAGTTGCGGAAACTTCTTGCGCAGCCAGCGGTCCAACCGCTGGTCGCCGTCATCCGCGCCAACCGTAATCATTTGAACGCCGCTCATGCGAAGGACCGCGCCACCAAAACGCCTGCGCCGATGGCAAGGAGCGAAAGCACCACCGAGGCCACGACATAACCGGCTGCAACACCTGTGGCGCCGCGTTCGTACAGCGTTAGCGCGTCCAGCGAAAACGCCGAAAATGTGGTGAAGCCGCCCAACATGCCGGTCATGATCAGGGGGGCAAAGCGGTTGCCGGTATGGGCCATGACGACCACGACAACACCCATCAGGAACGACCCCGCGACATTCACTGTCAGCGTCGCCCAAGGAAAGCCCGGGCCGATCAGGCGCAGCGTCGCCAGCCCGGTCAGATACCGGGCCGAAGCGCCAAGCGCGCCGCCAATGGCGACCTGAACAAGATGGCCGAACATGGGCTGGCTGATGGCGGGCAGCCGGGGGTTTGTCAAGCCAAGTGCCGGTCGGGAACCAACGGGGACAGGCTGCGCAGGAAGGCGCGGGTATCGCTGTCCAGCGTACTTGCTTCGAATGCGGCGAGTGCGGTTTCGTCCCAGCCGCCGGTCGGGTCGAGCCGGTCGATCAGGTTTTGCCGTTCTGCTGCCTGCGCCAGGGAAAGTGGAAAGCGATCCGTCATCAACACCATTTGCAGCAGATCATGCACCGCCCGCATCGCCTTGAGCGCGGCGACCATCCTGGTCTTGTCCGCTTCAGACCGGCGCCAGTCCAGCCCGGGCAGAATGTCGTTGCAGACCCGTTGCCCGGCCCCAAGGCAATCATAGACGACGCAACCGCCAAAGCCCTTGTCGCGCAACGCGGCATGGATCGTGCAAAGGTTATCTGTCCCCAGATGCCGGCAGGCCTTACCGGCGGGCTTGTCGAATGCGAAGTCAGGGCCCTCGACCAGATGATACGCCATGCAACACAGGCCCGAGCAGCGCGTGCAATCCGCTGTCAGGTCAGACAGGTCCATCAGCGCTTACTGCGCAGCTTGGCGAAATAGTCCAGCCGCTTTTTCATCTCGCGTTCGTAACCGCGATCGACCGGCTGGTAATAGATGCCGCGTTTCATGCCATCGGGAAAATAGTTCTGTCCCGAAAACCCATCCGGCGCGTCGTGGTCATAGGCGTAGCCATCGCCATAACCCTGTTCGGCCATCAGCTTGGTGGGCGCATTCAGGATATGTTTGGGCGGCGGCTCGGACCCGGTTTTGCGCGCGGCA
>JBNKYL010000109.1:0-24078 GCA_050300875.1 Paracoccaceae bacterium
GGTCGGCACCGCCCAGCGCGGCAAGGCGACGGACCGGGTTGGGCGCAAGGCCTGCTTCGAAATGGATCAGCGGCCCGATGGCATTGGCATCCGCGCCCGGCAAAACAGCGGCCAGAACACCGCTGGACTGCATGGCGGCAAGGGCAGGGGCCGGATCGGGCGCAGCGAGAAGTTTCAACAGCTCTGACCCGACGCGTTCCGCAGAAAGCGTGTCTAGTCCGGCGATATTTTCAGCAATTGCTGCCAATGCATCAGCGTCCATCCCCGCGTTTGGGTCGCCATACCAGGCGTGAAAGCGAAAGAACCGCAGGATGCGCAGGTAATCTTCGCGAATGCGGTCCTGTGCGTTTTCGATGAACACGACACGGCGCGCCAGCAAGTCGGGCAAGCCACCGAGCGGATCGACGACAACACCTTCGCGATCGGCGTAAAGCGCGTTCATCGTGAAATCCCGACGACGGGCGTCGTCAGCCATGTCAGAGGAAAAGGCGACTACGGCGCGGCGGCCATCGGTTTCGACATCCTTGCGAAACGTCGTAATCTCATGGCCGATATGGTCGGCCACAACGGTCACGGTGCCATGGTCGATGCCGGTTGGCACAACTTTCAGCCCAGCGCCTTCGCAGATATCGGCGACCAGCTGCGGTGGGGCCGCTGTCGCGATGTCAATGTCGCTGACGGGCACGCCCAACAACGCATTGCGCACACAGCCGCCGACGAACCAAGCCGGGTGGCCAGCGTCGGAAAGCAGCGAAAAGATCTGCTGCGTTGCCGGGTTGCGCACCCAGTCGGCGTCGATCCGGGTCATTGCGCCACCCGTTCGGCCAGAAACCGCAACATCCGGGCGGTCGCGCCCCAGATGTAATAGGGGCCATAGGGTACGACATAGAATCCGCGCCTTTGCCCGCGCCAGAGGCGGTATTCCTGCCCGTAATTGGCCCGGTCCAGCACGTGGGAAAGGGGAACGCAAAACACTTCGTCCACCTCGCCCGGTTCGGCCACGGGGTTGAACGGTGTGTGGATGATCCCCAGCACCGGGGTTACCGAGAAACTGGTAATCGTTTCATGCGCGGGCATCCGGCCCAGAATTTCGACATTGGCAGGCGGCAGGCCGATTTCCTCATGCGCTTCGCGCAGGGCTGCGGCGACGGGGTTGTCGCCGTCTTCGGGGTCCAGTTTGCCACCCGGGAAGGCAATCTGCCCGGGGTGGTGTTTCAGGGACGAGGCGCGCTTGGTCAGGTAGAGCAAGGGCGTTTCGGCAAGCTCCACCGCAATCAGCACGGCGGCGGGGCGCAACGGCGCGCCTTCGGGCCGAAATTGCGGGTTCAGGTCGAAGTCCGACGACCCCGGCCCATCGGCACCGATTGCTGATTTCAGCAAGTCTAGGGTCTTATCTGGGGCCATTGCCGGCCTCGAACCCGACGGTTGCCGGGTCCAGTTCGTAATGCGCGCCGCAAAACTGGCAATCTGCCGTCACGATGCCGTCGTCGGTGGTCATGTGGCGGATATCCTTGGCCGAATAGATCGACAGAGAATTGCGCACGCGGTCTTCCGAACAGGTGCAGCCAAACCGAACCGGCAGCGGGTCGAAGATGCGAGGGCCTTCTTGGTGGAACAGCCGGAACAGCACGTCGGTGGCCTGCAGGTCGGGGCCGATCAGCTCGTCACCCTGAACGGTATCCAGCAACAAGTTGGTACGCCGCCAGTCTTCGTGTTCGTCGCGGTCCAGCATGTCGCGGGCAGTCAGGATGCCGTTTTCGCCGCCATCGGCGGGCGGGATCGACGCCGCCGGCATCTTTTGCAGCATCACGCCGCCGCCGCGCCAACGCCCATCGTCTTCGCTTTTGCGGAAATGCAGGTGGAACCGTGATGGCAGCTGCTCGGATTGCGCGAAATAGCTTTGCGCGCAGGCCGACAGCGACCCGCCAGCCAGGGGCGTGATGCCCTGATAGGGTACGTTGCCTTCGCCCTGATCGATCAGGATCGCGAAGTAGCCCCTGCCGATCTGGGAAAACGCATCGCGGGCATGGTCCAGATGGTCAGCATCGAAACCGGCATAGGCACGGATACGCCCCGCACGACTTTCGTCCGAAGGTGCGAAGAAATCGGTGGCTATCAGGCGCACCGGCCCGTCGCCGCGCACCTGCAAGGACAGTTTCCAACGCAGCTTGATCGTCTGGCCGATCAGCGCGGTCAGCATGGCGGCTTCGCAAATCAGCTGTTCGACCAGGGGCGGGTAATTGTGCTGGGCCAACACCTGATCCAGCACACTGTCCAATCGCGTGATGCGACCCCGGATGTCGGTTCGGTCCAGTTGGAACGGCAGGACGGTATCGTCCCATGCTATCTGTGCGGCGTTGGTCATTGTCCGGTTTTGCGCTTGTCTGTCCGTTGGCGTAACACCCATATAAAGGCAACAACAGTCGGGGCAATGGGCAGCAATGATGAGGCGAATGGGCGAACCGCGGCAAGCGGACCGGAAATACACCTTGCGACCGGGGGCCTATGCCTTGTTGCCAAGGGCTGGGCAATTGCTGGTCACGCACGAAGCCGGGTCGGAAGAGAACCTGCAATTGCCGGGCGGCGGCATAGATCCTGGCGAAACCCCGATTGCCGCGCTGCACAGGGAAGTCATGGAAGAAACCGGCTGGCGGATTGGCGCGCCGCGCCGCCTGGGTGCCTTTCGCCGGTTCGTCTACATGCCGGAATATGACCTGTGGGCGGAAAAGATCTGCCACATCTTTCTGGCCCGTCCTGTGCGTCAGGTCGGCCCGCCGACGGAACCGCATCACACTTTGTTCTGGATTTCGGCGGCGATGGCCGGTGACGTGCTGGGTTCGGACGGCAACCGGCACTTCGCAGCGCAAATTTCAGGCTTCGAATTCGAATAGCAGCGCCGACACGTCGTCGGCGAAAAAGGCGTCTTTTGACCAGTCCGAGACATCCCAGGTCAAAGTTTCCAAAAGATCCGGCCCGGTGAGATCGCGATAGCCTTCGAACAGGTCGCACAGACCGTTGGTTTCCAATTGCCGACCTTCGTGATTTTCGCATTCCGTGATGCCGTCGGAAAAGAACAGCATCCGACTGCCGGGTTGCATGGTGAAATCTTCGCTGGTCCAGGTGGCATCTTCGATCATGCCGATCGGATACCCCGGTGAAAAATGCACGCTGATCGACCCTGACCCGTCCTGAAGCAGCGCGCCCGGCGCGCCGCAATAGACGATCTGCACCTGTCCGGTATCAAGTCTGACGCTGGCGAGCGTCATGGTGAAATACTGTTCTGTCTTGATTTCCTTCATGAACATGCGGTTCAGGCGTTCGGCGGTTTCGTGGGGTGGGCGCATGACCACGTTGCCTTGCGCGTCTTCGCACAAAGCGATGTTGCGGTCTGGCGTCTGGCCGGACAGTTCCGCCGCCAGTCGCGCGGTCAGCAAGGCCGACGCAACCCCGTGGCCCGAAACATCCAGCGAAAACAGCCCCAGTTCGTTCGGCCCGCCGGTGAAGAACCCCACGAGGTCCCCGCCGATATGGCCACTGGGCTGCAAGGTCAGGGACACCGCCGACGGGCCGAACCGCGCATGCCTGTCGCGGATCAACGCCTGTTGAAGATTTCGCGCCTCGACCAGTTCACGATCCAGCGCATCGTACAGGCGGCTGATACGTCCGTATGCTTCGGTAACCTGCCGGTTCTTTTTGCGAAGCTCACGCTCCATGTCCAGGATGCGTTCACCCGCCCGGATGCGGGCCAACAACTCGGCAGACGAAACAGGTTTGGACACGAAATCGTCCGCCCCGCCGTCCAGACCCCTGGCGATGTCATCCTTGTCGGTCTTGGACGTCAGCAGGATGAAATAGGCGTATGGCTTGTCCACCAATGCGCGGCAGGCCTTGCACAGTTCCAGCCCGTCCATTTCGGGCATCATCCAGTCGCTGATGACCACATCGAACGTGTCGCCGATAAACAGCGCCAATGCTTGCTGGCCTGTTTCCGCTTCGACCACATCGTAGCCCCACCTTTTGAGGTATAGCGAAAGGACACGGCGTTGCGTCGCGCTGTCGTCAACGACAAGCACCCGGCCCTGCTTTGCCAGGGCGGCATCGCTTTCCCTTTCGAATTCTGCAGGTGACTGCATGTAACGCACCCCGGTGGTCATCGCCTTGCTTCTTAAAGCACTGGCATTTCAGTCTGTTTAATCAGCTAGTTCCCATTTTACCTTTCCGGTTAGCGCCGCTTTAACGTTGGTCCAGTATGGATAGGTCGGCAAAAGGGGACGCCCATCGATGCGCATCAACTGGCACAGGATCATGGAACTTCGTTCAGAATTGGGGGACGACAGCGTCGACGAAATCGTTGACGCATTCTTGGAAGAGGTCGCCGATGCAATAGGCCAGATCGACCCGAATGCAGCGCTGGACACGCTGGAATCCGACATGCATTTCGTCAAGAGCAGCGCGTTGAACCTTGGCTTCGCAGGTCTTGCAGAGCTTTGCCACGAAGGCGAAAGGCTGGCCGCCAGTGGCGCAAGACCGATCGACCAGATCGCGGGGATCAGCCATGAATTCGAAGCGTGCAAGGCCGAATACAGTGGTGGCCGCGACGCCATCGTCGCATCGGCCTGACAGCCGCTTGCTGGCGCTTTGAAAAAGGCTTACACCCCCGCCGGACTTCATCACGGCGGGGATAGTAATGGAAAAGCCCAAGAAAGTCGTGCTGGCCTATTCCGGCGGGCTCGATACTTCGATCATCCTGAAATGGCTGCAAACGGAATACGGGTGCGAGGTCGTGACCTTCACCGCCGATCTGGGCCAGGGGGAAGAGCTTGAACCCGCCCGCGCCAAGGCCGAGATGCTGGGGATCAAACCCGAAAACATCTATATCGAAGACATTCGCGAAGAGTTCGTTCGCGATTTCGTCTTCCCGATGTTCCGCGCCAATGCGCTGTACGAAGGCATGTATTTGCTTGGCACGTCCATCGCCCGCCCACTGATTTCCAAGCGGCTGGTGGAAATTGCCGCCGAAACCGGTGCCGATGCGGTCAGCCACGGCGCGACCGGCAAGGGCAACGACCAGGTGCGGTTCGAACTGTCGGCCTATGCGCTGAACCCCGATATCAAGGTCATCGCGCCTTGGCGGTTGTGGGACCTGACGAGCCGCACCAAACTGATCGACTTTGCCGAAAAGAACCAGATCCCGATTGCCAAGAACAAGCGCGGCGAAGCGCCGTTCAGCGTGGATGCGAACCTGCTGCACACCTCGTCCGAAGGCAGGGTTCTGGAAGACCCCGCCGAAATGGCGCCCGACTACGTCTATCAGCGCACTGTGAACCCCGAAGATGCGCCCGATGCGCCCGAGTTCATAGAGATCGGGTTTGAACGCGGTGACGCGGTGTCGATCAACGGCGAAGCCCTGTCACCCGCGACCCTGCTGACCCGTCTGAACGAACTGGGCGGCAAGCACGGGATCGGGCGGCTGGATTTCGTCGAAAACCGGTTTGTCGGCATGAAATCCCGCGGCATCTACGAAACGCCGGGCGGCACCGTTTTGCTGGAAGCCCATCGCGGTATCGAACAGATCACGTTGGACAGCGGCGCGGGCCACCTGAAGGACAGCCTGATGCCGCGCTACGCGGAACTGATCTACAACGGGTTCTGGTTCAGCCCCGAACGCGAAATGTTGCAGGCTGCAATCGACAAGTCGCAGGAACATGTCACCGGCACCGTCAAGCTGAAGCTGTACAAGGGTTCGGTCAATTGCGTGGGCCGCTGGTCCGACCATAGTCTTTATTCCGAGGCGCATGTGACGTTCGAAGAAGACGCAGGCGCCTACGACCAGACCGATGCACAGGGCTTCATCCAGCTGAACGCGTTGCGCCTGAAGCTGCTGGCGGCGCGGGACAGGCGGCTGAAATAGATGCGGTTGCAGCACCGGCCTGTCGCGCGCGGCGATCTGTCGGCGCTGTTTGATCTGAAGGTTGCCAACGATCAGGTCGGCCAGGTTGCCCCGAATGAGGTGACAATCGCACAGCAGGCTTATGAACCTGGATCCTATGTCTGGGGGTTGTGGAATGGGTCGCAGGCCGTCGGACTGTTGGCGATGATCAACCCGCTGGAATACCCGGACCTCGAAGAAGATGACGACAAGGGCGCTGGGTATGTCTGGCGCTTGATGATCGACGAAAAGGCGCAAGGTAAAGGGTTCGGGCGCGAGGCCATCGCCATTGCTGCCGAGATTGCCCGTGATTGGGGAATGCGGAGGTTGAACCTGACCTTTGTCGACAAACCGGGCGGCGCAGAGCCTTTCTATGCCGCGCAGGGCTTTGTCCGCACTGGCCGCATCGTCGATGGTGAGATCGAGATGGTTCGCGACTTCTAAGGCTTCAAGGCGAACGCGCGAAGTTGGTCATAGGCAGGCATCGCGGCCTCGGCGAGATCGGCATTTCGACCGGAAAGAACGGGTATTGCCCCTTCGGCCCCGGCAAACCCGGTAGACCCATGCACCGCGCCGTACCAATGCGCGGCCCAAACGCCATCAGCGGCATTGCCTCCTTTCGGCCAGGTCAGCATGGCAGGATCGAAATGCAACCCAACGGCATCGCACAGCGCAGTCAGCATGTGCTCGGGATTGGCCCGAATGTCGGTGCTGTCTATGACGATCGGGGTCTGGCCCATCGCCTGGACATGGTCGAACAGTTCGGCTTGCTGAACGAAACCGAGGTCATCCAGCGTGGGGTTTTCATATTTGGCGGAAAAGCTCGCCACCACGCGGGTCGGGTGGCGGATCAGGAAGATGTTCGTAACATCTGCCAGCCAGTCACGCGGCACGCCGGGCACCATGTGTTGGGCCATGTGTTTTTGATAGAAATGCGGCATTTGCCTTGGATTAGGCCCTGTTAGCTGCGCGATCACCGCCTTTGGATCGGTCGGTTGCGACGCCAGCACCGCGTCGCGCATCGGGTGGTTCAGACCGGTCAGGTGCAGGTAGGCGGCATAGAACGGTTCATCGACCACCGCGCAATCGGCACGTTGGGCGAAGGCATACATCATCGCGGTCGAAATGTTACGCGGCCCGGACCAGACGGCGAGTTTCATGAGACAGGTAAACTCCGTTCAATGCGGCGTGAAGCACGCGGTTTTTCCTTTCGCAGAACCTCCGGCCTGCGCCATTACCGATGCAGAAAGGATCGACCGATGTCCAATATGAAAATCGTTCTGCTGATCGCCGTCATCGTGGCGGGCATAGCGCTGCGCCCAAACCATGCCGCTGCCGAAACCCGCATTGCCACCGTCGCGGGTGGCTGTTTCTGGTGCGTCGAAAGCGATTTCGAAAGTGTGCGCGGCGTGTCCGAGGTTGTCAGCGGTTACACAGGCGGGACGCTGAAGAACCCCACCTACAAACAGGTCGGCAAGGGCGGGACCGGACATTACGAAGCGGTACAGATCCATTACGACCCCGCGCGCGTCAGCTATGCCAACCTGATGCACATGTTCCTGCGGTCCATCGATGTGACCGACGCGGGCGGGCAGTTTTGCGACCGGGGCGACAGCTATCGCACAGCGATATTCGTGTCTAACGCGGAAGAAAGGGCAATTGCCGAACGCGCAATCGCAGAGGCCGAGGCTGAGCTGGGCCGCAAGATCGTGACACCGATCCTGAACGCGTCGGCCTTCTACAAGGCCGAGGATTACCACCAGGATTACTACAAGGGCCGTTCGATCATCCTGACCCGCGCCGGGCCGAAACGGCAGGACAAGGCCTATAAATTCTATCGCGACGCTTGTGGGCGCGATGACCGCATCCGTGCGCTTTGGGGCGACGCGGCACCGTTTACGCACTGATTTTCGCCTTTCACCCGATTCCCCCAATTTGTATGGTCCCCCTGGGTCCAGATCCGGGGGGAAACGTGACCGTCGCCAATGCTGCCGTAACGCCCATGATGGCGCAGTTTCTGGAAATCAAGGCGGATTATCCTGACGCCTTGCTGTTCTATCGCATGGGCGATTTCTACGAGATGTTTTTCGACGATGCCGAAGCCGCAGCAACGGCGCTGGACATCGCGCTGACCAAGCGGGGTAAACATCTGGGCGAAGATATCCCGATGTGCGGCGTGCCGGTGCATTCGGCTGAAGGCTATCTGCTGACGCTGATCCGCAAGGGGTTTCGCGTGGCCGTTTGCGAACAGCTGGAAGACCCCGCCGAAGCCAAGAAACGCGGGTCGAAATCGGTGGTCAAACGCGGGGTGGTGCGACTGGTCACGCCGGGCACGCTGACCGAAGACAGCCTGCTGGATGCACGCGCGCATAACTATCTGGCCGCCTGGGCGGAAATGCGCGACACGGGCGCATTGGCGTGGGTCGATATTTCGACCGGATCGCTGCGGGTGATGGAATGCCCGCGCGTTCGGCTGGGCCCGGAACTGGCCCGATTGGCCCCGCGCGAGGTGCTGATGTCCGAAACCGTTCATACGGATTTGGCCGAACTAGTGACTGATTTCGGCGCTGCCGCCACGCCATTGGCACGGTCAGCTTTCGATTCCACGAATGCCGCCAAACGATTGGCGGATTTCTGGTCGGTGGACAGCCTTGATGCATTCGGCAGCTTCACCCGCGCCGAGGTTTCGGCGATGGGCGCGGTCCTGACCTATCTGGAGCTGACCCAACGCGGGAACCTGCCGCTGTTGCGCCCGCCGGAACGGGAACGCGCGGACAAGGTCGTGCAGATTGACGCCGCCACGCGCCGGAACCTGGAACTGACCCATGCGCTATCGGGCGGTCGCGAAGGGTCGTTGTTGCGGGTCATCGACCGCACGGTGACCGCGGGCGGCGCGCGGATGCTGGAAACGCGGCTATCCAGCCCGTCGACCGATGTAGCCGAGGTGAATGCGCGGCTGGATGCGGTGGGTTGCTTCGTTGATGATGCAAGGCTGCGGGACGATCTGCGCGCAGCTTTGCGCACGGTTCCGGATATTGACCGCGCCTTGTCGCGCCTTGGGCTGGATCGCGGCGGGCCGCGGGATCTTGCCGCGATCCGCGATGGGTTGGGGCAGGCGGCGGAAATATCTGACCGGTTGCAAGGTGATTTTCCCGACCTGATTGTGCAAGCGTTGCGTGATCTGACCGGGTTTGATGAGCTGTGCGAATTGCTCGACGCCGCGCTCGTCGCAGAACCACCGCTGTTGTCGCGCGATGGAGGGTTCATCGCGCCGGGATACGATGACGACCTGGATCAGACCCGCAAATTGCGGGACGAGGGCAGGGGCGTCATTGGCGGGATGCAGGCGGATTATGCAGCACTTGCTGATGTCAGCGCGCTGAAGATCAAGCACAACAATGTGCTGGGCTATTTCATCGAAACGCCCGCAACACACGCCAAACGGATGCTGGCCCTGCCACTATCCGAAACTTTCATCCACCGGCAGACGACGGCCAATGCCGTCCGGTTCACAACGGTCGATCTGTCTGAAATCGAAACCCGCATTCATAATTCGGGCGCGCGCGCCTTGGAAATTGAAAAGCGGCTCTATTCAAGGCTTTCTGGCGCAGTTCTGGCCCAGTCCGCCGCGATTTCTGCCGCTGCAAGGGCGCTTGCCTTTCTGGACCTTGCATCCGCATTGGCCGATCTGGCCACGACCCGGAATTGGACGCGCCCCAGAATAGACGAAAGCCGGTCCTTCAAGATCAATGGGGGGAGGCATCCGGTGGTTGAATCGGCGCTGTCCCGCCAGTCCGGCGCACCCTTTGTCGCCAATGACTGCGACTTGACAGCAGACGGGCGGGGTGCGGCCATCTGGCTGCTGACCGGGCCGAACATGTCGGGCAAGTCAACATTCCTGCGCCAGAACTGCCTGATCGCGCTTCTGGCGCAGATGGGCAGTTTCGTGCCAGCGGATGGCGCGCATATCGGCGTGGTCAGTCAGATTTTCAGCCGCGTCGGGGCGGCGGATGATCTGGCGCGGGGGCGGTCGACCTTTATGGTGGAAATGGTCGAAACGGCGGCAATCCTGAACCAGGCCGATGACCGGGCCTTGGTGATCCTTGACGAAATCGGGCGCGGCACAGCGACCTATGACGGTTTGTCGATTGCTTGGGCCACGTTGGAACACCTGCATGGCGTCAACCGGTGCCGGGGGCTATTTGCCACGCATTACCATGAAATGACGCATCTAGCCGACCAATTGGACGGCGTCCAGAACGCCACCGTGGCGGTCAAGGAATGGGAAGGCGAGGTGATTTTTCTGCACGAGGTGCTGCGCGGGGCAGCCGACCGATCCTATGGCGTGCAAGTTGCCAAGCTGGCGGGGCTACCGCCCGCCGTGGTCGAGCGCGCGCGGGAGGTCCTGGAACGGTTGGAAAAGGGCGACCGCGTAGGTGGCAAACCCGCCGGGGATCTGTTTGACGATCTGCCGCTGTTTTCCGCGACCCCGGCGCAAAAACCAGTGTCTGAAAAAGGCAAATCCGCGCTGGATACGCGCATGTCCGACATTATCCCCGACGAGTTGACGCCCAAGGAAGCCCTGAACCTGCTATACGAGTTGAAGGCGCTTACGATTTCGGGGTCGAACTGACGCCAACCTGGGACGGCCGCAACAGGCGGTCATGCAGCTGGAAGCCTTCGGTCATCACCTGGATGATGTCGCCGGCAACTGTGCCGGGCACCGGGGCTTCGAACATGGCTTCGTGCAGTTGCGGGTCAAACTTGTCGCCGACTTCGGGCGAAATCAGCGTGATCCCGTGCTTGCCGAAAATGTTCAACAATTCGCGCATGGTCAGTTCGACGCCTTCGAACAGGGCCGGCGCGGCCTGACGCTGTTCGTCGCTTGCGGCTTCGACGGCGCGTTTGAGGTTGTCGAAAACCGGCAGCATGTCGCGGGCCAGACGTGACCCGCCGTAGCGTTCGGCCTCGCGCCGGTCACGCTCGCCGCGCTTGCGGGCGTTTTCGGCATCGGCTAGCGCGCGCATGAAGCGATCCTTCATGTCATCGCGTTCGATCCGCAACGCTTCCAGCTCGTCAACCGTGTCTTCGGCAAAGATGTCTTGTGGTTCACCGGCTTCGATATCGATCTGTTCTTCTTCGACTTCGACCTGTTCTTTCGCCTTGCCCATGCCTGTTACCCTTTAGTCGCGTCCCGACAATAACTTGCCCACGATCTGCGCCGTGTAATCCACGATCGGCACGACGCGCCCGTAATTCAGCCGAGTCGGCCCGATCACGCCAACGGCGCCGATCACTTTTCGATCAGCGTTCATATATGGAGAAACCACCAAAGAGTAACCCGAAAGTGAGAAAAGTTTGTTTTCCGAACCGATAAAAATGCGCACGCCTTCGCCCTGATCGGCGAGTTCCAGAAAATCGGCAATATCGCGTTTGCGTTCCAGGTCGTCGAACAGGGTCCGGATCAGGTCAAGCTGCGCTTCGGACGCATCATCGCCCAGCAGATTCGCGCGGCCGCGGACGATCAGGCGTTCGGACATACCGTCGGCCTGTTGCCATATGGCGAGCCCCGATTCGACCATGGTTTGCGCCGCTTCGTTCAATTCCCGGCGCCGTTTTTCGATGTCGGCACGCATCGCGGTCTGCAATTCGGACAGGGTGCGGCCTTCGGCGATGGCGTTCAGGAAATTGGCGGCTTCGCGCATGGATGATGGGGTTTGACCCGGATCAGGGGTGAAAACCCGGTTTTCGACCTGGCCGTCGGCATGAACCAGAACCGCCAAGGCCCGGTCGGGGGCAAGCGACACGAAATCGATGTGCCGGATCGGTGCGTCCTGTTTCGGTGTCAAAACCAGACTGGCGCCGCGTGTCAGACCGGATAGTGCAGCGCCGATCTTGTCGAACATCGCTGACACGTCACGTTCGTTCTGGCCCAGCGTCGCATCGATCTTTTCGCGGTCGTCTGCGTCGAGATCGCGAACCTCCAGCAGGCTATCCACAAACATTCGCAAGCCCAGTTGCGTCGGCACGCGACCTGCGGACACATGCGGGCTGTCGAGCAGGCCGAAATGTTCCAGATCCTGCATGACGTTACGAATGGTGGCGGCTGATACCTGTTCGCTCATCGTGCGGGTCAGGGTGCGCGATCCGACCGGTTCGCCGGATTCCAGATAGCCTTCGACGACGCGCCGGAAAACTTCCAGGCTTCGGTTGTTCATGTCGGTCAGTATTTTGGACTGGTCTGACATTTCATGGCCCTTCGGGAAGCCAGATAATTAAAGGGCTTTGCGGTTCAAGGTCAATCTGGTTGCGCCATCGGCAATGTTGCGGCTATCAGCGGGCAACCCGATTGTGAAGGATGAGATATGCGACCCTCTGGCCGAGAACTTGATGCCATGCGTACGGTTTCGATGGAAACCGGGATCACCAAACATGCCGAAGGGTCCGTTCTGATCAAGGTCGGAGATACGCATGTGATTTGCACTGCCTCTTTGGAGCCGCGTGTTCCGCCGTTTCTAAAAGGGTCCGGCTTGGGTTGGGTAACCGCCGAATACGGGATGTTGCCCCGGTCCACGGGCAGCCGGATGCGGCGCGAAGCAGCGGCGGGCAAGCAAGGTGGGCGCACGGTGGAAATCCAGCGCCTGATCGGGCGGTCCCTGCGTGCTGGCATTGATCGCGTTGCCCTGGGTGAACGCCAGATCACCGTGGATTGCGATGTCATCCAGGCCGATGGCGGCACGCGATGTGCCGCAATCACCGGGGCTTGGGTGGCGCTGCGTTTGGCGACAAACAAGCTGTTGAAGGCCGGTGATGTCACCTCGGACCCGATCCTGACCAATGTCGTGGCTGTCAGTTGCGGGATATATGCCGGGCAGCCTGTTCTGGACCTGGACTATGCCGAAGACAGCGATGCCGGCACGGATGGCAATTTCGTCATGACCGGAAATGGCAAGCTGATCGAGGTGCAGATGTCTGCCGAAGGCGCCGCCTTTTCCCGTGAAGAAATGGGGGCGCTGCTGGATCTGGCGGAAAAGGGACGTGACGAACTGATCGCGGCGCAGAATGCGGCGGTTTGACAGCGACCGCCTGGTTGTTGCGACCCACAACGCCGGCAAGCTGCGGGAAATTTCCGATCTGCTCGCGCCGTTTGGCATAGATGTGCAGTCGGCAGGCGATTTCGGGTTGGATGAGCCAGACGAAACGGAAGACACCTTCGCCGGGAATGCGCGGATCAAGGCCCATTACGCCGCCAGGGAAACCGGGCTGCCAGCTTTGTCCGATGACAGCGGCATCATGGTGGATGCGCTGGATGGCGCGCCGGGGGTTTATACGGCGGATTGGGCGGAAACCGGCAATGGTCGCGATTTCATGGTGGCCATGACCAAGGTGCAAACCATGTTGGACGACATGGGCGCGCCCGAACCACGCCTGGCCAAGTTCTGTTGCACCTTGTGCCTTGCGTGGCCCGATGGCCACGATGAAATTTTCGCCGGCGATGTGTCGGGGCGTTTGGTCTGGCCGATCCGGGGCAAGCAAGGATTTGGTTATGACCCGATGTTCCTGCCCGAAGGCGAAACGGAGACGTTTGGCGAAATGGACCCGGCAAAGAAACATGAAATGAGCCACCGCGCGGTGGCATTTGCCCGGCTGGTCGAGGCTTGCTTTGGCTGAGATCTGGCAAACGGCCGGGTTCGGGCTTTATGTCCATTGGCCATTTTGCCAGTCGAAATGCCCTTATTGCGATTTCAATTCACACGTGGCGGGACCGGTTGAACAAACCGACTGGATCAGAGCCTATTCAAGGGAAATTCGCCGATATGGCGCCGAAACTGGGCCGCGTGTATTGCGGTCGATCTATTTCGGGGGCGGCACGCCCAGCCTGATGGAACCTTCGACAGTCGAAGCCGTGATCGAAGCCGCGTCCGAGGTCTGGACCCCGGCAAATGACATCGAAATCACACTGGAGGCGAACCCCGGTTCGGTCGAGCGGGGCCGGTTCCAAGGATATCGCGCAGCAGGCGTCAATCGTGTGTCGCTGGGCGTTCAGGCGTTGAATGACGGTGATCTGCGTCGGTTGGGGCGGTTGCATTCCGTATCGGATGCCTTGGCAGCGCTGGATGTAGCGCGTGAAAATTTCGACCGCGTCAGTTTCGATCTGATCTACGCCCGGCAGGATCAGGGGCTGGCCGACTGGGAATCCGAACTGACCCGCGCCCTGTCTTTTGCGCCCGATCACCTGTCGCTCTATCAGTTGACGATCGAGGATGGCACGGCCTTTGGCGACAGGTTTCGGGCAGGCCGCTTGCCGGGCCTGCCTGACGAAGATCTTGGCGCGGACATGTATGAGGCAACCCAAAGCCTGACGGTCGCGGCCGGGTTGCATGCCTATGAGGTTTCGAACCACGCAAGCGAAGGCGCCCAATCGCGGCACAACCTGATCTATTGGCAAGGCGGCGACTGGGTTGGCGTCGGGCCGGGCGCGCACGGCCGACTGACACTGGACGGGCGGCGCCACGCAACGGAAAAGGAGTCGCGTCCACAGGATTGGTTGGCCCATGCGGCGGCGGGAAACGGCGAAACCGTCCGAACGAAGCTGTCGGACGCCGACGCCGCGGGCGAATACCTGATGATGGGGCTGCGGTTGCAGGACGGGGTGAGCCGGGCCAGGGTGTCAACCATCTGGACCAACATGTTTAACAACGAAATCAATGACTTGATTGATTTGGGTTTGCTGGAACTTCACGGTGACTCGATCCGGGCCACCGCCGCCGGGCGCCCCGTGCTCAACGCGATCCTGCGAAAGCTGCTGGCCTGATGTTATCGCGCCATGCGTTCGATCTGTGACAGGGCCTGACACAGGCTATCGAGTTCATCGAAATCCTTGTAGCGAATTGTCAGGTTTCCGCCCTCTCCGGCCTGGTCGATCGTGACCTTCATGCCAAGCGTTGCAGACAAGTCGCCTTCGAGCGCCAGGGTATCTGCGCTTTTGCCCGCATCGCGGGGCAGGCGGGTTGGTTTTTCGGCTTGGCCCGGCTTCGCCAGTTTTTCAGCCTGCCGCACCGAAAGCCCTTTTTTGACGATCTCCTGCGCCAACCGTGTGGGGTTGTCCGCCGTTATGATCGCCCGGGCATGGCCGGCGGACAGATCGCCCTTGCGCACCATGTCGAGCACGGCTGGCGGCAAGGTCAGCAAACGCATCTGGTTGGCGATGTGCGATCGGCTTTTGGACAGGGCTTGAGCCAGTTGTTCCTGGGTGTGGCCGAATTTCTCGATCAATTGCCGATAGCCTGCGGCTTCTTCGACCGGGTTCAGATCGGCGCGCTGGACGTTTTCGATGATCGCGATTTCCAGCACTTCCTGGTCGTCGAATTCGCGGATGATGATCGGTACGTCATGCAGTTGCGCCAATTGCGCGGCACGCCAACGACGTTCGCCGGCGACGATCTGATATTGGTTGGGCCCACCATGCGGACGAACCAGCAACGGTTGCAAGATTCCACGGGAACGTATTGAATCGGAAAGGTTTTCCAGTTCGCCTTGGTCAAAATCGCGGCGTGGCTGGTCCGGGTTTGGGTGAATGTTCTCGATGGGCACACGGCGGTCGGGCGCCGTCGGGGTGCTGGCTTCTGGCATTTCGTTTGGCACTGCGTCGCCGATCAATGCCGACAGGCCGCGCCCAAGGCCACGTTTTTCAACCATGTGTCACAGTCCCCCTGATTTTTGCCCCATGTTGTTCCGCCAATTCGCGCGCCAGGTCCCGATAGGCCCGGCTGCCCTTTGATCCGCTGTCATAATCAATGACCGGCAACGCATAGGACGGTGCCTCGCTTATGCGCACATTCCGGGGGATCATGGTCCTGAACACCAGGTCCCCAAGGTTTTCGCGCGCGTCGGCTTCGACCTGTCGGGCCAGGTTGTTGCGCGCATCATGCATGGTCAGAACGATGCCTTCGATGCGCAGATTGCGGTTTGCCGATGACCGGATCT
Source organism: Paracoccaceae bacterium (assembly GCA_050300875.1). GTDB lineage: Bacteria > Pseudomonadota > Alphaproteobacteria > Rhodobacterales > Rhodobacteraceae > CBDCFL01. Next base: position 15,917 of record JBNKYL010000109.1, read on the forward strand.
GCCGGACGGTCAGCAACAATTGCGACAGGCCTTCGAGCGCGTAGAATTCGCTTTGTAGCGGGACCAGCACCGAGTCAGCCGCGACCATGGCGTTGACCGTCAGCAGGCTGAGCGATGGCGGGCAATCGATCAAGATGTAATCGAGCCGCATCTTTGCCACGCTGGGTTGGCGCAGGGCGTCACGCAGCAGGTAGCTGCGCTTTTCATTTGCGACAAGTTCGATGTCGGCAGAGCTGAGATCGGTCGTCGCTGGCGCAATCCAGAGTCCCTCGGTCGCTGTATCTTGAACAATATCTAGTAGGGGAGTTTCGTTGAGCAACAAGTCGTAGGTTGTCAGCCCATCGCCATCCTTGCTGATCCCAAGGCCGGTGGTCGCGTTGCCTTGCGGGTCGAGGTCCACCAACAGGACGTTGAACCCCAGTTCGGCCAAGGCTGCGCCAAGGTTGATTGTGGTCGTGGTCTTGCCTACGCCGCCCTTTTGGTTGGCGACAGCGATAATGCGCGCCCGGTCGGGTGTGATTGGGTCAGACACGGCGGATTTCCTGTAGGCGAAGAATGACGGCTTCCGGATTGGTCATACTGGGAAATTCATCGCATTGGAACTGCCAGATTTGCCTTGCATTGTGGATTTCTTCAGCGAATCGGCGCCCCTTCAGGAATATGCATTGGCCGCCCTCGGCCATGTGCCGATGCGCCAATTGGATGAGCTGGGGGAGCTCGGCCAATGCGCGCGCGGAAACAACGTCAGCCGCCTGCGGTGCCGTGTTTTCAATCCGCTCGGTGATCACGCTGCAATCCAGGCCAAGATCTGAAATGGCCTGACGCAGAAAAACGGCCTTTCGTTGATCGCTCTCGATCATGGTGACTTTCAGATCCGGCCGTGTTTCGGCAAAGACGATTGCAAGGACAATGGCAGGCAAACCGCCGCCCGATCCAAGGTCCAGCCAGGTGCGATCGTCTGCTCGCGCAAATTCGGCGAGTTGGGCCGAATCCACGATATGCCGCTGCCAAAGGTCCGGTAACGTCGACTTGGCGACGAGGTTTATGGCCGGATTCCATTTTCGGATCAGGTCACTGTACGATTCCAGCCGGTCAATTGTTTCACGTGAAACAGCCAAACCGCAAACTTCAGGCATCAGGCCGATCGCCGGGTTTGACGGCGCAGGTGCGACAGAATCAGAGTTAGCGCAGCGGGCGTCATCCCCTCGACCCGCCCGGCCTGTCCCAGTGTGCGTGGTTTGATCCGTACCAGTTTTGCCTTGAGTTCATTCGACAGCCCCGAAAGGGAAAAATAGTCGAATTCTTCTGGTATTTCATGCGCTTCATCCCGGCGCACGGCATCGATGTCTTCCTGTTGCCGCGACAGATAGCTCGAATAGAGCGCATCGCGACACACCTGATCCATTATCGTCGTTTCTATTGCCGCAACTTCCGGCAGGAGCGTCCGGATGCTGTCCTTGTCGACATCCGGGAAGGCCAGCAAAGTCCAGGCTGACCGCCGCACACCATCTTCGCTGACCCGTATCCCCGACTTCTTGATTTCCGTAGGGGTGAAATCTTCGCTGGTCAAAAGCTGGCGTGCGGCATCGAGCTTTTCTGCCTTGCTTTCAAAAGCGGCGCGTCGGGCATCGGACACGATCCCAAGACCGATCGCCATGGGCGTCAGGCGTTGGTCGGCATTGTCGGCGCGCAGGGAAAGTCGATATTCAGCACGTGACGTGAACATCCGATATGGCTCGGTAACCCCGCGCGTGATCAGGTCGTCGACCATGACCCCGATATAGGAATCGCTGCGGCTCAGGTGCATGGGATCAAGTCCGCCAGCCCGCAACCCGGCATTCAGGCCCGCGACCAACCCCTGGCCGGCCGCCTCTTCGTACCCTGTTGTTCCGTTGATCTGCCCGGCCAGAAAGAGACCTGGCAAAACCTTGAGGTTCAAGGCAGGACCCAGCGCGCGCGGATCGACATAGTCATACTCGATCGCATATCCGAATTGCAGTATTTCGACCTGCTCTAGGCCGCGAATGGACCGAACATAATCCGTCTGGACGTCTTGCGGCAGTGACGTGGAAATACCGTTCGGGTAAACGGTATGATCATCAAGCCCTTCTGGTTCAAGGAATATCTGGTGTGAATTCTTGTCTGCAAAGCGAACCACCTTGTCCTCGATCGACGGGCAATAGCGCGGCCCGACACCATCGATATGCCCACCATACATCGCGGACCGGTTCAGGTTTTCACGGATGATGGCATGTGTGGTTTCATTCGTTTCGGTGATTCCACAGGATACCTGCCGCGCCTGGGGTGCTGTCGACAGGAACGAGAACATCGTGGCGACGTCATCCCCCGGCTGGTCTGCCAAGTCATCCCACGCAATCGTTCGCCCATCCAGACGCGGCGGCGTCCCGGTCTTTAGTCGACCAAGCTCCAGGCCCAGATCTTCTATTCTTTCCGCCAAACGGGTTGACGGCTTTTCGCCAATCCGCCCCCCGGGGTGGGATACATCGCCGATATGAATGACACCGCGCAGAAACGTTCCGGTGGTCAGCACGACAGATGCCGATCGAACTTCGCTGCCATCGCCAAGACGCACGCCCGCGCACCGACCGGACTCGATCAGAAGATCCGTCACTTCACCTTCGACGACCGAAATATTGGGATGCGCCAGAGTTTCGGACTTGATGAAGGCCCGATAAAGCGCACGATCAGTCTGCGCACGCGGACCTTGGACGGCCGGGCCCTTGCGACGGTTCAACAACCGAAACTGAATGCCGGCAGCGTCGGCAGCACGCCCCATTATGCCGTCGAATGCGTCGATCTCCCGAACGATGTGCCCCTTGCCCAACCCTCCAATGGCCGGATTGCACGACATCACCCCAAGACCATCAAGTGTCAGCGTCACCAGGGCCACCGACACACCTAGCCGCGCCGCGGCATGGGCCGCTTCGGTTCCGGCGTGGCCTCCGCCAACAATGATAACGTCGAAATCCCGATGTTTCACGTGAAACAATCCTATTTCCCAATGCAAAAGCTGGCAAAGATGTGGTCCAGCACATGCTCTACGTCAACCCGCCCGATCATTTGATCCAAAGAACGCATGGCGGCGCGAATGTTCTCTGACACCAGTTCACTCTTGTCCAACCCGCCCGACATTTCGGCTGTTGCACGGGTCAACGCGCCGCTGGCTGCCTCCAGCGCACGCCGATGTCTTAGCCTGCTCGCCGTTCCAACGCGAGCCACCCGTTCCTGAAGCCGGTCCGCAATATCATCAAGCAGCCTACCAACGCCCTCACCGGTTATCCCGGACACGGCCTGATCCGTGTGGTCCAGCAGGTCTGCCTTTGAAAACACCAATATATCGTGGTCTTGACGATCAATACCGCCAGGTATTGTGGATGACTGATCTACCAAGAACACCCGAATATCCGCGTCCCGCGCTCGGGCCACTGCGCGTTCCACGCCCAGTCTTTCGATCTCATCAGGCGTTTCCCGCAATCCGGCGGTATCCAGAAATACCACGGGAATGCCACGAAGGTCGGCGCGTACCTCGATCACGTCTCGGGTGGTTCCCGCTATTTCTGATGTGATGGCGACATCCCGGCCCGCGATATAATTCAACAAGGTCGACTTCCCGGAATTCGGCTCACCCACAATCGCAACCTGGAATCCTTCGCGCAGCTGTTCTGCCGCCCCGACGCCGGATGCTTCTTTGTCCAGCTCGGCCGCGACACCGCCAATAAGTTCCTCAACCTCTGGAAACACATCGACCGGAACGTCTTCGTCAGCAAAGTCGATCGTCGCCTCAACCAAAGCTGCAGCACGGATCAGATCCGCGCGCCATCGCGAAACTTTGTCGCTCAGCTTGCCTTCGAACACCGCAAAGGCCTGCTGCCTTTGCATCTCTGTTTCCGCCTCGATCAGGTCCGCCAGGCCTTCGACCTGGGCCAAATCCATATGCCCGTTCTCCAACGCCCTCCGGGTGAACTCGCCGGCGTCAGCCGGTCGCAAACCTGCCAATCCATCCAAGGTTGCCAGCACAGCCTTGACCACCGCCATGCTGCCATGAAGCTGCAATTCCACCACGTCTTCGCCGGTAAAACTATGGCCCGCAGGAAAACAAAGTATCAGGCCGACATCCAGAACCTGACCGCTGGCATTCCGAACCTTCCGCAAAGCAGGCCGATGCGGCGACGGCAAGTTTCCGATGAGTTTTCGGCACGCATCAAACGCCCCGGGTCCCGAAACCCGGACAACCGATATACCCGCCCGGCCAGGGGCGGTTGCCTGCGCGAAAATCGTATCCATTCCAGTTTAACTCATTGTTTTACAACAATAAGTTACGCATTCATCGAATCGAAGAATTCAGAATTGGTCTTGGTCTGTTTTAACTTCGACAACAGGAACTCGATTGCATCCGTCGTTCCCATCGGGTTCAGGATCCGGCGCAGGACATAAGTCTTTTGCAGGTCTTTCGGATCGACCAACAGTTCCTCTTTCCGGGTGCCGGACTTCAGGATATCCATCGCCGGGAACACGCGCTTGTCGGCGACCTTGCGGTCCAGAACAATCTCGCTGTTGCCGGTGCCCTTGAATTCTTCGAAGATAACTTCATCCATCCGGCTGCCGGTATCGATCAGCGCCGTGGCGATGATCGTCAGCGACCCGCCTTCTTCGATATTCCGTGCAGCGCCAAAGAACCGCTTGGGCCGCTGCAACGCGTTAGCGTCGACACCGCCGGTCAACACTTTACCCGATGACGGCACAGTGGTGTTATAGGCCCGCCCAAGTCGCGTGATCGAATCCAGCAGGATGACCACGTCGCGTTTGTGTTCGACCAGCCGCTTGGCCTTCTCGATCACCATTTCCGACACGGCAACGTGGCGCGACGCCGGTTCATCGAAAGTGGACGAAATCACTTCACCCTTCACCGACCGCTGCATGTCGGTCACTTCTTCGGGGCGTTCATCGATCAGCAGGACCATCAGGTAGCATTCAGGATGGTTCTTCTCGATCGAATTGGCGATGTTTTGCAGGATCACGGTCTTACCGGTCCGCGGCGGCGCCACGATCAGCGAACGCTGGCCCTTGCCGATGGGCGCAACCAGGTCGATCACGCGGGCGGACCGATCCTTGATGGTCGGATCCTCGACTTCCATTTTCAGGCGCTCATCGGGATAAAGCGGCGTCAGGTTGTCAAAACTGATCTTGTGCCGCGCCCGTTCCGGGTCTTCGAAGTTGATCTGCGTCACCTCGGTCAGGGCAAAGTAATGCTCGCTGTCATCTGGTGCCTGGATCACGCCTTCGACCGTGTCACCGGTGCGCAGCGAATGTTGCCGGATCATGTCAGGCGAAACATAAATATCGTCCGGGCCCGGCAGATAGTTGGCCTCGGGCGAACGCAAGAACCCGAAACCGTCCTGCAGAACCTCCAACACGCCATCGCCGGAAATTTCCCAACCTTCATCCGCGCGTTCCCGCAGGATCTGGAACATCATTTCGCCCTTGCGCATCGTCGATGCGTTTTCGATCTCCAGCTCCTCGGCCATAGCCAAGAGGTCCTTGGGCGTCTTGCTTTTCAGATAGGACAGGTTGAGCGAATTCTCAGACATGGGCGAACGTCTCCGCGCGGGCATGGGCCGCTGGTTTTGTAGATCACGGGAAAATCACGCCAGAACAGGCGCGGAGCTTCCTTACGCCAAAGACCTTGCGTAAGTCAAACACCCAATCAAAACGGTCGAGCGATCACTGATATGACGATGACGATCAACAACAGCGTCGGCAGCTCGTTCATCATCCGATAATGACGGCCCGACACCGTGTTTGACCCGGTCATGAAATCCTTGCGCCGTTTTCCCAGCCAATGATGGAACCATGTCAGCACCAGCACCCCGGTCGCCTTCGACCATGGCCAGACGGACGCCCAGTCAACGACACCGGGCGTAAAGACCAACATCAACCCAAACACCCATGTCGCCACCATGGCCGGGTTCATGATCGCCCGCAGCAATCGGCGTTCCATCGTCTGAAACAACTGATCTGTATCGCTACCCGTTTCGATCGCTTCTGTGTGATAGACGAACAACCGCGGCAAATAGAAAATTCCCGCCATCCAGGCGATAACCGAAATCACATGCAATGATTTCACCCACGGATAGATATCAATCAGGAAATCGCCCAAGGTCCAGGTCCACGCTTCGTTCCGGGATCATGCGATAAAATAAAAGATATATATAGAAAAGAGATGATGAGTTTGTTGGGGCTGTGGATACTGGGGATTACGCATTCTTCCGCAAGAATATGCACATGGGGAAAGCCGATTCAAAAACCATCCACAAGCTGGTGAAAACTCGGCAGGCCGATATTAACACTATGTAATATTTAGTTTTTTTCCAGTGGAACACCGGTCGCCCTGTGGGCCATCTGATGAAGATCCGGGATAAGCACACGCTCCACAATGGGTCGGACAAACAACCCACCTGTGCGGGAAACCCGGTCAAACCCCGCCAAACTGGCGATCTTTCCCCTGACGGGAAGGACTGTCCAATTGGCCACAAGCTGGTAAACAGCATTGCCCAGAGAGTTACACAAAGACTTGTCCACATGGCCCAGCCCCTGATCCTTGCCTCAGGCTCCGAAATCCGGGCCCAGTTGTTGGCGCAGGCAGGTCTTGAATTCACCGTCAGCCCGGCACGGGTGGACGAAGACAGTATCATTCGCGCCATGCAGGCCGAAGAAATCAGCCCCGATCAGATCGCCGACGCGCTCGCCGATGCAAAGGCGTCCCGCGCAAGTGCCCGCGCCCCCGGCGCATTGGTGATCGGTGCAGACCAGGTGCTGGCGCTCGGTCCGGCGATCCTTCAAAAACCGTCATCTCCCGAAGATGCGCAGGCCCAGCTTCGCGATTTGTCCGGGCAGACCCATCACCTCTTTTCCGCCGCGGTGATCTACCTGGATGGCGAACCGCAATGGCGGCACACCGGCCATGTCCGCCTGACCATGCATGACCTGTCGGATGCGTTCATCGACGATTATGTTGACCGCAACTGGAATGATATCCGTCATTCGGTCGGCGGCTATCAGATCGAAGCCGAAGGCATCAGGCTTTTCAGCCGTATCGAAGGCGACTATTTCCATGTCCTGGGCCTGGCCTTTCTGGAACTTCTGAATTACCTGCGCATTCGGGGGGTGATCGCCACGTGACCGCAGAACGCACGATCCTCGCCGGTCTGATCGGCCAATCCGCGCTGGATGACAAACTTGTCCGCCTCTTTGGCCATTGGCTGCACAAACATTACCTGCGGGCCCAATATGTGCCGCTGACGGTGACGCAAGCCGATCTGCCTGACATCCTGCGCACACTGCCCAAGATTGGCTTTGCCGGCGTCAATATCGCCGCACCGCATAAAGTCACTGTCTTGACGCTGGCTGATCGCGTCAGCGACCGCGCCGCCCTGATCGGCACTGCCAATACGCTGGTTTTCCGCGACGACCGGCAGATCTATGCGGACAACACAGAAGGGTACGGGTTCATCGCCTCCCTCCGCGCGGCCGATCCCGGTTGGTCGGCGGGCAAGGGCCCGGCTGCCGTTCTTGGGGCAGGGGCCGCGGCCCGTGCCGCAGTGGCCGCCTTGCTTGATGCTGGCGCGCGCGAGGTTCGCGTGGCCAACCGCACCCGTGCCCGCGCCGACGCGTTGCGCATGGAATTCGGCGCGCATGTGAAGGTCTTCGACTGGGTCAAGGCCGGCAACATGCTGGACGAGGCGACGACATTCGTGAACTGTTCAGCGCTGGGCATGGAAGGCAAACCCGAATTGCGCGTACCGCTCGATGCGTTGGACGCGCGATGCGTTGTCATGGACATGGTGATGACCCCACCGGAAACCCGACTGCTGCGCGAAGCCCGCGGTCGCGGCTGTCCCACCGCGGACGGTTTGGCAATGTTTATACATCAGGCCGTGCCCGCCTTCGAACGCTGGTTCGGCATGCGCCCCGAAGTCGACGAAGCCACCCGCCGCGCGGTGCAGGACTGATGAACGAAGCCCGCAAACGCCCTTTCCTTCTGGGCCTGACCGGGTCGATCGGCATGGGCAAGTCGACCACCGCCGCCATGTTTGCCACGCGCGGGGTCGCAACCTGGGATGCCGACGCCGCCGTCGCCCGCG
>JBNKYL010000110.1:0-6809 GCA_050300875.1 Paracoccaceae bacterium
CGAGGCCGAACAAATGGCCGACAAGCTGGATTGGATCGTCGGCGATGCGATGGCGCTGCCCTTCGACGACAACACGTTCGACCGCTACACGATCAGTTTTGGCATCCGCAACGTGACCCGCATCCCCGATGCCTTGGCCGAGGCCTACCGGGTGCTGAAACCTGGCGGGCGGTTGATGGTGCTGGAGTTTTCGCAACTGCCGAATGCGGGGCTGCAAAAGCTTTATGACCTTTATTCCTTCAACGTCATCCCGCGCATGGGGCAGGCGATTGTAGGGGACCGGGACAGCTATCAATACCTGGTGGAATCGATCCGCAAGTTTCCCGATCAGGACCGGTTCGCCACGATGATCCGCGACGCCGGGTTCGAAAACGTCAAATACCGCAACCTGTCCTTGGGCATCGCCGCCTTGCATTCAGGCTGGAAGCTGTGAGGGGACCGCATAACATATGGCGTCTGATCCGCACGGGCGCGACGATGACGCGCACCGGCGCGATGGGCGTGGCGTTGGAAGCGATGGATGCGCCCTGGGCGCTGCGAGTCGCGGCGCGCGTGATCGGCTGGCCTTTTGCGTGGCTGGGATACCGGGGCGATCCGTCCCTGCCGCCGGTGCCGCGGGCGCTGTCGGCGATGGGACCGGCCTACATCAAGTTTGGCCAGGCGCTGTCGACGCGGGCCGATGTGGTGGGCAGCGATCTGGCCGAACAGCTGGCATATCTGCAAGACAAGCTGCCGCCGTTTCCAACGGATGTCGCCCGGCGCACCGTGGCGTCCGAGCTTGGACGCCCTGTCGAGGACGTGTTCAGCGAATTCGACGAGCCCATCGCAGCCGCGTCCATCGCACAGGTGCATCGCGCGGTGCGGGCCGATACCGGGCAGGTGGTGGCAGTCAAAGTGCTGCGGCCGAATATTGAACGCCGGTTCCATGCCGATATCGACGCGTTCTACTTCGTGGCCGGGTTCATCGAGTTTTTCTCGCCCGCGTCGCGGCGGCTCCGCCCACGCGACGTGGTCGCACATTTCGAAGGCGTCGTGAACGGCGAGCTCGATCTGCGGCTGGAAAGCGCATCAGCCGCCGAATTTGCCGCCAATACCGAAGCGGATGACGGGTTCGTCGTGCCGCGCGTGATCTGGCCGCTGACCGCGCGCCGGGTGATGACGCTGGATTGGGCCGATGGCATTGCGATCAACAAGATCGACGAATTGCGCGCCGCTGGCCATGACCTGTCCAAGCTTGGACACCGGGTGCTGGAACTGTTCCTCTCCCATGCCCTGCGTGACGGCTATTTCCATGCCGACATGCATCAGGGGAACCTGAAAGTCGCGCCAAACGGCGACCTTGTGGCGCTGGATTTCGGGATCATGGGGCATATCGACGACTATACGCGCCGGGTCTATGCCGAGATCCTCTATGGCTTCATCAAGCGCGATTTCCGCCGCGTGGCCGAAGTGCATTTCGAAGCCGGATATGTCCCGGCCGACCAGGATGTCGAAGACTTCGCGCGGGCGCTTCGGTCCGTGGGCGAACCGATCGCCGGAATGGATGCCAGCAAGATCTCGATGGGTAACCTGTTGTTCTATCTGTTCGAAGTCACCGAACGGTTCGGGATGCAGACGCGCACCGAACTGATCCTGTTGCAGCGCACGATGGTCGTTGTCGAAGGCGTCGCCCGGTCGCTGGACCCGAATATCAACATCTGGGACGTCGCACGCCCCGTCGTCGAAACCTACATCCGCGATTCCATCGGTCCGCGTGCCATGCTGCGCGATCTCGTGCGCACGGCCGAGGTTCTCGCCCGGTTCGGGCCACGGCTGCCGCAACTGGCCGAAGCGGCCCTGATCCGCGGAAGTGGCGAGCCCGTTGCACCGCCACCGCGCAAAACAGGGCAAAAGGCTGGCTGGTTCCTGGCAGGGGTCGTGACGACGGCAGCACTGGTCGCGCTGATCGGCCAGTTATAGCCGCGCCAGTTCCAGCGCCATCGCATCGGCATAACCCGTATCGTCCCGCGCCGCGCGCCACGCGCAATGTACGGCAATGCGCCAGGCACATGCAGGCCCAAGATGCGCCAGCCACCGCGGCGCGTCCGGAGTTCCGTAGCCATGCAGGAATGCCGCGCGATCGCGTTCGGACAATGGCCCGTGGCCGTAAAGCGATTGCATCGCTGGCGAAAGGTAGATCGCCAGATCGTGGACTGGATGCCCGCGCGCAGGGCATTGCCAGTCGATCAAGACGGTGCTTCGCCCGGCGATGAAATTGTTCGGCACGGGATCGCCATGAAGGAAGACCGGGGCCGGTTCGGCAAGTGACTGGTCCTGCGGCGCGGGGCGTGCGGCCATAAGCCTGTCGTGCAATCCAATCGGCAGACCTGCAAGCATATCCATCGCTTGATCCATGATGCCGTGCTCGGTGCAGGGTACGTGCCGCAACCCGTCTGCCGGTTGGCTGGCGTGGAGCGCACGCAACGTTCGTCCGGCCGTGAATGGTGTCTGGCCGCCCGGTTGGCCCGCGACATGCCGATAGAACAGGCAATCGCCATGCGCTGTTTCGATCACGGCCAGGAAATGCGGGGCCAATCCGGTGCCGGCGAGCGCGGTCAATGCGTTGATTTCGGCGGCGGGATCGTTCGGGAACAGTATCGACGAGGCATCCGGAACAAAGAGCTTGCAGATGACAGCATCTGGCGCCTTGCCGATTTTCCATATGTGGTTGCTGCGCCCGCCGGAAAGGCCAGCCCATGTGGCGCCCGTATCCGTCAGTCCGGCCTCGATGGCAGCGGCGCGGATAGCGTCAGGCACGGTCGCCTGCGCCTTTTCATGTGCGTGATCTGCCATCCCTGCCCCGGTCCATCGCCAAACCCGGGCAGGTTATTTGGCGCACGGGGTCACATCAAGACCAGCTTAGCCCGCTGACCACCGACGGGCTGACCGTGTTGTCCCCGAACAGGACGATCTGCGTCACGCCATTTTCAATGCGGGCTTCGACCACGGCATCGAAGACTTGCGCAGGCGTGGTGCCGGTCAGGCTGCCATTGTGATAGCTTTCGACCTGGAAATCATACTCGCCCGCCGGGGCGACGGGGCCGCCGGCGGTGGTGCCGGCCCAGGTCATCTGACCGCCCGACGCCGGGATCGCGATGTTTTCGATGACCGCGCCGGAACTGTCGCGCACGATCAGACGGGCGGCATCGGCGCTGGCATCTGGCCTGGCATTGAAGGTCACCGGGTTGGCGCCGTCGAAATGGACCGGACCTTCGTATCGCGCCGTCATCCCGACCCAATCGGCATACTGGCTGAGCCCGGTGGTGTTGATCTGTTCGGAAAGAGATGCCAGCAGGTCGTTGGTCTTGACCTGTTGTTCAACGCCCGAAAAGGTCGCCAGCTGCACTGCGTAGTCGGTGGATTCGACCGGGTTCAACGGGTCTTGGTTCTGCAACTGGACGGTCAGCATCTTCAGAAAAGTTTCAAAGTCGGAACTGAGCGCCTTGTCCGCCCCGCTCGTGGGCCCGTTCGTATTGCTGCTGGCGGCGGCAGTTGTCGCCGCGCCGACGGTGCTGGTTTCCATGGGTTTCTCCTACAATCGGATATCGAGCCGGCCGCCGGTACGAATATTGCGACCTGGGCTGGCGGGCGCAGCAGTGGATGACGGCGCGGTGTCGGCCAGGATCGCGGTTCCGCGATCAGGCGCGTTACGCCCGTTACCCGACGCCGCCCCGCCCCCGGTTTGAACATCCAGTGACAGCGAGCTGTAACCCGCCTGCTTCAAGTCCTGCAGCAGGCCATCGATATGGCGCCGCATCATGTCCATGGTTTCCGGTCGTTCGACCGAAATGGACAGAATCATGGACCCGTCGGTTTCTGTCAGCACCATGCGAACACGGCCAAGTTCGGCCGGGTTCAGTTCGATCTCGACCGGTTTGTCGGGCTGCATGATGCGCGCCATGTCGGCGATCGGCGCCATGAACCGGGGCGGAGCCGGGGGCACCTGCCGCTGCGCCTGATGGGGTTCGCTTGACGAGCCCGATGTCTGCATGTCGGCAATCGAGAATTCCGACAGCACATCTGATCCGGGCGCATCTGTCACCGCCACGTCTGTCGTGCCCACCGCGACGTGGCCTGCCACGGCAGATGCGTCCGGGCTTGCCCGTGACGGCAGCGGAACCGCTGCGGCGCGCGGGCTCGGGGTGATGGTCGGTCGTGCGCGCACCGTATCCGACGCCGCGGGCTCATCCCCGACCGGTCCGCGCAGATTTTCAACCACGGCCGGTTGTCCAACATGACTGATGTCGGCGACGGTCGGTTGGGCAACTGGTACGGGTTGGGGAACCGCCGGTGACGATACCACGGCGTTGGCGACCAAGCTTTTCGCCGGCATGATGTCGGCCTGCGCATGGGTACCGGACGCCGTCACGGGCATGAGGGGCAACGCCGCGTCTTGCGGACGTTCCTGCGGACCCGGTTGAACCTGCGCCAAGACACGTTCCGTTGGCACCTTTGCCGAAGTGCCGGGTTCGGCCGATGGCGATTCGCCCGGGCGCGACGGAAGGCGCGGAAAGGGTGGCTGATCTGTGGCAGTGGTGGCTGTATCGCCAGTGGGAAGGCCGCGGGCCAGGCCGGGCCCGGCGCTGGTCACGGCCTGCGCCCGGGCGATTCCCGGTTCGGTGGCCGAACCTGGCGGTTGGGCAGGCGGAATGTTCGGGGCGGACGAGTTGGTGGGGCCCGGTACATCAATAGTCGCGCCTTGCGTGGCTTTGGCCGACACCACGCCCGGCAAGATCACGGCGGCGTGCCGTTTGATCGTCGGATTGCGACCGGGTGCCGGGGCCATCGGGTCATCGGGAGATGATCCGTCAGGCCGCGCCGGTTGCGGACCCATTTCCGGAACCGCGGGCACGAGCTGCGCCGCCCGCGATGGCATTTCGGCCATTGAGTCGTCTGCGCCCGATTTTGGTGCCAATGTTGGGTTCCCGTCGACAACGGCCAAGTCGGCAAAGTGATGTTCCGCCGCAACATCCGGCATGGGCAATTCGGCCTTTGTCACCGCTGCGCTGTCCGCGTCAAGCGGGACCGCGATGTGGTTGGGTTGCAGAACAACAGCGTCCGGTGCAGCCATCAGCGTTGGCAATTCTGCGTCTTTCGGCACCGGGGATGGATCAGACAGGGGCAGGTCAAGGGGCGCATCCGGTGGTGTGGGCAGGGCTGCCAGCAGCGGCAGTGAAACCGATGCTTTCAGAAGTGCCGGAGCGCGGGATGGCAATGGCAGCGGAAGTTCAGGTGTCCTGGCGTCGCCCGACATGAGTTTCGAAAACAGCACATCCGGCGCCATCACCGTGCCCATGGCGCGCGCCACCGGCGCGACCGGGCTGCCAGCCGTCTCGCCAAAAAGCTGCGGGCCGGTTACCTGCGCCAATCCGGGTGGGGTCATGCCGTTTTCCTGTGCCAAACGATTTGCCAGCCCAGAATTGCGCAATCTGGTTACCAGATTTTTACCGTGTTCCGTCATCAGGGAAAGAAATCGTTCGAATTGGATTGACCCATGATCAATGCGGTGACCGCCCCCGATATGCCCGCAAGGCCGCAGCAAGATCGCGACCCAGCGCTTTGGGCCGCTGCGCAGAAGCTTGAGGCAAGTTTTCTGGCCGAAATGCTCAAAGCGACCGGCCTTGGCGAAACTTCAGAAACCTTCGGCGGCGGCATCGGCGAAGAACAGTTCGGGTCGTTCATGCGCGAAGCCCAGGCTGAACAGATGGTCGCGGCTGGCGGCATCGGCCTGGCGGAAGCGATATTTGAATCCCTGAAGGATGGAACCCATGCCCCTGTTTCAAAAACGTAATACCGGTCAACAGCTTAGGGAACTTCTGGACCAGGAATATGATTGTCTGACTTGTGGCCGGCTGGACCAGCTGGGCATGATCCTGAACAGCAAGCAGAAACTTTTCGACGACTTGCGCGGCGCGCGCCCGGCGGCAGACCTGCTGGCGGAAATCCGGCGCAAGGCGGAACGCAACCAGCACCTGATCGAGGCCGCGGGTCGCGGCATCCGGGCAGCGATCGACCGGTTGGAAAAACTGTCCAAGGCCGACACAGACCTGGTCACATATGATCAGGGCGGGCGCCTGCAGGGAGCTGCGACACCCAAGGGCACGACGCGCCGTCGCGCCTGACAGGACGGTTCAAATTCAAATCAAATTAGGCCGAAATCACACGCGCCATTTAGGTTTCCATTAGGCTTTGCGCATCAATCTGGCCGCGCATCCCCGAGGGGTGGCACGGCGGGCGACTTGCCCGGTTTCCGTAGCCGTCAGAACGGCCCAATTGGCGTCAAACCGACGCGTATACGAAACCCGGCGCAAAACGCGTCGTTCTATCTACGAGGAAATCTGAATCATCATCTTTCTGCCCTTCCTGGTCATAGACCTGGTCGTGGCGGCAATCCTGATGTCGATGGGCATGATGATGGTGCCTCCGGCAATGGTGTCCTTGCCGATCAAACTGGCGTTCTTCGTCGTGGCCGACGGTTGGACATTGATTTCCAGCGCCTTGGTCCGCAGCTATTTCTGAACCCAACCGCCGGGCGCGGTTTTCACGATCATAACCGTGTCGAAATCCATCAGGGATTTCGGCCCCTACCCATGCAGTGCGGCGACAGTTTTCAGCTGCGAGAACCCATAGAGCGCCTCGAACCCCTTTTCCCGGCCGTGGCCCGAGAGCCCGGTGCCGCCGAAGGGCAGTTCCACGCCTCCGCCCGCTCCGTAATTGTTGATGAAGACTTGGCCCGCCTTGAGCCGTTTCGCCATGCGCATCTGCCGCGC
>JBNKYL010000111.1:0-7026 GCA_050300875.1 Paracoccaceae bacterium
ATAGCCGTGACGAGGCCAACGCGCGACTGGCGGACAATAACGGCATGATCGCCAGTTTCAGCCGGGCACTGGCGGAAGGGCTGAGCGCCACGCAATCGGATGCCGAGTTCGATGCGGCTTTGGCGGCGACGATCGACGAGATCTACGCCGCTTCGATCACCTAGACGCTTTTTCGGCGATACCGGACTGGCCCGAACGGCGGGCCAGTTCCGACTGGATATCGTCCAGCGTCACGTCGCGCGCCGCGCACATGACCAGCAGGTGATAGATCACGTCGGCGGCTTCGTCGGTCAGCCGGGCACGGTCGCCCTTGACGGCCTCGATGATCGCTTCGACCGCTTCCTCACCAAATTTTTCTGCGGCCTTTTCAGGTCCTTGCGCCAACAACTTCGCTGTCCAGGATGCGTCCGGATCGGCATCCTTTCGGGCGGCGATGGTGGCGGCGAGCTTTTCGATTTCGCTCATGTCATCCTCATCGGGATACCGGCGGCCTGCATGTGCGACTTGGCTTCGCCAATCGTGTAGGTGCCGAAATGGAAGATCGAGGCCGCCAGCACCGCGCTGGCATGGCCTTCGGTGACGCCTTCGACCAGGTGGTCGAGCGTGCCGACCCCGCCGGAAGCGATCACCGGAACATGCACAGCATCGGCAATGGCGCGGGTGAGCGGCAGGTTGTAACCCGCCTTGGTGCCGTCTCGATCCATCGAGGTCAGAAGGATCTCGCCCGCGCCCTTTTCGACGACGGTATTGGCGAATTCCACGGCGTCGATGCCAGTCGGACGGCGACCGCCATGGGTGAAGATCTCCCACCGGCCGGGTTCGACGGTCTTGGCGTCGATGGCCACCACAATGCATTGCGACCCGAAACGGTCGGCTGCCTCGGCCACCACGTCGGGGTTGGCGACGGCGGCGGAATTGAAGCTGACCTTGTCGGCGCCCGCCAGCAACAAGGCGCGCACATCTTCATGGGTGCGGACACCGCCGCCAATGGTCAACGGCATGAAGCATTGTTCTGCGGTGCGGGTGGCCAGATCATACATCGTGCCGCGATTTTCATGCGTCGCGTTGATGTCGAGAAAACACAGCTCGTCCGCGCCGGCATCGTTATAGGCCTTGGCGGCCTCGACCGGGTCGCCTGCGTCGATCAGGTCGACGAAGTTGACGCCTTTGACGACGCGGCCCTCTTTCACATCGAGGCAGGGGATGATGCGGGTTTTCAGCATGGGGGCTGAATAGGTCGGGATCAGGGGCAGGGCAAGCGAGATTGCGGGGGACGGGGGGATGTGGCAGGTAGACCGGAATTTTCGGGGATGCACTAAATGACCGATCAATTTGCCAGATATCCGAGCCTGAAGGGCAAGAGCGTCTTCGTCACCGGCGGCGGGTCCGGGATCGGGGCGGAAATTGTCAGGGCCTTTGCCGCGCAGGGCGCGCGGGTCGGGTTTGTCGACTTCAATGCTGAAGTCAGCGAGGCACTGGTGGCGGCGACCGAGGGCGACGTGGTGTTCGCGCAATGCGATCTGCGCCAGATTGATCAGTTGCGGTCGGCATTCGATACGCTGGCAGGCCAGATTGGCGGGCCGGATGTGCTTGTCAACAACGCGGCACGCGACGACCGGCATGACTGGCGCGAGGTGACGCCGGAATACTGGGACGAACGGCAGGCCACCAACCTGCGACACCAGTTCTTTGCCATTCAGGCGGCGGCACCTGCGATGATCGAAAAGGGCGCGGGGTCGATCATCAATATGGGGTCGAACAGCTGGTGGGAATCGGCCGGTGGTTTTCCGGCCTACACCACGGCCAAGGCGGCCGTGCATGGGCTTACGCGCGGGATGGCGCGTGATCTGGGCCCACACAATATCCGGGTGAACGCTGTCGTGCCGGGCTGGATCATGACCGAGCGGCAGAAAGAGCTGTGGGTGACCGAAGAAAAGCTGGCCGCCCATCTGGCCAATCAATGCCTGCCCACGCCGATCGACCCGGTCTATGTGGCGCGCATGGTGTTGTTCCTGGCCTCCGATGATGCCGCGATGTGCACGGCGCAGAACTTCTTTGTCGAAGGCGGGTCGGTTTAGGACTTCAAGAGCGCGATCGCTTCGGCCAGTTCAATCGCCCCGTCATAGAGCGCACGCCCCGAAATGGCCCCGTCCAGCGGTGCACCGCAGGATTTCAGTGCGCGGAGGTCATCCAAGGACGACACGCCCCCCGAGGCAATGACCGGGATCGACACGGCATTGGCAAGTGCGGCGGTAGCCTCGACATTTGGACCAGCCATAGCCCCATCTCGATTGATGTCGGTGTAGATGATCGCGGCCACGCCGGCATCTTCGAAGGATCGGGCCAGATCGGTGACCTCGACATCGGTTTCTTCGGCCCAACCCTTGGTGGCCACCTTGCCGCCGCGTGCGTCGATGCCGACGGCGACTTGTCCGGGGAAGGCGCGGGCAGCTTGCCGCACGAGGTCGGGGTTTTCCACAGCCACGGTGCCCAGGATGACCCGGGCCAGACCCTTTGACAGCCATGTTTCGATGGTCGCCATGTCGCGGATGCCGCCACCCAGTTGGGCCGGCACGGTGATGGCGGCAAGGATCGCCTCGACCGCATTGGCATTAACGGGTTCACCGGCGAAGGCGCCGTTCAGGTCAACGAGGTGGATCCATTCGCAGCCTGCGTCCTGAAAGGCGCGGGCCTGGGCTGCGGGGTTGTCGTTGAAGACCGTGGCCTTGTCCATTTCGCCCTTGAGCAGACGCACGCATTGGCCGTCTTTCAGGTCGATTGCCGGGTAAAGGATCATCTGTTCGCCCTTGTCGCAACATTTGCGCGCCTTTTGCATGGGCGGCGCACAAATGCCAAGGGGCAGGGGGATGCCACGTCACGCTTGCCAGAAGGGGTGGCTTTGCGGAAGATCGCCGGCAAAGAGGAGGACCCCGATGAAGAAGACACTTCTGGCCGCTGCGGCGACCGTTCTGGCGCTGTCAGGCGCGGCGCTGGCCGACCCCCTGGAAGGGATCTGGCAGACGGCCAAGGATGATAACGGCAATTTCGGTCATATCGAGGTTTCGGCCTGCGGCGACCGGTTCTGCGGCGTGCTGGTCCGTAGTTTCGGGCCTGACGGGAAGCCGATTGAGTCCGCGAATACCGGCAAGCGGATCATCTGGGACATGGCCGCGCAGGGCGATGGCACCTATGCCAAGGGCAAGGTCTGGTCACCGGATCGCGACAAGACCTACAATTCGCGCATGGTTCTGTCGGGTGACAGCGTGACGGTAAAGGGCTGCGTTCTGGGCATCTGCCGGGATGGCGGGACCTGGGCTCGGGTGAACTAGGGACGCGCTTGAATTTCCACTGGCCTTAGGTGATTCTGGCCCGGCGCGGCGATGGTTCCGCGCCGGAGATTCGCGGCAATGTCCGTTCGGACGGCATTTTCTGCCCTGTTGTTCCTGACCATTTTCGGTGCGCCGGTCCTGGCGGCTGACCGTGCCGTCGGCTTGTGGCTGACGGAACCGGACCGCAAGGATTTGGTATCGCATATCGATATCCGATATTGTGGTGCGTCCCTGTGCGGCTGGATGACGGCGGCTTTCGATGCAACCGGCGCCTTGGTTGTGACGAAGAATACCGGCAATCAGCTGTTCTGGGACATGATGCCGGACGGGCCCGGCCAATATTCGGGTGGCCGGGTGTTGTTGCCGCTCGTCAACATTGAGGCCGATGCCACGATGCTTTTGAAGGGCGACCTGCTGCTGGTGCGGGCGTGCAAGCTGGGTCAATGCGTGGCGCAGACCTGGACGCGGGTCAGATAGGGGGCGGCGCCGCTAGGGTTTCCAGGACAGGAAATTCGAGATCATGCGCAGACCGTTGGCTTGCGATTTTTCCGGGTGGAACTGCGTGCCGATCATGTTGTTGCGCCCGATGATGGCAGTGATCTTCTGGCCGTAATCGACATGCGCAATCAGATGCGCCGGGTCATCCACTGCCATGTGGAAGGAATGCACGAAATAGGCGTGATCGCCGGTCTCTAACCCGTCCAGAACCGGGTGTGCATGATCGATCACCAAATCGTTCCAGCCCATATGCGGCACTTTCAGGTTCGGATCCGTTGGGTGGATGCGCTCCACGGTGCCGCCGATCCAATTGAACCCGTCGGTGGGTTCATATTCCAGCCCGCGCGTGGCCATCATCTGCATACCGATGCAGATGCCGAAAAACGGCTTGGCGTCGCGGATCACGGCCTCTTCGATGGCTTCGAACAGGCCGGAATGGTCGAACAGCGCGCGTTTGCAGGCCGGGAAAGCCCCGTCGCCGGGCAGCACGACGCGGGTCGCCCGGCGCACGGCGTCAGGGTCATCAGTGACGATGACCGGGCCCGCGTCCGTTTCGGCGGCCATGCGTTGAAACGCCTTTTCGGCCGAATGCAGGTTGCCGCTTTCGTAATCGACGATGACGGTGGTCACGTCAGAGCGTCCCCTTGGTCGAGGGTACCTTGCCGCCCGCGCGCGGGTCTGCTTCGACCGCCATGCGCAGGGCACGGGCGACGGATTTGAACGCGGCTTCGGAGATGTGGTGGGAATTGAACCCGTGCAGACGGTCGATATGCAGGGTGATGCCGCCATGCGTGGCGAGCGCCTGGAAAAATTCACGCACCAGTTCGGTGTCGAAGGTCCCGATCTTGGGCGTCGGCATGTCGAGGTTGCAGATCAGCCATGGACGCCCGGACAGGTCCAGCGCAGTGCGCACCTGCGCATCATCCATCGCAAGGTGGCATTCGCCGTAGCGGCGGATGCCGGCCTTGTCGCCGAGCGCTTCACGGATCGCCTGACCCAAAGCGATGCCGCAATCTTCGACGGTGTGGTGATCGTCGATATGCGTGTCACCCTTGCAGGTGATGTCCATGTCGATCATCGAGTGTCGCGCCAACTGGTCGAGCATATGGTCGAAGAACCCAACGCCGGTGGCCATGTTGCGGGCCCCGGTACCATCCAGGTTCACGGCGACCGATATTTCGGTTTCGGCGGTCTTTCTGCTGATCGTTGCCTTGCGCATCGGCGAACTTCCTTTATTGCACGCGTCCTTATAAGTAAGGGGCAGGGCAAGGCCAAGACGGGCAATGCACGGCACGTGCAGCGCGTGGCAAACTTGCCGGGCAGGGGCAAATGGCACAGGAACGCGATACCAGAACCGCTTGGGTGATCATGGGCATCCTGTTGGTTGCGCGCGTTTTCACTGCGGCCAGTGCGACGCTGATCGTGGACGAAGCCTATGCCATTTCAGTGGCGCGCGAGTTTTCGCTGTCTTTCTATGACCACCCACCGATTTCCTTTTGGGCGCCGGTCGTTTCGGCCTGGATCTTCGGTGTGGAAAGCGAACTGGTCTTTCGCTTGCCTGCAATCCTTCTGGGCACCGTGACGGCCTGGGTGATCTGGCGGTTGGGTATATTGGTGGGCGGGGCACGGGCCGGGCTTTGGACGCTGGGCCTATACGCATTGGCCCCTGCATTTGCGCTGGCCGGCGCCGTCATGGTGCCGGACCCGGCGGTGGAATTCGGCGTGGTGCTGACGGCCTATTGGCTGGTGAGGATCGTGCAGGACCCGGACAATTCCAATACCCGATACTGGATTTGGGCGGGTTTGGCTTTGGCGTTTGGGCTTGCGTCGAAATACCAGGCGGGTCTGGTGCCGGTCATGGCGCTGGTATTCGCGGTCATTTCGCCTGTTGGACGCAGATGGTTCGCGCGACCGGGGCCCTATGTCGCCAGCGTTCTGGGGCTGGCAGGGCTGTCATTCGTGTTGATCTGGAATATCCAGAATGACTGGATTTCCTTCACGTATCACACCGGGCGAACGGGCCGGGGGATGAACCTGCCGAACCTCGGCGTGATGGCAGCCCTTCAGTTGTTGTTCCTTTTGCCGCCGATTGCGGTGATCGGGGCCATGGGAATTGCACGCGCCTTCAAGGGCGGGGCTGACAGGCTGCTGCTGGCACTGCTGGCGGTCGGTCCGATCGTGGCGTTCAACCTGGTCTACCTGTTTGCGGACAGGTCCTTTCCGCATTGGACGATGCCGGGCTGGATCGTGGCATTGCCCCTGGCCGGGGTTGTCATGGCAGAGGCGGGCGCGCGGTTTCGCCGGGTGATGATCTGGACCCTGGCGGTGTGCGCCTTGCTTGAATACGGGTTCATCGCCACCGTCGTCACCCATGTGCGCACGGGAATCCTGACCAACCACACCGATCCGATCCCCGAGTGGGACCGGTTCGACGCGCTGGACGTGTTTGGGCTGGAGGACGCGCTGAACGAAAAAGGTTATCTGGACGGGATCGACCTGATCGTGGCGGGCCACTGGATCAAGGCGGGCTTCATGTCGCAGGGGTTGCGCGGTCAATACCCCGTTCGGGTCATGCGCGCGCCCAATCATTTTCAGTTCATGTCAGGCGCGCATGCGACGGGCGAAGCGCTGTATCTTCATCCCGTGATCCTGCCGCGCGCCGATCAGTTGACCGAACAGTCGTTGGAACTGGCGCGCAAGCTGGACCCGAATGCCGAGCTTTTGGAACCTGTGGTGCTGAAACGGGGCGGGCGGGATTACCTGCAGATCGTGGTCATTCGGCTGCATATAGAGTCTGTGCCAGACTGATCGGCTTGGTTGGCAATTCGCATTTGATCAGCAACCCGCCAAGCCTTTTCGATTCGCCAAGGCTCATCACCCCGCCATAGGCCGCCAGAAGGTCAGCCGCGATGGCCAGACCCAGCCCGGTGCCGGGCTTGCCCGAATCGAGCCGCCCGCCAGCGCGCATGGCTTCTTCACGTTCGTCTTCGGGGATGCCTGGGCCGCCGTCTTCGATGGTCATGATCGCGACATCGCCCTTGGGCACGGCGCTGATGTGAACCTGCCCGTTGCCGTATTTGAAGGCATTCTCGACAAGGTTGACGATCACGGCTTCAATTTCCTTGACATCCATGGGCAAGAGAATGTCGCCGGCAATATCGGGGGTCAGTTCGCCACCCTCGCGTTCATGCATCTTGCG
>JBNKYL010000112.1:0-3434 GCA_050300875.1 Paracoccaceae bacterium
ATCCTTGGCGCAAACGCCCATGTGACCGTGTACAACGCGCTGCACGTGGACGCGGAAGGTCGGCAGACCGATGCAATCGCCGATTACCAGGCAGTGGCGGACCGGATTGCTGCGATTTCCGGTGTGACCCGCGCCGCGCCATTGGTGCGTGGTCAGGTCATGGCCAACATGCGCGACAATAATGCGGCGGCAGATGTCTACGGGATCACGGCCAGTGACCTTGCCGGTATCCCGCGCGTGGCCGACCCCGAAGCCACCATCGGCACGCTGGACGGGTTCGGCCCCGGCATCGCCATCGGGTCGGGACTGGCCCGCGAATTGGGGGTCAATGTCGGCGACCGGATCAAGCTGATCAGCCCCAACGGCGTCAAGACCGCCTTCGGCACCAGCCCGCGCGTGTCGGCCTATGAGGTCGGGTATATCTTCACCGCAGGACGCTATGACATTGACCGCGTGCGCATCTACATGCCGTTCGATGCCGCGCAGGAATACTTCAATCGCGACGGTCAGGCCGATGAGATCGAGGTGAAGGTCACCGATCCCGAACAGGTCGAGGATTATACGCTGGAACTTCTGCGCGCGGGCGGAGACCATGCGCTGGTCTGGACCTGGCGGGATCGGTCAGGCGCGTTCCTGCGGGCGCTGACGATCGAAGACAATGTGATGTTCATCATCATGGCGATCATCGTGCTGATCGCGACGCTGAACATCACCAGCGGTCTGGTCATGCTGGTCAAGAACAAGGGCCGCGATATCGGCATTCTGCGCACGATGGGGCTGACCGAAGGGTCGGTGATGCGTGTGTTCTTCATCTGTGGGGCGCTGGTCGGTGTGATCGGCACGGCGTTCGGGGTTATACTGGGCTGCCTGTTCGCCATCTATATCGACCCGATTTTTGCCGCCGTGAACTACCTGGCCGGTGGCGGGGTCTGGGACCCGTCGATCCGTGGCATCTATCACTTGCCGGCGCGGCTGCAATGGGCGGATGTGCTGTCTGCCGTGGCGCTGTCGCTGGGGCTTGCCTTCGTGGTCACATTGTTCCCGGCGCGGCGCGCGGCGCGCATGAACCCGGTCGAGGCGCTGCGCTATGAATGATCTGGTTCTGGAACTTGCGGGCGTCAGCAAGACCTTTGGCGGCGCAGCCCCGGTCGAGGTGCTGCGTGGCGTCGATCTGCACGTGGCGCGCGGCGAGGCCGTGGCGCTGGTCGCGCCGTCCGGCGCAGGCAAGTCGACGCTGTTGCATATCGCGGGGCTGCTGGACACCGCCGATCAGGGTCAGGTGCGGCTGGCGGGCCAGGATATGGCGCGCGCGGGCGACCGGGTGCGCACCCTGGCGCGGCGGCAATCGGTGGGGTTCGTATACCAATTTCACCACTTGCTGCCCGAATTCAGCGCGCTGGAAAATGTCATCCTGCCGCAACTGGCTAATGGCATCGGGCAGGGGGCGGCGGTGGAACGGGCGGCGGCGCTGCTGGCATCCTTGGGGCTGAGCCCACGCCAGAATCACCGGCCCGCTGCGATGTCAGGCGGCGAACAACAGCGCGTTGCCATTGCGCGGGCGCTGGCCAACCGGCCCGCGCTGTTGCTGGCGGATGAGCCGACGGGAAACCTTGATCCTGAAACTTCAAACCGGGTGTTTGATGAGCTGATGGGGCTGGTGCGGGGCGAAGGTCTGGCCGCGTTGATCGCAACCCATAACATGGCGCTGGCCGCGCGCATGGACCGGGTGTTGCGGTTGGATGGCGGAAGGGTCGTCGATGCCTGAGTGGTCGCAACTGACAAGAAAGCCGGGCCGCGCTTGGGCGTGACCCGGCGTTTTCGGGCTACCGTGAATGGTGTCAGCCGTCGTAATCGACCTCTTCAGTCAGGCGCAGCGCGTCGCGGCGCAGGCCTGCCAGCGTCATCAGGTTGACGTCGTCGGGCGTGAAGCTGCCCCAGCTTTGCACCAGTTCCGACGCGCTGCTGCCAGGCGCGATCGGGTATTCGTGGTTGGCCGCGGCATAGATTTCCTGCGCTTCGGGCGCGGTCAGGAATTCCATGAAGGCCAGGGCGGCTTCGGGGTGCGGTGCGGCTGCGGTCATGGCGACGCCAGATACGTTCACATGCGTGCCGCCGCCTTCGAATACCGGAAACTCTATGCGCACCGAATTGGCCCATTCGACCTGTTCAGGGTCTTCCAGCATTTCGCCCATGTAATAGGTGTTGCCGATGGAAATGTCGCATTCCCCGGCCCAGATCGCCTTGACCTGTGCGCGGTCATTGCCCTGGGGTTTGCGGGCTAGGTTCGCCTTCAGCCCTTCCAGCCAAGTCTTGGCGCCGTCTTCGCCCATGTGGTAGATCGCGGCAGAGGTTAGGCCGGTCATATAGGTATGGGTACCCGACCGCGTGCAGATGCGGCCCGCCCATTTCGGGTCGGCCAGGTCCTCGTATGTGGTCACTTCGCCGTCGGCGACACGGTCCTTGCTGGCATAGACAATGCGCGCGCGCGTGGTCAGACCCCACCACTGGCCGTCCGGGTCACGGAACTCGGCGGGCACATTGGCTTCCATCGTTTCCGAATGCACGGGCTGGGTGACGCCGGCCTCAACCGCTTCGGCCAGGCGCGAAATGTCAACGGTCAGGATCACGTCAGCCGGGCTGCGGCTGCCTTCGGCCAGAAGGCGTTCGACCATGCCCTTTTCAAGGAAGGCCACGTTGACGTTGATGCCGGTGGCTTCGGTAAAGGCATCGGTGAGCGGCTGGATCAGTTCGGGCTGGCGGTAGGAATAGACATTGACCTCGTCCGCTGCGGCCAATGTCGGGATCAGGGTCAGGGCGCCACATGCTATGGCGCGAACCGGAGCTTTCATTGCAGTCCTCGTGCGTGGTGTTTCAACGCGCCTTAAACCCGACTCGTTTGGTCGGGTCAATACCCGATTAAAATACTAGGATTCCTTTTCCGTCCTTTTTGCAGCGTTCCAGAGCGCGTCCATTTCGTCCAGGTTGCTGGTTTCGGGGGTCTTGCCGCGTTCGGCAAGGGCCGCTTCGATGGCGGCGAAGCGACGCGTGAACTTGGCGTTGGTGCCACGTAGGGCACCTTCGGCATCGATGCCCATGTGGCGGGCAAGGTTGGCCATGACGAATAGCAGGTCGCCGAATTCATCCGTAATCTTGGCCGGATCTCCGTTGTCGGCGGCCTCGCGCAATTCGCTGACCTCTTCGATCAGCTTGTCTAACACCTCGTCCGTCGTCGGCCAGTCAAAACCGACGCGCGCAGCGCGGTTTTGCAGCTTGATTGCGCGGGTCAGCGCGGGAAGGCCCATGGCCACGCCGTCCAATGTGCCGCGTTCAGCCTTCCCGGCGCGTTCCGCGGCCTTGAGCCTTTCCCAGTCGCGGGTCTGCTGTTCGGCCGATTTTTCGCGGCTTTCGTTGCCAAACACATGCGGGTGGCGGGC
>JBNKYL010000113.1:0-13978 GCA_050300875.1 Paracoccaceae bacterium
CCGTGTACTTGCCGACGATGGCGACCTTGACCTCGCCCTCGGCATGTTCGAGCCGGTCCTCGACGTCCTGCCAGCGGGCGAGGTCGGGTTTCGGCGCGGGGCTGATCTGGAAGGCGTCGAGCACCGCCTGGTCAAGCCCGACGGCGTGGTAGGCCATCGGCGCCTCGTAGATCGACTTGAGGTCGTAGGCCGGGATCACCGCTTCCTTGCGGACGTTGCAGAACAGCGCGATCTTGGCGCGTTCCTTGTCCGGGATCGGTTGTTCGGACCGGCAGACCAGCACATCGGGGGCCAGCCCGATGGACTGCAATTCCTTGACCGAGTGCTGGGTCGGCTTGGTTTTCAACTCACCGCTGGCCGCCAGATAGGGCAGCAGGGTCAGGTGCATCAGGATGCATTCCCCGCGCGGGCGTTCATGGATGAACTGGCGGATGGCCTCGAAGAAGGGCAGGCCTTCGATATCGCCGACGGTGCCGCCTATTTCACAGAGCTGGAAATCAACCTCGTCATCACCGATGCGGATGAAGTCCTTGATTTCATTGGTGACATGGGGGACGACCTGAATAGTCTTGCCTAGGTAATCGCCGCGCCGTTCCTTTTCCAGAACGGTGGAATAGATGCGCCCCGATGAAATGGAATCGGTATGGCGCGCCGCCACGCCGGTGAACCGTTCGTAATGGCCCAGGTCCAGATCGGTTTCGGCGCCGTCATCGGTTACGAAAACCTCGCCATGTTCAAACGGGCTCATCGTGCCGGGGTCGACGTTCAGGTAGGGGTCAAGTTTTCTGAGCCGGACGGAATAGCCGCGGGCCTGCAATAGCGCGCCGAGCGCGGCAGAGGCCAACCCTTTGCCAAGGCTTGAAACCACACCACCGGTGATGAAAACATAACGCGCCATAGGTTCGGAAGACCCCCGTGAGTGTTGCAAAATGGGATGCAATCCCACGGGCCAGTGCCCGGGTATCACGGGATTTAAGAACTAACAGATTCGGTACTGCTTGTCCAGAAAACCGCTAGATAATGTTTGGGTTACGTCGCGTCCCTCAACCCCTTGTGGGGGTGACTAGTCTGCGCGCGGGGTCGCGGTGCCTTCGTCGGCACTGGGTGGCAGCAGGCTGTCGCCGGCGGGCAGTTCCGGTGCGGAGGTTTCGGCCGGTGCCGTGTCGGTCACCCGATCAAGCACTGACGAGGTCGCAGATTTCTGCGCCGCGATCACGGTCAACGCGATCGACGTGATGATGAAAGCGCCAGCGAGCCACCAGGTGATCTTGCCGAGCGCCGTCGCCGCGCCGCGCGCCGAAATCAGACCGCCGCCGCCGCCACCGCCAAGCCCGCCCATGCCGCCTTCGTTGCGCTGCAACAGGACGATGCCGATCAGGCCGAGGGCAAGGATCAGGTGGATGATGAGGACGACGTTTTCCATCGGGTCACTTTTCGGTTCGCGAACGGGGGGTATCTAATTGCCCCGGCGCCGGGGCGCAAGTCATTTGGTGGCGTATTAAATTGTGCGGCTCCTCCGCGCGCGTTGTGACGCGCGTTGCCGCGCGTCTGCTGCCTCCGGCGGATGTTTTCTGACATAAAGTCGCGGGTGGGCTATTCGTCGGCATCGTCCACGTCATACTGCCCGGACAGCGCGCGCCGGACGAAGGACCAGCTGAGCCCGATGGCCAGAACAACGGACAGGGCGATGATGCCGAGCCACTGGTTAAAGGCCGAGTTGTTCAACGCCAGTGCGCCGAGATCGACCAGCACCCAGATCAGCGCGGCAAAGACCGCTGCCACCAGAATGATGCCGAAGGTGCCGATGGATCTGAGCGTGGCGCGAATGAAGATCACGTAGCCAACCAGCAGAACCAGTGCGAAAAGCACGGTCAAGGGCAGTTGATCGGAAAAATGCGCCGAGGCCCAACGCCAGAAATTCCACTGCGTCGGATTATAGGTGGCGGCCACCAGGACAAAGGCGAAAAGCCAGCGGATCAGAAAGCCCATGGTTGGTTCCTTGTTGCGTCGCGCGCCAAGCTGGCGCGAATGGCCGCACCTGTCCAGCCCCGGCAGCCCCATTTTGCATTTGCTGATGCGCCGCCACACCGATAAAGAGGCGCGGGCTTTCGTGATCCGGAGGGGATGTTTCATGGCCAATGTTGTCGTGGTCGGCGCACAGTGGGGGGACGAGGGCAAGGGCAAGCTGGTGGACTGGCTGTCCGAACGCGCCGATGTCGTCTGCCGGTTTCAGGGCGGGCACAATGCGGGTCATACGCTGGTCATTGATGGCGAGGTCTACAAGCTTCATGCGCTGCCATCGGGTGTCGTGCGGGGCGGCAAGCTGTCGGTAATCGGCAATGGCGTGGTGCTGGACCCCTGGGCCTTGCTGAACGAGATTGCCACGATCCGTGACCAAGGGGTCGAAATCACGCCGGAAACACTGATGATCGCGGAAAACACGCCCTTGATCCTGCCATTTCATGGCGAGTTGGACCGGGCGCGGGAAAGCCAGAATTCGGTCGCCAAGATCGGCACCACCGGGCGCGGCATCGGCCCAGCCTACGAAGACAAGGTTGGTCGCCGGGTGATCCGGGTGGCCGATCTGGCCGATGATGCGACGCTGGAATTGCGGGTGGATCGGGCATTGGTCCATCACAACGCCTTGCGGTCGGGGCTGGGGCTTGGCCCGATTGATCGGGATGGGCTGATCGCGCAGCTGAAAGAGGTCGCGCCGGAAATCCTGAAATTCGCGGGGCCGGTCTGGAAGGTCCTGAACGAGAAAAAGAAAGAGGGCCGACGCATCCTGTTCGAAGGGGCGCAGGGCGCGCTGCTGGACATTGATTTCGGCACCTATCCTTACGTGACCTCATCCAATGTGATCGCAGGCCAAGCGGCCACGGGTGTCGGCGTGGGGCCGGGGTCGATCGATTTCGTGCTGGGCATCGTCAAGGCCTATACCACCCGAGTAGGCGAAGGGCCGTTCCCATCGGAACTGTTCGATGCCGATGGCGAAAGACTGGGCGAGCGCGGGCATGAATTCGGCACCACCACCGGGCGCAAACGGCGCTGCGGCTGGTTCGATGCCTGCCTCGTGCGCCAGACCTGCGCGATTTCCGGGGTGAATGGCATTGCGCTGACCAAGCTCGACGTACTGGACGGGTTCGATGTGCTGAAGGTTTGCGTGGGCTATGACCTGGATGGCAGGCGGCTGGACTACCTGCCGACGGCGGCGGACGAACAGGCGCGCTGCACGCCGATCTACGAAGAACTGCCGGGCTGGTCGGAATCGACCGAAGGGGCGCGCAGCTGGGCCGACCTGCCCGCCAATGCGATCAAATATGTCCGCCGGATAGAAGAACTGATCGACTGCCCCGTGGCCTTGCTGTCGACCAGCCCGGAGCGGGATGACACGATACTGGTCACCGATCCGTTCGCTGACTGATGGCGCTGTCCTACAAGACCCGCAGGCGGCTTTCGATGCTGATCCTGATCTTGGGGCTGCCGGCCTATATCATCCTGGCGGTCACCATCGTGGGCCTGTTTGACCGGCCGCCGATCCTGCTGGAACTGGCGGTCTACGTGGCGCTGGGCGTGGCCTGGGCCTTCCCGTTGAAGGCGGTGTTCCGTGGCGTGGGCAAGGCCGACCCGGACGCGCCGGGCGGATCAGAATGAAAAACGGCGCCGCAATGGGCGCCGTTTGTCGTAGGACTTGTCGGTCGGCTTATTCGCCAGCCTGCAATTGCGGCCGGAACCTTGTGCTGTCGTCAATCTCGAACTGACCGCGGCGGACCTTGCGGATCTTGCCCCGGCGCAGCAGCATCCCAAAGGATTTCAGGCTGTCTTCGCGGCTGAACTCGCCGGAGTCGTCCATCGAGGCCACCGCGCTCATGATCTGCGGGCGCGAGAAATAGGGCTGGCCCTCGACATAATGGTAATACGCGGCGGCGGCTTCCAGAAGTTCGGGCAGGTCCGCAGCACCCATTTCTCGGGCGAATTCTGCAAAGGAACCGGCTTCGGAAAAGATGTTGTCATCCGCGTCGTCATCATCCTCTTCATCCATGTCGCGGGCGTTGATGCGACGCGGACGAATGGCGCCGCCCTCGGCGGCTGCCTCGTCCTGACCGAATGAGACGGGTTTTTCTTCGGCGTCGACACGCTGTTCTGACACCAGCATCAACGGCGGAAGGCGACGCGAAATAGCGCGCGCGACATTGCCCATGCGGCGCGGACGCACGACCCGGGCCAGATCTTCGCGATAGGCTTCGGTGTCGTCGGTGTCGTCTTGGGTCGGGTCAAGCTCGCCTTCGTCCTGGGCGGCCTGACGGTCGGCGCGGGTGGCGGCGACGGCAGCCTTCAGATGGGCGATCGCGGACCGGCGGCGTGTGCCATCGGCCTGTTCCATTTCCGAATTGGTCACGTCCAGAAGGCGGCGTACGGTAGGTTCCGCGGTGGCTTCTTCGACGGGGGCACGGGCAGTCACTTCGTGCTCCGCTTCAACGGCCTCATCGACCTCTTGGGCTTCCGCGCTGGCCAGTTCAGCCATCAATTCCGCTTCGTCCTCGACCGACAGCGCGCCTTCTTCGTCCTGCGGTTCAACCTCGATCACGTCGGGTTCAGCCACGAATTCAGCGCCAGCGATCTCGTCGATATAAGACGTGGCTTCGGCGCTGGCCTCAAAATCCGCCCGGCGCATGCGCAGCAGGCGGGTGACCGTTTCGGTGTCTTCCTCGGGTTCTTCGGTGGTCCCGGCCTCGGCCGCTTCGGCAACCTCTTCGGCAGCGACCAGCGCCGCGAAATCAGAGGCTTCGAAGGCCGGTTCGTCCAGTTCTTCGTCCAGATCCGCGACGTCCGGCATTTCACCCAACCGATCGGCGTCCGATACCATGATGGCACTCAGGTCGATCTGATCGTCGGAGACTTCTTCGAATTCATCTTCGAAGGCTTCGGCCGATTCCGGTTCTTGTTCGTCAGCGACGGGCGCTTCGTCGGTGGCGACGTCTGCCAATTCGAGCGCAACCAGCGCATCTTCGTCGGCTTCGACTTCAGCTTCGTGCGCGACCTCGTCGGCCTCGACTTCGGCTTCGTGCGCAACCTCGTCAGCTTCGACACCGTCCATCGCCAGAACCGCAGTCATGTCGAATTCGTCTTCGGTTTCTTCGACTGGCTCGGCGATTTCAACTTCTGCTTCGGCCTCGACCGCCATTTCCGGCTCGACCAGATCCTCGGGCGCGTCCGCGTCCTCATCATCGCCAATGACAGCTTCGGTCAGGTCGCGAGGATAGATGTTATCATCTTCTTCGTCGGCTTCCTCGCCTTCGGTCTGGGCGACCACGGCGCGGATACGGGCCAACCGTTCGGCAACGGTACTGGTCGCGATACCCGCGGCCGCGACGGCCGGGGCAGGGGTGAACCATTCGCCATTTTCGCTTTTGGGTTCGTCTTCGACCGGCTGGGCGGCAACATGTTCTGCCGCTTCCAGCTCTTCATCCCCTTCCTTGCGGGGCTGAACGGCCGGGTGATCGTCGGTCTGGCGCAGCACAATGCCGGTATCGCTGACACGCGCTTCTACGCGGCGCTGAATTTCACGTTCGGCAATGCGATGCAGCATTTCCGCGTCGGGCGTCGGGGGCTCGGCACCGAAGTAACGGTCATCCGCGGCAAGGTCACGGAAGTATTCCGCAATTCCGCGCATGGTCGAAAACGGGTCATCGAACCCCTCCAACGTGCACGAAAACGTGCCGTATGAGACGGTCAGAATTTTGTTGGGGCCTACCATGACATTCTTGCCTTTCCACCAATAGCTGCAATGAGCTGTTTACCAAGTAATGGTTCGCAAATAGGACCGCAGCCATGGACGCCCAGGGGTCTTTTCTGGGTAGAATTGTGAATTGTTTCGGATTCGCGGGGGAATTGTGACATGGGCAACGGTATAGTTCAAACCTCTGAAAATGTGACGCTTGTAGGCGCGAGCCCAACAAATACGGGAATTCTTGATTTCGCGTTGACGTTCGCTCCGCGTCTGATCGCCGTGGATGGTGGGACGGAAATGGCGCGAAAATATGGCAAAGCGCCGGAACTGCTGCTGGGCGACATGGATTCCGTGCAACCCGCGACCTTGGCAGAAATCGACCCCGAACGTGTCCTACATGTGCTGGATCAGGACACGACCGATTTCGACAAGGCCCTGCGGTTGGTTGCGGCACCAATTATCCTTGGCGTGGGTTTCCTGGGCGGTCGGGTCGACCACCAGATGGCGGCGCTGAACAGCCTGGCACGGCATCGGGCAGCGCCGGTCATTTTGCTCGGTGAAGAGGATGCCATTTTCCGCGTTCCGGATCATCTGGCGCTGGACCTGGACCCCGGCACGCGGATCTCGCTGCACCCGTTGATGCAGGCGCGCGTCGACACCAAGGGGTTGCGCTGGCCAGTGACCGATGCCGTCATGTCAGCCGATGGGTTCTTCAGTCAGTCCAACGAAGCCGCAACGCGTGATGTAGTACTTGGCGCAGTTGGCGATGTGCTGGCGTTTCTGCCGCGTCAGGCGCTGGCTGCCGTCGTGGCCGCATTCACCCGCTCGCGCCAGACGACGTAAAGGCCAGCAGCCAGGATCACGCCGATCCCCGCCAATGCCAGCCCGTTGGGGAAGTCGCCGAATACCAGATACCCCCAAAAGACCGAGGAAATGATTTCCATGTAGTTCAGCGGCGCCAAAGTGGCTGCCGGGGCAAAACGCAGCGCAAAGGTCATCAGCATATGCGAGACCGAGGCGAAGAAGCCCACGCCCACGAGGTAGGTCCAGAACACGCCTTGCGGCATGACCGGGTCGATCGGGCCGATACCGCTGCCATCGGCCAGCCAAAGCACGGGGATGCAAATTGCCGCCCCCGCGATGCCGGTCTGATATTGCATGGCAACGGCATGCACATGCCGGGACAGGCGGCGGGTGACGACCATGTAGGCGGCAAAACTGACCGCCGTGCCCAGCGGGAACAGGGCAACGGCCCCGAAGGCCGCGAAACTGGGCTGGATCACCATCACGACGCCGACAAAGCCGACGATGGCTGCGCCAAGACGGCGGGGGCCGATTTCTTCGCCATTCACAAATTTGCCCATAAGCAACAGGAAAAACGGCAGCACGAAAGCGATGGCCAACGCATCGGCCAACGGCATGACGGCCACGGCAGCCACGAAACAATAGGTGGACACGACCAGCAGGGCGGCGCGCAGGAATGTCGTGGCCAGGTGCGGCAACGCCATGCCGAGGCCCAGACCCAGCGCCAGGCAGACCGGGGCCATGAAGATCGCCTGTCCGATGAACCGCACGGCGGTGATCTGGCCCACCGGAATCTCGGCGGCGGCAAGTTTGGCAAAGACATCCAGAAGCGGGGCCGCAACAGTAAAGCCCAGCATCAGCATGACGCCCAGAACGACACGATCCTGCATGGAACCCTCCCGTACCGGGATTGGCATGGGGTGCACGGAAAGGCAATCCGTCATGGATTGTCACCTGGATTTGCCGGGCAAGTCCGACAAGATTTTCACGATGAAAATCGGCGCCCTAGCAGTTGGGGACGTTGACCGCCAATCCGCCCAGCGACGTTTCCTTGTAATGTTCGTGCATGTCCGCGCCCGTCTGGCGCATGGTCTCGATTGCCGCATCCAGCGGCACGAAATGGGTGCCATCGCCGCGCAAGGCCAGCGAAGCCGCCGAAACTGCCTTGATCGCGCCCAACCCATTGCGTTCGATGCAGGGCACTTGCACCAGACCTTTGACGGGATCGCATGTCATGCCCAGATGATGTTCCAGCGCGATCTCGGCGGCGTTCTCGACTTGCATCGGCGTGCCGCCCATCACGGCGCACAATCCGGCAGCGGCCATGGCCGATGCGCTGCCGACCTCGGCCTGGCATCCGCATTCAGCGCCCGAAATCGAAGCGTTATACTTGATCAGCCCCCCGATTGCCGCAGCCGTCAGCAGGAAATCGGGAACGCGGGACGGCGCCGCACCCGGCACATGGTCCAGCCAGTACCGGATCGTCGCCGGGATAACGCCTGCCGCACCATTGGTGGGTGCGGTGACGACCTGACCGCCGGCCGCGTTTTCTTCGTTCACCGCCATCGCATAGGTCGACATCCAGTCGTTGATCGTGTGCGGCGCGTTCAGGTTCATGCCGCGTTCGGCCTGCAAGGCTTCGTGGATCGCCTTGGCACGGCGTTTCACGCCCAGCCCGCCGGGCAGGATGCCGTCGCTCGACAGCCCGCGATCGATGCAGGCGTTCATGACCTCCCAGATCCGGGCAACGCCTGCGTCCAGTGCTGCGACGCCGATACGCGAAATCTCGTTGGCGCGCTTCATTTCGGCGATGGATTTGCCCGAACGGGTGGCCATGTCCAGCATTTCGGCGGCAGACCTGAACGGATAAGGCACAGCCGGGCCTTCGTCGACATCTTTGCCTTCGGCCAGTTCTTCCTCGGTCATTACAAACCCGCCGCCGATGGAATAATAGACCTCTTGCAGGATCACGTCGCCCTGCGCGTCGGTGGCTTTCAGGATCATGCCATTGGCGTGCCCCTGCAGCGCGGGACCGTAGTCGAACACCAGATCATCCTTTGGCAGAAAGGCCAGATCGCCCAGTCCGGGCGGATAAATGCGCCCCGTGTCGCGAATGGCCGCCAATGCGGCTTCGGCCTTGGTATGGTCGTAGCTGTCGGGACTGAAACCGGCCAGCCCCAGGATCGTGGCGCGATCGGTGGCATGGCCAATCCCGGTGAAGGCCAGCGAACCGTGTAACGAGGCTTTCAGCCCATGCGCCTGAAACGGCGTGGCGCGCAGCCGGTCCAGAAACCGGGCAGCCGCAACCATTGGCCCCATCGTATGGGACGAAGACGGGCCGACGCCCACCTTGAACATATCGAGGACGGAGAGGAACACGGCCGTGCCTACCTGATTTCGCGCGTTGTCTGGCGCGATGTATACCAAAGCGGACAGGTATGCGCGAGGATTGCGACCTGTTTCGGTGCGGCTGCGGCAGTGGGTCGCTAGTCAGGGCGGGTCAGCACGAAGGCCGCAGCGCCTGCCAGACATACGGCCTGCACGGCTATGATCCATCCAGCCAACCCCAGGACGAAACTGAACGCCAGTACGGCGATCATGGTCGTGACCGCGAGTATTTTGGCCTTGCGAGAAATTGCCCCGCGTTCTTCCCAGTCGATGATCGGCGGGCCGAAGACAGGGTGATCCAATAGCGCCTGGCGCAGCCGGGGCGAGGCGCGGCCGAAAGCGAAGGCGGCCACGATCATGAACACGGTCGTGGGCAGGCCCGGCAGGACCACGCCGATCAGGCCCAGTGCAACGCAGGCCCAGCCCAGTGTAAGATATCCTATTCGACCCATGCGTTACGTGATCGCCCGAAACAAGATTACAGATTCTTGCGCCCGTCGCGCGTGAACAATGGGCCGCGATTGGACGGGTGACAATGACAATTCGCCACTCGCATCGCGCGGCCGCTGTCCCTATAACGAACGGGACGCGCAGGGGGATCACGTGATGACACAAAATCTGTCACCGATCGAAATGGCAAAATACGTCGCGGCCAAACGCGCCTGCGATTTCGTTCAATCGGGCATGAAGGTTGGGCTTGGCACCGGATCGACCGCCGCCTGGCTCGTCAGATGCCTGGGCGAGATGGTGCGTGACGAAGGCCTGCGCATCACCGGCGTGCCGACATCCGTGGCCACCGCCAAGCTGGCACGCGAAGTCGGGATCGATGTCGTCAGCCTTAACGAAGCACGCTGGCTGGACGTCACCATCGACGGCGCCGATGAATATGACGGCGAACTGAACCTGATCAAAGGCGGCGGCGGCGCGTTGCTGCATGAAAAGATCGTCGCCACCGCTTCCGATCAAATGGTGGTGATTGCCGACCTGTCGAAGCGGGTCGAACAACTGGGCGCATTTCCATTGCCGGTCGAGGTCATCGAAATGGGCTGGCTGACCACCAAGGCACTGATCGAAGAAACCCTGTCCGCACTGGATGTACTGGGTACCGAAGTGACCCAACGGCGCAATGGCAACGAGGCTTTCCGCACGGACGAGGGCAACTTCATCCTTGACCTGCACGTGAAGGCCATATCGGACCCCCGGCAGTTGGCGATGATACTGAACCAGATCCCCGGTGTGGTTGAAAACGGGCTGTTCATCGATATTTGTGACGTTGTCGTCACCGGTCATGGCAATGGCAAGGTCGAGGTCTACGACCTGAATGCCGGCACGACCAGTCAGGCCAAGTTCATGCTGGCCGAAGGTGACAATATTTTTGCCGATTTCGGCGACTGACAACGAACGGCGAAAGGGGCCGGTGTGAGTTTCGACTACGATCTATTCGTCATCGGTGGCGGGTCCGGCGGGGTCCGGGCAGGGCGGCTGGCTGCGGCTGGCGGTGCGCGTGTGGCACTGGCCGAAGAATACCGTATGGGTGGGACCTGTGTGATACGTGGCTGCGTGCCCAAGAAACTGATGGTTTTTGCCTCATCCTACGGCGCGACGATTTCGGACGCGCAGGCATATGGCTGGGAAGCCACGCGTGGCGCGTTCGACTGGCCGGGTTTCCGCGCGCGCCTGCATGCCGAACTGGATCGGCTGGAAGGCATCTATACCCGCAATTTCGAAAATGCGGGCGGCACGCTGATCCATGAACGCGCCACCGTCACTGACCCACATTCGGTGAAACTGGCCAGCGGGCGCGAGGTGACGGCGGAAAACATCCTGATCGCCACGGGTGGCACGCCCTTCATCCCCGAGTTTGAAGGCAGCGATCTGGTCTGGTCGTCAAACGAAATTTTCCAGATGGACACCCTGCCGGGCCGCGCACTGATCGTCGGTGGCGGCTATATCGCCTGTGAATTCGCCTCGATCCTGAACAACCTGGGCGCCAAGGTCGCGCAGGTCTATCGCGGTGCGCAGATCCTGCGGGGGTTTGACGACGAAGCGCGCGGGTTGATCGCCGAACACATGCATCATGGGGGGATCGACCTGCATGTCGGCACCAATGTCGAATGGGTGCGCAAGGCCGATCAGGGCTATGACGTGAAGCTCAGCGATGGGCGACAGGAAAGCTATGACGCGGTGATCTATGCCACTGGCCGCATTCCCAATACACACGGGCTGGGCCTGGAAGAACTCGGCGTGAAACTCGGTCGCTATGGCGCTGTCGAGGTCGACGAATATTCACGCACCGCCGTCCCGTCGATCTGGGCCATCGGCGATGTGACCGACCGGGTCAACCTGACCCCGGTGGCGATCCGCGAGGCTGTGGCATTCCATGAAACGGTGTTCAACGACAAACCGACTAGACCCGATCATGCCCTCATCCCGTCGGCGGTCTTCACGCAGCCGGAACTGGGCACCATCGACATGACCGAGGAAGAGGCCCGCGACGAACGCCCGATCGAGGTCTATTCGACCGCCTTCCGGCCCATGCAATCGGCTTTCATCGACCGGCCGGAACGGGTGTTGTTCAAGCTGATCGTTTGCACCGAAACGCGCAAGATCCTGGGGTGTCACATCATCGCACCTTCGGCGGGCGAATTGATCCAGATGGTGGGCATCGCCATCAAGATGGGCGCAACCAAGGAAGATTTCGACCGAACGGTTGCAGTTCATCCCACAATGTCGGAAGAGATCGTGCTAATGAAAGAACCTGTCCGCACGGCTTGATTTTCGGGCTTGAATGCACAGGTTTAGCGGATGGAATTAGGAAGAAGGAACGATAATGGCCAATAACAGTGGCGGCCCATGGGGCGGCGGCGGTGGCAGCGGCGGCAATAACAATGACGACGACCGCCGCGAACAGGGCGGTCGACGCCCGTCCGACCCCGGCATTCCAGAAATTGACCAGATCGTAAACAAGGGCAGGGAACAGCTGCGCGTCCTGATGGGCGGCCGCGGCGGTTCCGGCGGTGGTGGCCGCAGCGGTGGCCCTGGCGGTGGGTTCGAATTTACCCGCGGTACCGCGTTTTTGGGCGCTGCCGTTGTCATCGTGCTTTGGGGGCTTGCGTCCTTCTACACGGTCAAGCCTGAAGAACAGTCCGTTGAACTGTTCCTTGGCGAATGTATTGACCCTTGTATCGGCCAACCCGGCCTGAACTTCGCCCCCTGGCCACTGGTCACGGCCGAAGTCATCCCGGTGACCCGCGAACAGACCGAAGATATCGGCGTGTCGACCTCGACCCGGTCACAGGCCGGGCTGATGCTGACCACAGATGAAAACATCGTCGATATCGACTTTCAGGTGGTCTGGAACATCAACAACCCCGCCAAATACCTGTTCAACCTGCGCGACGGTCCGCAAACCGTCCGTGCCGTGTCTGAATCGGCCATGCGCGAGATTATCGCCCGGTCTGAACTGGCGCCGATCCTCAACCGGGATCGCGGACTGATCGAACAGGACGCGTTCACCCTGATCCAGTCGACGCTGGATGCCTACGACGCCGGTATCAACATCGTCCGCGTCAACCTGGACAAGGCCGATCCGCCACGAGAAGTGATTGACGCGTTCCGCGACGTGCAGGCCGCCGAACAGGAACGCGACCAGCTGCAACGTCAGGCCGACGCCTATGCGAACACGGTTCTCGCCGGCGCGCGTGGTGATGCGGCCGAAGTGCTGGAAGCCGCCGAAGCCTATCGCGCGCAGGTGGTCAACGATGCTGAAGGTGCGGCCAGCCGCTTCCTTGCGGTGCTGACCGAATATCGCCTTGCGCCGGAAGTGACGCGCAAACGTCTGTATCTGGAGACGATCGAACAGGTCTTTGGTCGTGTGGACAAGATCATCATCGACGAAGGCACCGGCCAGGATGTCGTGCCGTATCTGCCGCTCAATGAACTTCGCAAGCCGGGAGGGTCGAACTGATGCGCCGCGCTGGTCTAATCATCCCCGCCATAGCCATTCTGGCCGCCATAGCATTGTCGTCGATCTTCATCGTCGATGAACGCGAAAAGGCACTGGTCCTGCAATTCGGCCAGATCAAGCAGGTTCGCGAAGAACCCGGCCTGGCCTTCAAGATCCCGCTGATTCAGGAAGTCGTGCGCTATGACGACCGCATCCTGTCGCTGGACACACCCGCCATCGAGGTGACGCCATCGGATGACCGTCGTCTGGTCGTGGATGCCTTCGCGCGGTATCGGATCGCCGATGTCGTCCAGTACCGGCAAGCCATCGGTACGCTGGGTGACCGCGCTGCCGAAGACCGGCTTTCGTCCATCCTCACCACCCAAATCCGGTCGGTTCTGGGTTCGGAAGGCGTGACATCGAACACGATCCTGTCATCTGATCGTGCCTCGCTGATGGTGCGCATCCGTGACCTGGCGCAGGCACGTGCCAGTGCGCTGGGCCTTGATGTGGTCGACGTGCGGCTGAAGCAAACCAACTTGCCCGATCAGAACCTTGACGCCACCTTCGCGCGGATGCGCGCTGAACGGGAACGTGAAGCCGCTGACGAACGGGCACGTGGTGCAGAAGCCGCACAGCGTGTGCGCGCTTTGGCAGACAGAACGGTGGTCGAACTGGTGTCGGACGCAACCCGCCAGGCTGAGATCATCCGAGGCGAGGCAGATGCCGAACAGAACCGCATCTTTGCCGAAGCCTTCGGACAGGATCAGGAATTCTTTGAATTCTACCGGTCGCTGCAGGCCTACCGCGAAGCGCTGGTGAACTCGGGCACGAGCATGGTGCTGACGCCAAATTCGGAGTTCTTCAAGTTCTTCTCCGATGCGACTGCCGCGTCTTCAGGCGGTAGCGGTTCTCAAACGCCTGTTGCCGCGCCATCGGGGCAGTGAGCGACTTTCTTGCCGCACTGGCGCTGGCTCTTGTGATCGAGGGGCTGGTGTTCGCACTGGCCTCCGGCCGTGTCGAGGACGCCTTGCGCGTACTTGCCGAATTGCCGGTCGAAACCCGGCGGATGCTGGGGCTGGCCGCCTTGGCAGTTGGTGTGTTGATGG
>JBNKYL010000114.1:0-10404 GCA_050300875.1 Paracoccaceae bacterium
ACTGGGATCCAAGGTGCTGCAGACGCGGCCCGCCTACGGAGATGCGCGGTATGAATTCTACCGCGAAAAGCGACCCGACCTGTTGGGGATGGTGGCAACAGAATTCTATTTCTGGGATTGCAACAAATACCCCAATGGCAACCCGCAGCGCCCGCAGACGGTAACGGTCAGCCACAACCTTTGCGTCGAATCCCTGACCCCGCTTGCTGCGCTGAACAAGGGCCGCACGGCACAGCGCAAACAGCGCCTTTTGCAGGCCACCGGGCTGCCGGATATGGATGCGGTGAAGGCGGCGCTGACGCAATCCTTTCCGGACCTGTCCGTGCCGGTGCCCTGGCCCGATCTGACATCGTTGCAGCAACGGTTTTCCTGGCGCTACATCTACTGGGTCGCCTATGTGCCGATGCTGGTGCGGTTCAAACCGCCCGCAATTACGGACAGCTATATCCTGTCGGTGCCCGTCGGGGTCCGGTTCGATGCAGTGCCGGTCTGGATGTGCACGGCGGGCATGACGGTGCTGATCGCACCGGGTTTGCCATCCAAAGGTGTCGCGCTGTCCTTGCCGGTCGGGCCGACAACGGATTTCAAGACCGAACATGACCGCGAGAAAAAGAAGTTTCGCCGCCTGAACCGGGAAAAGGCGCGCGAGTTGGACACAAAATTCCGGCGCGAAGGCGAAGCGCGCCGGTCCAGGGAACATGGCCGGCTGCAAAAAGACCTGGACGAACAGTTCGAGGATATCGAAGAGGGCTTCTAGCGCCCCGGGATCACCCCGCGTTTTTCGCCCGCGCCTTCCCAGCTGTCGATCAGGTGCACGGCCTCGTCCGCGGTTTCGACGAATTTGAACAGGTCCAGGTCATCCGGGCTGATCGTGCCAGCGTCGCACAAAGCATCCCAATTGACGATCTTTTCCCAGAATTCCCGCCCGAACAGCAGGAAGGGCACACGCTTCATCCGCCCGGTCTGGATCAGGGTCAGGCTTTCGAACATTTCGTCCAATGTGCCGAACCCGCCGGGGAAGACGCAGATCGCCTTGGCCCGCATCAGGAAATGCATCTTGCGGATGGCGAAATAGTGGAAGTTGAAACAGAGGTCCGGCGTGACGAATTCATTCGGCGCCTGTTCATGCGGTAGCACGATGTTCAGCCCGATGGACACGCCGCCCGCGTCCTTGGCGCCGCGGTTGCCCGCCTCCATCACGCCGGGGCCGCCGCCGGTGACGATGACATCGTGGCGGTGGCCGTTGGCCACGGCGCGTTCGGTCATCAGCCGGGCGAAATCACGGGCGACATCGTAAAAATGGGACAGCTCGGCCAGCGTCTTTGACCGGGCCTTGTCCTTGTGTTCCGGCCGGGGAATGCGCGCGCCGCCGAACAGAACGACGGTGGATTCCACACCATATTCACCCATCAGCATTTCGGGCTTCAACAGCTCCAGCTGCAGCCGAACCGGACGCAATTCGTCGCGCAGCAGGAAATCGGGATCGTCGAAAGCCAGCCTGTAGGATGGGGACTGCGCCTGTGGCGTGTCGGGAATATGATGGCTGGCGGCGCGGTCCTGTCCGCTGTGGCGGAATGGATGGGCGCGGTCGTCGTCTTTCATCTGGGTCGTCCTTGTTCGCGGCGTCTGACAGACCTATTACGTTTGGGCGCATGTGGCCAGCAAGCAAGGGGAAACATGATGGATTGGCATCACGAGATTGAAATGGCGGCGGGCCGGATTGCGGGCCATGTGCGGCGCACGCCGGTCCTGACAGAACCCTGTCCACGCGTGGACAGGCCCGTTCAGTTCAAGTTCGAACAAATGCAACACACCGGCAGTTTCAAGCCGCGCGGGGCGTTCAACACGTTGCTGTCCGGGCCGGTGCCGGTTGGTGGTGTGGTCGCGGCATCCGGTGGAAACCATGGCGCGGCGGTGGGCTATGCGGCCCATGCGCTAGGTATACCGGCCCATATCTTCGTGCCGGAAATGGCCGGGCCTGCGAAAATCGCCTTGGTCAAATCGACAGGCGCGGATCTGACGGTGGTGCCGGGCCTTTATGCCAATGCCCATGCTGCCGCGTTGGACCATGCCGAACGCACCGGGGCGATGCAGGTCCACGCCTACGACGCGCCGGGCACCGTGGCGGGGCAGGGCACGCTGATGCGCGAATGGGAAGAACAGGGGCTGGATGCAGACACGGTTCTGATCGCCGTGGGCGGTGGCGGGTTGATCGGCGGGGCCATGGGCTGGCTGGCAGGTCGGCGCAAGATCGTGGCGGTCGAACCCGAACAGGCGGCGACGCTGAACAGCGCGTTGAAAGCAGGCGAAGTGGTCGAGGTGCCGGTGGGCGGCGTGGCAGCCAACGCGTTGGGTGCGTCGAAGATCGGCCAGATTTGCTTTGACCTTGCGTCCGCGCAGGGCATTGCGTCGGTGACCGTGCCGGACGAGGCGATCACCGAGGCGCAGGAATGGTTGTGGCGGCAGTTCCGTCAATTGGTCGAACCGGGTGGGGCCACGGCCTTGGCCGCGCTCTTGTCGGGCGCCTATAGCCCGGAACCCGGCGAAAAACTCGCTGTGCTGGTCTGCGGCGGCAATATCGCGCCCGATCCCTTTGCCGCATAGCCATTGCCGCCCGGATGTGGTCTGGCTATGCACCGATTCTGAATGACCCAATGGAGAGGCGCCCACATGTCGAACGCCCAGCTTGAAACCGCAATCGAAGCCGCGTGGGAAGCCCGCGACACGATCACACCCGCCACCACAGGCGAAGCCCGAGAAGCGATCGAGGATACGCTGAACGCGCTGGACAGCGGCAAGCTGCGCGTGGCCGAAAAGCAGGCCGATGGCAGCTGGCATGTGAACCAGTGGGCCAAGAAGGCCGTTTTGCTGGGGTTCCGCGTCAAGGACATGGAACCGCATGAAGGCAGCCCGCAGAATTCGACCTGGTGGGACAAGGTCGACAACAAGTGGAAGGGCTGGGGTGACAATGAATGGAGGGCCGCGGGCTTTCGCGCCGTGCCGAACTGCGTCGTGCGCCGGTCGGCCTATATCGCGCCGGGCGTGGTACTGATGCCGTCCTTCGTCAATATCGGCGCCTATGTGGACAGCGGCACGATGGTGGACACATGGGCCACGGTCGGGTCCTGCGCGCAGATCGGCAAGAACGTGCACCTGTCCGGCGGCGTTGGCATTGGCGGCGTGCTGGAACCGATGCAGGCGGGACCGACGATCATCGAAGACAACTGTTTCATCGGAGCGCGGTCCGAGGTCGTCGAAGGCTGCATCGTCCGCGAAGGGTCCGTGCTGGGCATGGGCGTGTTCATCGGCAAATCAACCAAGATCGTCGACCGAGAAACCGGTGAGGTCATGTATGGCGAAGTGCCACCCTATTCGGTGGTTGTCGCAGGGTCGATGCCGTCCAAGAACAACGTGAACCTGTATTGCGCGGTGATCGTGAAACGCGTGGACGAACAGACAAGGTCCAAGACCGGGATTAACGAGCTGCTGCGCGACTAACCCTGTATCATCCTTTCCGAAACATGGCGTTGACGCATGACAACGCGCATTTCGAAGTGACCTGTTACCCTTGAGTTGCGGGGGCTGTTCGAGTGTTTCCACTTGAAATCCCTCGGTAAACTCATGGGAGGAACACTTCATGAAAC
The DNA here is from genome assembly GCA_050300875.1 of Paracoccaceae bacterium. Classification (GTDB taxonomy): domain Bacteria; phylum Pseudomonadota; class Alphaproteobacteria; order Rhodobacterales; family Rhodobacteraceae; genus CBDCFL01. Next base: position 3,645 of record JBNKYL010000114.1, read on the forward strand.
TCGTATCAATTACGGTAATTGCTGCCTTGCTCTCGCCATTCGCAGCGTTCGCGGAAGGCGATTTGTCACGTGCCGATGTTCAAAAACTACCACTCGAAATGGGGACTGATGACGATGGCAACATGTACTTCAAGCCCAATCATTTCGACCTGACGACCGGGCAGGCCTATGCTTTCGTCATGACCAATGTCGACGACTTCAAGCACGAAGTTTCGCTGAACGAGATGTTGGAACGGATTTTCGTCCGCAAGGTGGAAATCGAAGCCGACGATGGCGAATTGGTGGCCGAGATCAAGGGCCATATCACCGAGGTCGAAGTCGGGCCGCATCAGACTGTGGAATGGTTCTTCGTTCCGGTTCAGACTGGTGAAGACATCGAAATCACTTGCGAAATAGAAGGCCACTATGATGCCGGAATGCATGCAACAGTGACGATCAACTGACCGGTTTTCAACTGAAAGGACGGGCGCCGGAACGACCGGCGCTCGTTGTGTTGGTTCGTCAGCTTTTCTTCATCGGGCAGGTGGACAGCCCGAAGATGGAATACAGCGGGCACCAGCCGATGAGGCCGGTGGCCAGTGGCACTATGCCGATCCAGCCCAGCGGCGTTTGCGGGCCCACGAAGACCAGTGCCAGCAGAACAAGTCCCACGACGATGCGCAGGATGCGGTCGATATTGCCTTCGTTCTTTGTCATGTCGGTTTCCTCCACCTGACTAATCAATATGGCGATAGATTAGCAGATGGGCGCGCCCTGAGTCGGTGACAGTGTCACGGGGGTCATTCGCCGGATGCGATTTCTTCCAGACCGTCGCGGTCGCGGATGTCCAGCCCACCGCGATGGCGGGTGACAAGCCCCATCTTTTCCATCTGCGCCAACCTGCGCGATACGAAGGCCCGGCCCGATGCGGTTTCGGCAGCCAGTGCGTCATGGGTCAACATCACGCGGCCCTGTTCGTCGGCCAGTCGCAGCAACACGCGGGCAAGACGCGCATCGAAGCTGGTCAATGCAACGTCTTCGACCAGTTGCTGATATTCGCCGAACCGGCGGGCCACGGCGGAAAAAACCATCTTGCGGAAATCGGCATCTGCCGCGACCCTTGCCCAAAAGGCCGGGATCGGGATCAGTTCGCCATCCAGATCGGATTCGGCGACGCCGCTGGCGGAATAACTTGCCTCGTCGATCAGGCAGGCGAAGGTCTGCATGCAGATCTGGCCCGGCGCGACGCGGTAAAGGACGACTTCACGCCCGCTGGCACCGGTCATGGACACCTTGATAGACCCTTTGGACAGCAGCACCAGCCCCTGACAGGGACTGCCGGGGCTGAAAAGCATCTTGCCCGCCGGGGCGCTGAACGGAATGGACCCTGCCTGCATTGCGCCAAGCTGCCCCAGAGTGGTGGTGCAGACAAGCCTGCAACGCCGGGCGGGGCCAATCATTGACAAGGCCCTTGATTTGGCCCAGTCGGCTCGCATGGCGCGCGAAAAGTCGAAACATCAGGTCTATACGTTACTGGTCGAGGTCGGCCGCAAGGATGGCGACGGTCTGCCCGACGGGGCGACGGGTGCGGCGCTGATGTGCTACGCGTCCGGCGTGGACGAGGCCGAGGCGGTGCGCGAAACCGTCGCCTTGCTGAAACAGGCGGACATGGCGCCGCTGGATGTGTCGGGATACGGCACGCTGGATGAACGGCTGGCCGAAGGCCATGACATCAGCGACGAAGAACGCGAATTGATGGCCAGGGCTCTGGACGAAAACAGTGTGGTCGTCGTGCACATGACGCCGTTTTTCGACAATGAATGACCCGCTGAACCTGTTTTTCGACCTCGACGGCACCCTGACCGACCCGTTTGACGGGATCACCCGGTCGATCGTCTATGCGGTGGAAAAGTCTGGCCTGACGCCGCCTGATCCGTCGTCGTTGGGCTGGGCAATCGGCCCGGCGCTGATCGACAGCTTCACGCAGATGGGCGCGGCAGATCCGCAGCAGGTATTGGGGTATTACCGCGAACGCTATACCGATGTGGGTTTGTTTGAAAACAGGGTCTATCCCGGGACAATCGAGGCATTGACTGCCCTTCACGAGGGCGGACACAGGATGTTCCTGATGACTGCGAAACCCCATGTCTACGCGAAACGGATCACAGCGCATTTCGGCATTGCGCCGTTTCTGGAGGCTGAATTCGGTCCGGAACTGGATGGCACGCGGAACGACAAGGCCGAGCTACTAGCCCATGCGCTGGATTTGACCGGTGTTGCACCGGAACGGTCGGTAATGATCGGGGACCGCCGCCATGACCACGCTGCAGCCCGGAAAAACCGGTTGACCAGTGTCGCGGTGTCCTGGGGATATGGCACCGACGACGAACATGGCCTGGCCGATCATATCTGTCATCACCTGCCCGGTTTGCCGATGCTGATACAGTCTATTCAGGCCGGTTGATTACGGCTGCGCTCCGAACCACTTGGCGAAAATCTCGTCATAGACCCCAGTTTCGCGCAGGGTCAGCAGTGCCTGGTTGATCGGTTCGGCCAGAGCGCTGCCCGATGGCAGGGCGATGCCATAATTTTCGCGCTGTACCACCGGCCCGGCCAATTGGGCGCGCCCGTCAGAGTTCAGCGCATACCAGGCCAGGATCGGGGCGTCGAAGAAAAGCGCGTCAACCTCGCCTGCCTCGAACGCTTCGGTCATTTCCTGCAAACCGCCATAACCCGCAAAGGTCAGGTTGCGGGAGGCCAGATAGGATGCCGCGGTCGATCCGTCGATGGTGGCGACGCGCTGCCCCGCCAGATCCGACAGCGAATTCACATCCGATTGCAGCGCGCTGACGGTCATGATCGCCGTGATCCGCGCCACGAAAAGCGACACGATGAACAACGAACCCAGCACCATCAGAACGGACAGGATGCGACCCAGGAAGGTCTGCGGCACGCGTTCTTCGAAGCCGCCATTGACCAGCAGGTTCAGCGCCCACCAGAAGGATGGAAACATGGCTTCCCCGGCGGGCCTGTCGAAATAGGGTTGCCGACGCCGTTCCAGCGCCCACATGACCATGCCCATCAGGAAAAGCAGCGCGAATGCGATGGCCACGGCGCCCATGAAGTCGAGGGAAAAGAATTTGCGGATCATGGAGGCCGACCGTTCCCGGTCGCTGCGCACCAGAATTTGCAGACCGCTTTCGAAAATGGGCTGCGAAAAGTCCATCGTCAATTCGCGGTCGGCGGTGATGGAAATATTGGCGACGGCCATGTCGGCCTGCCCGTTGCGTACCGCACCGAGCATGTCGGAAAATCCGCCATGGCGGGTGACGGAATAGGTCCAGCCCTGATTTTCGGAAATCGCCGCCAGAAGGTCCAGGCTGAACCCGGTTTCCACACCGTCCACGACCATCGAAAAGGGTGGGCGTGTCACGGTGCTGACCCGCAGGTCCTGCGCCTGGACAGCTGATACCCACACGGCAAGCAAGCTGATTGCGCCGAAAATCAACGCGGAAATTCGCATGTCCATCCCTCTAGACCTGCACATATTCTTGTTCAAGAATGCGACTTTGCCAAGGGCTGATGCGATCACGCACTGATCGCGTCCAGCACCGAAAGCCGTTCGTAGTCAGCCAGTGGTGGGCCGACGGGTGCCTTGTGCAGCGGCAGATGGCCCGCGCCGAGATCCGCAAAATGCGAAGAAGCGACTATGGCCGGTGCCTGTCTCAAGCGTCCGACAAACAGGCTTTCGGCCCAAAGCCCGCCCATATCCAGACACGCATGACGATCAAGCAATATCTGGAAATAGGGTACGACCCAGCGGGAACGATCCCAACCGATACCCGGATGCGCCGTCAATGCGCCTGCTTCAGCCAAAACGGTGTTTCGGCCCAGGCTGTGTTCGATGTCGCCTGCGGTAATCTGCACCATGTGGGTCGAAGTCAGTGTGATGTCGCTGCCCAGCCCAAGATAGGGTGCGCGCAACCGGACGGGTGCGGAATAACCTACGCCGGGGCGGGTGTCGCCGATGACCCAGCGTACCGGCAGCGCCTCGCCCGACCGCGTTATGACCAGGTCACCGGGGCGGATTTGTTCGACGGGACTATACCCCATGGCCGTGCGGATCGGCACACCTGCGGCGATGGACGGGCCGGGGCCGATGCGTTGCACGTCATCCTGGATGGCGATGGACAAAACGGCCGCATCAACACAGCACGTGTCGCGCCCGGCTGCGATGTCACGCAAATCCCCCATCGGAACAGGAAGCGGCGCGGCCTGTTCGGCCTGCCGGATGGTGCCGGCATCCAGGTCTTCGACTGACAAAAGGCCGATGCGCGCAGGGGCGTCCCAGCTATAGACAATGCGCAATCTTTGGGAATTGCGGCCGCCGGGTGATACGCGGACATAGGCATGGCCCGCGCCCTGGCGATGTTCGACCGAAATCGACCCGTCGGGGTTCAGGAACAGGATGAAACGGCGCGCCCAGCCGCGATCTGTTTCGAAATGGATCAGGCGGGATGGTTTGACCACGCCGTTGCGCAGCATCACGTCTACGCAGACCGACCCGCGGGTCAGCAATTCATCCGTATGTCCGGATATCCTGCCATTGTTCCAGGTGCCGATCGGTCGATCGCCGCCCACAAACTCGCTTGCGATAAGCCAGCCCACGCCTTGCCCCACCTTCGCCCAAGGCATGTGCGACACGCATTACGGCCCGCTGAATGCGGGTGCGTAATTTGCGGATCAAATGGGCGCAGCTTTGCTGCCGTCCTGCCTCGGGACATGTTATTATTGCAACGGACTATGGACGATGCGCCCCGGTCTGTTAACTGTTTGGGAAATTGGCCCGTGATCACAGCGGCTTGCTGGTGCAGATCGGCCACATTGGATGAAGGCGCTGGACTGCAATGACCCCTGTTGACCCCGTTGATCTGACCCAGGCCCTGGTGCGTCGCGCCTCAGTGACACCCGATGAAGGCGGGGCGCTGGTGTTGCTGGCTGACTTGCTGGAAAGGGCCGGATTCACCTGCGTTAGGGTCGATCGCAATGGCACAGCGAACCTGTTTGCACGTTGGGGCGAACCCGGAAACGGTCCGGTTTTCGGGTTCAACGGACATACGGACGTGGTGCCGGTTGGAGACGAAGCCGCGTGGACACACGCGCCGTTTTCCGGGGATATCGTGGATGGAGTCCTGTGGGGGCGCGGGTCGGTCGACATGAAATCCGGCGTTGCGGCTTTCGTCGCGGCCGCCGTTGACATGGTGCAGACGGCGGCGCCGGACGGGGCAATCGTCATCACCGTGACCGGCGACGAAGAAGGGGACGCGACAGACGGAACCGTGGCAATCCTGGACTGGATGGCAGAACAGGGCGAACGCATGTCGGTCTGCCTGGTGGGTGAACCAACCTGTCCCAACCACATGGGCGAGGCGATCAAGATCGGGCGGCGTGGGTCGATGACGGCCGATATCGTCGCACGTGGGGTACAGGGGCATTCGGCCTATCCGCATCGCGCCAAGAACCCAGTGTCGGCGATGGCGCGCCTGATGGACCGGTTGGCCAGCACCGAGCTGGACCAAGGCAGCGACCATTTCGATGCCTCGACCCTGGCGGTGACGACCATCGACACCGGCAACCCGGCCAACAACGTGATCCCGGCGGTCTGCAAGGCCACCGTGAATGTCCGGTTCAACGACCACCATGGGTCGGGCACGCTGACCGATTGGATCGCGTCCGAAATGGCGAAAGTGGGCGAAGAAACCGGCATCGATTTCACCATGACCACGCGGGTTTCGGGGGAAAGTTTCATCACGGAGCCGGGGGCGTTGTCCGACCTTGTCGCGGGCGCAGTCGAGGCCGAAACAGGCACTAAACCAGAGCTTTCGACATCTGGCGGCACGTCAGACGCGCGGTTCATTCGCGCTCACTGCCCGGTAGTTGAATTTGGATTGGTAGGCAAAGGAATGCACCAGGTCGACGAACGGGTGCCGGTGGACGACATTCGCACGCTGAAATCCGTCTATTCCCGCATCCTGACCGATTACTTCACATGAACCGCGGCACCGTCGTGGTCATGGCCAAGGTTCCGCAAGCCGGGCGGGTCAAGACACGCGCGGGGCGTGACATTGGCATGGTTCGCGCCGCATGGTGGATGCGCCACCAATTGGGCGCTTTGATCTGGCGATTGAATGATCCGCATTGGCGTTTGGTGGTGGCCCTTTCGCCGGATAACAAGTCACTAACACTGGGCAAAATGCCTGATTTGGTCACGATCCCGCAGGGGCACGGCGATTTGGGCCAGCGGATGCGGCGAGGGTTGGAGGCGGTCGCGTCCGGGCCGGTCATGTTGATCGGTGCAGATTGTCCCGCCGTCGAACGCCACCATATCCGCCGCGCGTTTCGGGCGCTGGGCAACGCGGATTTCGTGTTTGGCCCGGCCGAGGATGGTGGGTTCTGGCTGGTGGGGGCGGCGCATCGCCGGGCGCTTCCGCCACGGTTGTTCCTGGGCGCGCGTTGGTCCACCTGCCATGCGCTGGCCGATACGTTGGCGACGCTCAATGGTCAGCGCCATGCATTGACCGACAGGCTCGCCGACGCCGATACCGCCGCCGATCTGCTGCAGACGCCGCCCGCGCGACGTGTTAGGTCGTGGTCATGAGCGAACTACCCACCAAAGACCAGATTCTGCAATGGATCAGCGACAATCCAGCCCTGACGAGCAAGCGGGATATTTCCCGCGCGTTCGGCATCAAGGGTGCCGCCCGGATTGACCTGAAGCGGA
>JBNKYL010000115.1:0-7441 GCA_050300875.1 Paracoccaceae bacterium
AGCTGCTTCGATCCGGGACCTTGGGTCGGTTTCGTCGCTGACCCGCCCGCCCAGCCAGTCGAAATAGGCAACTACATCCGACAACGTCACGTAGGACCCGGTATCACGTGTGCCGAATTCCCAGTTCAATTCTGGCCCGCCCACCAATGCATCATGCGGCGCGGCGGCCAGCCGGTCGGATATCCATGCCGCGCCGAACCCGTGGCGTGAAAACATCTTGTAGGGCGACAGCGCGTAGCCGTCGATGTCATAGGCGGCAATGTCGATCTGACCATGGGCGGCGTGCTGGATGCCATCGACGATGATCAGGCAATCGGGCGCAACCGAACGGATCGCAGCTCCGATTGCGGCTATATCCATGCCCATGCCAGACACGGGCGAACCATGCACGATGGTCGCCACTGCCGTGTCGGGTGTCACTGCGGGCAGGTAATCATCAGCCGTCACCAACCCGGTCGCATCATCATGTGCCACAACCACATGGTTCAGCCCCAGGCGTTCCGACCAGATCGCCGCCGGTGAACGCGAGGCCGGGTGTTCCAGCGTCGAGCCCAGAACGCGTGCGCCCTTGGGCGCGGCAAGGCAGGCCGACCGGATCAGGCGGAACAGCATTTCCGTGCCGCTTTCACCCGTGATCACCTGTCCGCCCGACGCGTTCAGGAACAGCTTCATGTCTTCGCGCGCCTTGGCGATGACGCGCATCAGTTCGGCGCTGGTCGGGTTATCTCGGCCCTGATTGTCGGGGATCGCCGCATAAAACGCGGACGTTTCCACCACCGATTTCAATGTCAGCGCGCCGCCCGCGTTTTCAAAAAAGATGCGCTCGCCTGATATCGGGTCACTGTCGACATGCGCAAACCGGCCGCGGATTTCGGCCAAAAGTTCTGGTGAAAAGCTCATGTATGCAGATCCCTCCAGGCGGGCAGGATGCCGGCCTTTGCGTGGTAGACACCCCGCGCAATTGCGCGCGACAAGCAGGTGGCCGCGACATGGCCCAGCATCAGCGTATCGAGTTCGGGGCTATCCAGGGGTTTGATACCTGTCGCGGCGGCAAAGACCAGATCGCCGTCCATCGGCGTGTGGCTGGGCACCAAGGCGCGGGCCATGCCATCATGGGCGGCGGTTGCCATGCGCTGCGCCTGCGCCTGTGTCAGGTCGGCATCGGTGGCGACGATGGCAATTGTGGTGGCTTCGCGCGGGCCGGACAATTTGGTGACCGGCAGTGCAGCGGCATCGTGGTTTGCGGACGCGCCAAGCCCGCCAAATTCGCCACCTAACTCCCAGGGAGCTGCCCAGAAATGCGGACCTTCGCCGGCGACGGGCGAACCCAGCGCGTTGACCGCGACAAGTGCGCCGACCGTGTGGCCCGATGGCAAAACCGCCGAGGCTGAGCCCAGCCCGCCCATCATCCCTGCAACGGTTGCGCCGAAACCTGCGCCCGCCGTTCCGAGTTCGAATTGATCGGAGACGGCGGACAGCGCCGCCGCACCCAGCGCAGGATAAGGGTTTTCCACCCACGCCTTGTCGCCGCCGTTCAGCAGGTCGAAAATGATCGCCCCCGGCACGATCGGCACTTTCTGCCCGCCCACATCGAAACCGCGCCCGGCCGCACGCAGGGCGTCAGCGACACCCGATGCGGCAGACAATCCCAGCGCCGAACCACCAGACAGAACCAGCGCATCGACCATTTGCACGGTCTTGTCCGGTGCCAGCAGGTCGGTTTCACGGGTCCCGGGCGCACCGCCCATCACATGCACTGCCGCTGTAAAGGGCGCGTCTGCCGTCAGAACGGTCACGCCAGACCGAAGACCTGCATCATCGGCATTACCGACCCGCAAACCTTGGACATCGGTAATCCGATTGCACGGCCCGACGCGCATCATATGCACCGGCCCCCGTCCACTTCCAGTGCCACGCCGGTCACCATCGCGGCCTCGTCGCTGCACAGGTACAGCGCGGCATTGCCCATGTCATCTGGCGTCGAAAACCGCCCAATAGGGATCGTGGACAGGAATTTGGCGCGAATTTCAGGCGTGTCTTCGCCCATGAAGGATTTGAGCAAGGGCGTTTCGCCTGCGACCGGGCAGATCGCATTGACCCTTACCCCGTGGGGCGCCAATTCAACTGCCATGGTCTTGGTGGCCGTGATCATCCAGCCCTTGGACGCGTTATACCAGTTCAGGTTCGGGCGTGGCGACAGGCCCGCGGTCGAGGCGACATTCAGGATTGCGCCAGCGCGCGCCGCCTTCATGGCCGGAACCAGATATTTCGCGGTCAGGTAGACGGACTTGGCATTGACGGCCAGAACCTTGTCGAATTCTTCTTCTTCGACCTCTTCCATCGGCTTGGGTAAATGGGTGATCCCGGCATTGTTCACCAGAATATCGACCCGCCCCCACAGATCCAGCGCCGCATGGGCCATGCTCGAAACGCGTTCACCGTTGGAAACATCCACTTCGAAGGCCGTGCCCTGAACCTCTTCGGCCACAACCATGGCCGCATCCATGTTCACGTCCGCCACCAGAACCTCGGCCCCTTCACGGGCAAAGGCCCGCACTATCCCGGCGCCGAAACCGGACCCTGCCCCGGTCACAATTGCTGTCTTTCCTGCTAGTCGCATGGCGCGAACCCCCCTTGATTTGTCTGGCAGGTTCAGCCCATTGCGGGCCAAGTGCAAGAGGGAAGGATGCCTAGCGGTGCTGGTCAATCAGGATCGCATTCCCATCCGGGTCGATCAGGGTGATGCTGGCGGGTCCTTCGCCCGGTTCTGCCTCGGTCACCAATGAGATGCCGGCCTTTTGCAGCTGCATTTGAATGTCGCGCACATCCGTGAATGGCGTAACCTCCCCCGCGTTCTGGTCCCAGCCAGGATTGAAGGTCAGGATGTTGCCTTCGAACATGCCCTGAAACAGGCCGATATTGGTCTGCCCGTTCTGCATGATCAGATAGCCGTGGTCCGCCTGCCCGGCATAAACCGTGAAGCCCAGCTTTTCATAAAATGCCCGGCTGGCCCGCAAATCTTTCACCGCAAGGCTGACCGAAAAACATCCCAGTTCCATTTGTTATTGCTCCTATCGCTTTGATCTTCCTTTTCCGGCCACCATTTGACAGACTTGGGACGAAACAAAATAAACTCGGGGTGATGTAAAGGCGCATAACATTACCCATATATGGCAGAACCATTTGTAATGAGGGAATGAAATGGCCGATTTCGACGCACAGATCCGCAAAAGCCAGGAACAGGTCAGCGAAGCGCAGGCCAAGATTTCCGAGCTGTCGACCCGGATCGAACAGGCGCGCACCAAGATGGAAGCGGGCGAAGATATCGCGCTGGACATCGAAAATGCCACGCTGGATGACGTTCACGCCCATACGGAATTGATGAACGCCAATATCGCCGAGCTCATCATGGGTTTGGACGATGTGACCGCCGGATTTTCCAAAGATTTCAACGAAATGCGGAACAAGACCGGCTGGGAAACCTTCGTCGGATTCTTTTCCAAGCAGCGGTCCGATGCCCTTCGCCAGGAACGCATGCGCACCGCGTCGATCGACGACAAGTTGCAGGACCTTTTGGGCAAGTCCGACATCATCGTGAAGCTGCTGCAAAACCAGCTGGATGTGCTTAACTCCGAAAAATCGCGTGTCGAAAGCCTGTTGACCGGAACGCTGGACGAACGCGAGGCGACCGTCGCGTCGCTCGAAGGTCTGCGCGACCAGATTAAGGCGATGGACCCGGCGATCATCGAAATGGAAAACAAGATCAGCGTCGAACAGGACGCCGCCGCGCGCACCAAGCTGGAAAGCGAACTGGCCGCGCTGAACAACGAATATAACGAAAAGGTTCAGGCCGAACAGGTTGCGATCGCCAAGTCGCAGACGTTGGAACGCTATATTGAAAAGGGCAAGACCTGGGTCGATTCATTGCAGAACCAGGCCGCCACGCAGATGGTCCTGATCAACAAGCTGCAAACGGATACCAAGCAGCGCGTCGTTCTTTACGATGCCCTGTCCAAGTCGCTGAAAACCGCGCAGCAACAGGACGTCGCGCACCGCATCAACGAGATTGGCGTCCAGACCGATCAGGAAACACAGGTTGCCATGGCCGGGATCGGCGCGGCGACCAACAGCCGGATGGCCGATATGCTGGAAGCCCATGGCGACCAAATGGTGTTTGCCCGCAAGGTTCTGGAAGAAAAGGCCAAGGCGGATGAACGTTTTGCCCGCCGGTTCGGCGAAATCGTCGAAAAACACGACAAGAATCTGTACGGGGCGTAACCGGGCACCGCGATGACCGACGACATTGCCGGCAACCTGACGCATGACCATGTCGGCCTGACCGACAGCTTCGCCGCGCGCCGCTACTTCGCCAAGTTCGATCGGATCACCGGCCACCTGACCCGCGTGGCCGGCGCGATGGAGGCTGACCGGCGTCTGTCCAAGACCGATGTGGCGATCATCGCAGGCTACATTCAGGCGCTCGACGACACGTTCGAAGCCCTGTCGATGAAATACCTGATGACCGGGCGCGAAACCGGCGTGGCCCGCCAGCCGATGACCTTTGATGGGCACGAAAGCGGGTTTCCCGTCCATCGGGAATTGCTGCAAATGGCCAATGACGCCCAGCAGGCCGAAAAGCACTTGGCCAACATGGCGTCAGAGGACGATTTGAAAACCGAAATGGTGCGCACCATCGTCGGCGATCTGGCCATCCCGACGCGCTTGCAGTTCACCCTGTCCCAAAGGCTCTATTACGAAAACCTGCTGACCGGCCGGATGTTCTGGACGCAAAATGATCCCGTGGCGATCTGGGAACGCAATGACAACAAGCGCCGCCGCTACATCGTGCACTGGGCCACCTATGACAGCCAGGTCAACCTGCCAACCATCTACCTGATGGAACTGGATGACACCGGCCACACGGCGCTTCCCAAGGATCAGCACCGCTGGCCCGAAGCGCAGGCGCATCTGATGGCGCAGTCGGTGGCCGGGCTGAAACTTTTGACCATTGCGCAGGGGTTCGACCGCGATTTCGACGACCTGCACCCCAAGCGCCTGCGCCGCATCCATATCGGCCCGATGTATTCATCCGCCTTTACCCGGCAGACGGGCCCGATCCGCGAAGTGCTGGACGAAGCCGGCGGTCAACCCGGCGAAGACTGGGCGCTGGCCTGGACGGTCGAGGAACTGGAAAGCGAACGCGTCGAGACCGAGAAGAAGGGTTGGTTCGGCACTGTCGAACGCGAAATTTTCGCGCTGGACCCGTTCAGCGGCCGCGGCGTGGATACCGGCGCGACACGCGTCCAGCGTGCCGTGATCATGCCCGAACGCCCCTTTCAGGTGCTGGCCGAAAAGAACCCGCCAGGGTTCCGCGACGTGGCCAAATTCGTGGTCTCGGGCGACCGTGTCGTGAGTTACAGGTAGAGGTTATGCGATGAACATCCCCGCCGATCAAATGGAGCTGCGTGAAGAGGAAATTCGCAAGCATTACGATGCCGCTCTGGGCATGTTGGACGGGTTCGACCACACACCGCGCATCGCCAAGGCCACCGACAAGCCAACCCCCGAACGGTCCCCCGGCATCACGCGCACACGGCGTTTTCGTTCCACCACACCCGGCCTTGTCACCCGTTCGACCGCGCGGCCAGAAGGCGTGCACCTGATCAACCGGATTGAAACCGCTGATGGCGATGACGCGCTGGTATCCGCCTTGCAAGCCACGTCCCTGCAATCCATGCGCCGGGCGTTGGCCATAGGATTGGCGGTCGGCGACGCGTTTTCGGACGCCACCGGGCTGACCGGCCTGAAGAAGGACAACCTGGAAGGCCACCTGTCCCAGGCCCAAAAGACCGAGTTTTCCGAGCTGCTGACCGCGGAAGCCCTGGCTGCGACCTATTCGTTTGCCAATGCGCTGGCCTTCCTGATGGCGTCTTCGGCCAGTGAAACGACCGCTGAAATCGGTGCGTTGGATGAATTGCTGACCGACAACGCCCAACTGGCCCTGCGCGGTGTGCTTTGGGAGCTGGACCAGAAACTGGAAAGCTTCGCATCCGACGAACCCCGAATGGTGTCGACGCTTTTGGCCTTTGCAGAACAGCTGATGGAAAAGGTCGCCCTGCGCGCCCAGAACGCCCCGCGCCTGCAGGCTTTTACAGGTGCACGCTATCGCGTCGAGGCCGATGACCTGACCATCGCGGGGTTCACCCCCGCCCGCCGTGGCAAGGGGTCGACCCTGACCTTGCAGTTCAAGAAACCGCATCAGGTCGTTGGTAACCACATCGCCAAATACCAGTCGATGAAACTGGCCAAGATGCTGATGGCCTATGATTTCGAACGCAAGCTGAACCCCTTTGCCGAAGCGGGCGGTTTCATCTTCACTTTCATGGGCGACGGCAAACCCGGCACGGGCAAGACCACGCTGATCCAGATGATGGCGGGGTTGATAAACGAATACTGCCAGAACGCCGATTACCCGTTCCGCTATCAGAACTTTTCCATCGACCAGATCGACAGCTATCAGGGCAAGTCGGGCCAGAACGCCAAGGCCTTTATCGACAATGTGCTGGACCCCAACGTGATCGGCTTTGGCACCGTCGACGATATCGACCAGATCGCAGGAAAACGCGGCGACCGGCAGTCGTCAGCCGGTCAGCAGGAAGTCACCGCGGTGTTCATGGAGGCGTTTTCAGGCGCCAACACCGTGGTGCGCGGCAACTGCACCTTCGGGATGTTTTCCAACTACCCCGAAAACGTCGATGACGCGCTGCGCCAACGTGCGGGCGCGCGGTTCCTCGTTGACGGCCCGCAAAGCCGCGAAGACTACATCGACATCCTGCACCTGCTGATGGGCAAGAACCATTCGATCCCGTTGGGCGATCACGAGCTTTACGCAGCGCAGGAAATCAAACGCGCCGTGGCCGACAGTTTCGAAAGCCACGGGCGTCCCCATGAAGAAGGCCTGATCCGGGTCTGGGACAAGGTCGAAAAGGACATCGGCAAGCTGGATACCATCGCCAAGATGGGCACCTATCTCAAGGCGATCCAGCAGGCCGATGACCGATTTACCGGCCGCGCGATCAAGAACATCACCGACGCAGTCAAGGTCCGCGCGATGGATTTCGAACTGCCCGATGAATGGATGGAAAAGCCCGACCTGTTCCTGTTCAAGGGTTACGACGAAAAACTCGCCATGATCCGCGACATGGCCAAGCCCATAACCATCGACATGGTGATCCAGGAAATCAACCGCTACGCCGACAGCGAGTTTCGCTATGCCGACAAGTCGGACGAGGCAGCGATTGCCGCGATGGTGCGCGACTACGGGCGCACCGAGGAAGCCAAGCGGCGGTATTTGGAGCAAAAGGAATGAAAGATTTAGTAGCCATTTGCGCGGTGATTGGGGTTTTTGGAACCGCTGCATGTCAAAACACCACCAATTCCG
>JBNKYL010000116.1:0-6011 GCA_050300875.1 Paracoccaceae bacterium
GCCACCAGCCCCAGCCAGTCATAACTGACGATCACGGACCCGTCCGACAGCGGCAACATCCCATGGGGCGCATTCGAATTGGTCCGGGCACGCCGGGAAAACTGACGTTCGTCGATCCGTATACGCCCGGTTTCCTTCCCAAAGGCATCCATCCACCACAGAGCATAGCTCTTGCCGGGATCGTCCCAACCCAGCGATAGGAAACGCCCCCGCGATATGGCGCGCGCAGCGTCATGCAACACATGGGCCTGTTCGCTGGCGCCCACAGGGGCCGGAACCCGCCTGTTCTTGGGTACGAATTCGCCAAACCGCACCAGCGACGTCACATTGTGATAGACATTTTCGATCTGCCCAGCAGGCCAAACCCGCCCCTTGCCTGCCAAGAGCCCATAGGCGAAGGCAAGCCCGGCCAACATGGCCACCAGGCTGAGAAAAAAGACCAATCTTTCGATGCGTTCTGTCATGCCGCCAATCTGCGACAGTCATGGTTAACAAACCCTTGCCACGCCCTTGACAGGCGCGCTGGCCGCCTCAGTTATGGCAGCATGCCAAGCTCGAACTGGACACCGCCGCATATCCGACCATCCACCACTCCGCTTGGTGTCATGGGGTCATTGCGGGCGGCAAGAAACAACGTTCTGTCGATCATCCCCGCCATCGCCTATACGCAGCCCATCGTCAGCGGTTCGACAGGCCCCGCACGTTGGCACATGATCCAGAGCCCCGAAGGCATGCGACGCATCTTTCTGGACAATGTCGACAATTATCCAAAGTCAGAGGTCATGATCCGCATGCTGCGCCCGGCCGTCGGCCGCAGCCTTTTCACCGCTGAAGGGGCGTCGTGGCGCTGGCAGCGCCGAGCCATTGCACCGGTCTTTGCCGCCCGGCACGTCACCGCGCTTGCCCCGCTGATGCAGGCAGCCGCCGACAGGGCCGCCGACCGCATCGCCCGGGCCGAGGGCCCGGTGCCCATGGTTGCGACTCTTTTGACCACGACGTTTGAAGTGATTTGCGACGTCGCGCTATCTGGCCGGGACCACTTTGACATCGACGCCTATAGCGCTGCTATCACAAGATATTTTTTGACTATTGGACGCGCGTCTTTGCTCGATTTCATGCAATTGCCGCCGTGGTTTCCGCGCCCGGCAGAGTTGCTGGGCAGCGGAGCGGTAAAGCGAATGCACAAGATGGTCGCCGCTGCGATCGAAGATCGGCGTCGTGCTGGCCCCGGCGACGTTTCCGACCTGCTCGATCACATGATCGCCGCCCGGGACCCGGAAACGGGTCGCGCCATGTCGCCGCGCGATCTTTTGCACAACATGCAGTTCTTTATCGTCGCGGGCCACGAAACCACTGCCCTTGCAGTTGCCTGGGCCATGCTGATGCTCGCGGCGCACCCTGAGATTCAGGACGCTTCGGCGGCAAGGGCGACCCCCGACGATCCGATGATCGACGCAATGCTCCAGGAAACCATGCGGCTTTATCCACCTGTGGGAATGCTGGCGCGCAATGTTCGCCAACCGGACCGAATCCATGATCGCGACATTCGCCCGCGGGACACGGTTTTTCTCAACATCTACGCCATGCATCGGCACAACGATTACTGGGCCAACCCGCACCAGTTCGATCCAGACCGCTTTGCGCCCGGCACCGAACGTGACAAGTTCCTTCACCTGCCCTTTGGCGCCGGGCCCCGCATCTGCGTCGGCGCGAATTTCGCGATGCTTCAGGCCAGCACGATCCTGTCGACGCTTTTGGCACGTTTCCGTTTTTCCCCGTATGGGGTACCACCAACGCCGGTCATGCACATGACCATCAGGCCGGACCCGGAAATCCTGCTGACCGCTGCCCCCAGATGAAAAGGGCCGCCCGAAGGCGGCCCTTGAATCTTGTGACAGATCTGGGATCAGTCTTGTTCTAGGTCCTCAACGGCCTTTTCAAGCTTGTCCTTGGCCACCGCCTTTTCGGTCACTTTGACCTGTTCGAACACCCAGTCCACGACCTTGTCTTCGAAGATCGGCGCCTGGATCTGCTGGCGCATCTGCGGGTTCTGCTGCACGAATTCGAAGAACTGACGTTCCTGCCCCGGATACTGGCGCGCCTGGTTCATCACCGCCTGCGTCATTTCCGCGTCGGAAACCTCGATCTCTTGCTTGCGGCCCAGCTCGGCCAGGAACAGGCCCAGCTTCACACGACGTTCGGCCAGGGTCTTGTGTTCCTTCGTGGGTTCGATGGCATCGTGATTATGGTCATGCACATCGGGGTTTTCTTCGTGCCACAGCTGATGGGCAATCGAACCGGCTTCGGCGTCTACCAGGCTTTCGGGCAGGTCGAATTTGACCTTCTTGTCCAGCTCGTCCAGCAGCGCCCGTTTCATCACGGCGCGCGAGGCACCTTCGTATTCCGCTTCCAGACGCTCACGGATCTGACCCTTGAAGGCTTCCAGATCGTCGGCCCCGTATTTCTTGGCCAGCTCATCATCGATATCGGCAGGCTTTGCTTCCTTCACCGCTTTCACTGTGCAGGCGAAAACCGCATCCTTGCCGGCCAGGTTTTCTGCCCCGTAATTGTCCGGGAACGCAACCTTGACCTCAACCTCGTCACCGGCCTTGGCACCGATCAGCTGATCTTCGAACCCCGGAATGAAGGAATTCGACCCCAGTACCAGCGGATAATCTTCGCCGGCGCCACCATCGAATTTCTCCCCGTCGATTGAACCGACGAAATCAATGGTGACCTGATCCCCATCCTTCGCCTTGGAGCCTTTCTTGCGGTCCACGAAGTTCGGCGCGCTTTCGGCCAGGTTGGTCAGCGCTTCGTCAACGGCCTTGTCTTCGGCCTTCACGACCATCTTTTCCAACTTGATCTTGGACAAGTCCGTATCCGGCACGTCAGGCAGGCGTTCATAGCTCAACTCGACCTCGACATCGTCGCCTTCTTTCCAGTCCTCATTGGTCATCTTGACCTCAGGCTGCTGGGCCGGACGATCGCCGCTGTCGTCGAAATGCTTCGACATCGCGCCATCGATGGTTTCCTGCAGGGCTTCGCCCAACACGCGCGGGCCAAATTGCTTTTTCAAAAGCGCCATCGGCACCTTGCCCTTGCGGAATCCCTTCATCTGGACTTCGGGCTGGGCTTCGGCCAGCTTTTCGTTGACTTTCTCGTCAAGCTCCGCCGCCGTCAGGCTGATCTGGTAACTGCGCTTCAGGCCTTCGTTCAGCGTCTCTTTGACCTGCATGATCCGTCCTTTTCATCACTTCAGGACTGCACACCGCAGCCCCGCAAAAACATCAGCGGCCCTTCTATTTGCGGCCCGGTCATGTTGCAAGGCTGAATCCGGCAGGGCACCGCCGCATTTGCTGCCTTTTGCGGGTGAATTGACGAAATTTGCTGCCCGCGTTTCAGCCCCTGCGCTGGCGCATCAATGGCACCTGGCCCTGTCTCAAAAGGCCAGCCACCGCCGTCAGAACCCTGCGCCACCGGGCCGCATGTCGTCCGCGCCTGGCGGCGCGGCTTTCAATATGGGTTTCACCGGCGCGGGGACTGCAATGTTTCAGCAAAGCGGTATCAAAGGGCGGCATCATGGTCGGTTCCTTTCGTGATGCGCCCATGCTTGCGAATGACCGCGCCCAAGTCTTGAAGGCCGGCCTTAGAAACCCCTGTGTTTTTCCTTAGATATCGCGAATGCTTGCCCAGCCTCGTTCCAATCAGTGTAATTGGGCCATGATCTACAGATTCTTAGACTGCGTGCTGGACATCGACCGCCGCGAACTACGGCGCGCAGACCGCATCGTGCCGTTGGAACCACAGGTCTTTGACCTGCTGGTATTGCTGGCCGAAAACGCGGGTCGCGTGGTCACGCGGGATGAAATCGTGGATCACGTTTGGCAAGGCCGCATCGTTTCGGAATCCGCCATCAGCGCGCGAATTGCCACCGCCCGCAAGGCAGTAGGTGACGACGGAAAGACACAAGCCGTGATCCGAACCGTGCATCGGCGGGGTCTGCAATTCGCAGCGCCGCTTGATCCGCCGCAGCGGTCTTCGACCGTATCGGCGCCAAAGGTGCGCTACACAACAAGCGATTGCGGTAAATCCCTGGCCTATGCCATTTCCGGGCAGGGACCGCGCCTTTTGCGGGTGCCCGCCACCCCGGCTGATATTGGCATGGAATGGGAATTGCCTGGGCTGCGCACCATGGTTCAGGACCTGTCGTCGCGTTTCGAGCTGCTGCGCTATGACGGCCTGGGTTTTGGCATGTCCGACCGCGATATCGACCGCATCGACCATGACCGCCACGCCGATTGCTGCCGGGCCGTCGCCGATGCCGCCGGCTGGGACCGTTTCGCCGTTTTCAGCGAATCCGGCGCCAATCTCGAAGCCATTCACTTCGCCGCGAAATACCCCGAGCGTATCAGCAATCTGATCCTTGTGGGCGGCTATGCCGACGGCCGGTCGATCCGCGAACCGTTGGGCGAACCCGACATGCTGCGTGCCATGATCCGGCAAAGTTGGGAAGCGCAGGAAGACACCTTCGCACGCGCTTTCATGCTGGCCTATATGCCCGAAGGCCCCATGAATATCGTCACCGAGGTTGCCCATATGATGCGCGCCAGTGGCACGACCGAGACCGTCACCATGTTGCGGGATGCGATCAACAACGCCTCGGTCGCCGATATTCTCCACCGGGTGCAATGCCCGACGTTGATTGTGCATGGCCGAAAGGATGCGGTCCATCCGCTGAGCGAAGCCAAGAAACTGGCCGCGGGGATTCCCAATTCCGAACTTCTGATCCTTGAAACGGCCAATCACCTTCCGGTCGCGGGGCACGCGACATGGGAGCCCTACCTGGATTCGATTAGCAGCTTCGTGACCTGACGTTCAGCCCGCTGGACACGGGCGTCAAACATGGCATGAAATGAGTGGTGCGGGTGGAGGGACTTGAACCCCCACGCCTTGCGGCGCCAGAACCTAAATCTGGTGCGTCTACCAATTTCGCCACACCCGCATCCGGCCCGGAAAACCGGGCGCGCGCTATCTAGCAAAGCTAATCAGGAATGGCGAGTTTTTTCTCATGCGGTCCCAATGTAACAAATTTGTTGCGAACCAAACGGTTCATCCCCTAACCTCGGCCTATAACAAAGGCCAAAAGGCCAAGAGGTAGAGCATGTTAAACCACTCACTTGCCCGCGACGCGGGTCTTGCCGCTGCCCCCCCGATTGCCGGATCACGTGCAGGTCTGTGCGCCGGTACGCGCGTGATGACGCTCGACGGGCACATCCCTGTCGAGTTTCTTTCGCCCGGCGACAGCATCATAACCCGCAACGGGACCCGCAAACTGATCGAACTGCATCGTTTCTGGCTGCTCGATTCCGCTGTGCTTATCCCCAAAGGTGCCTTCGGCAAGAATAGCCCCGTGGCCGATCTTCAGGTCGGACCTTCGCAGGCCTTGCAGTTGCGTGACGCGCAGTTTGGCAGTGCGACGGGGCCCGGCACGACGGCCATTCCGGCGCACAGGGTCGTGCAGATGGCGGGCTTGTCATGGGTCGACCATGCCGGTGACAGTTTCGTTTTCCAGCTGGAATTCGACGACTACTACACCTTCTATGCCGAGGGGCTGGAAGTCGTCAGCCATCTGCCCGGTCTTTCAACCCTGGGCCTTGCCGCCGAATAACCCTCAGCGACGCCGAAGCCCGGCTTCGGCGTCCATCCTCTGAACCCATTCCCGCAAACCCAGCAAGATGCCTTCGGCTGCCTGCGCGCGCCAGACTGGATCGGTCAGGTTGCGGCGATCGTCGGCTTGTGACAGGAACCCAAGCTCAACCAGCGCCGACGGGATATCCGGCGATTTCAGAACCGAAAACCCGGCATGCAAATGCGGGTGCTTGTACAGTTCGACGCGCCCATCAAGACCGGCCACCAAGGCGTCGGCCAGAATCCCGGAACTGTGCGCGGTTTCGACGCGCGCCAGCGACATCAGGGCCAGGGCAATTTCGTCATCATGGGCCGTAAGG
>JBNKYL010000117.1:0-10086 GCA_050300875.1 Paracoccaceae bacterium
CTGCCCGTCGTCGTCAGCTTCCGGCGGCAGGACTACATGGACAACCGGTCCCCGTCCTATGTCGGCGATCTGGCCGTGGGCGGCAACCCGGCCCTGTTCAAGCGGCTCAAGGCGGCCGACCGCCTGCTGGTGCTGGGCGCCCGCCTGACCGACATCGCCACCGGCGGCTTCACCGCGCTCGACCCTGCCGGGCCGCTGCCGCGCATCGCCCATGTCCACCCCGACCCCGACCTGCCCGGGTCGGTCTGGCCCGCCGAGATCGCAATCACCGCCACCGCCCCCGACATCGTCGCGGGGCTTGCGCGGGCCACCAACACCCGCACCGATTTTTCGGCGCTGACCACCGCCATGCGCGCCGATTACGACGCCTGGCAGGTGCCACAACCCACCCCGGGTTCGGTCCGGTTGGAAGATGTCATGTCATGGCTATCCGACACCCTGCCCGATGACGCCATCATCACCAATGGCGCGGGCAACTACTGCACCTTCATCCACCGCTACTATCGGTTCCGCCAACATGGCACACAGCTGGCACCGACCTCTGGGTCGATGGGCTATTCGGTCCCGGCGGCCATCGCCGCCAGCCTGCACCACCCCGACAAGACCGTGATCTGCATGGCCGGGGACGGATGCTTCCAGATGACGCTGAACGAAATGTCCACCGCTGCGCAATACGGCGCCAAACCCATCGTGATCGTCGCCAATAATGGCCGCTACGGCACCATCCGCGCCCATCAGGAACGCAAGTACCCCGGCCGGGTGTCCGGCACCGACATGGCCAACCCCGATTTCGCGGCCCTTGCCCGCGCCTATGGCGGGCATGGCGAAACCGTGACTGACGGCGCAGATTTCCCCGCTGCGTTTGGTCGCGCACGGGCCAGCGGTACGTTGGCGGTGATCGAACTGCAACTTGACCCCGACATGCTGTCCACCACCGCCAGCCTGTCTGATATGGCCGCCGCGCGGGGCTGACGGGTATGGACATGGCAGGCACCATCAACTCGGTCGCGGTCATCGCCGCCACCGCGCTGGTGGGCCTGATCGTCGCCCTGCCCCGGGTGGTCCAGCATAGGGGCTGGCGGGCGATGATGACGCCGCTCGCCTCGATCATCGGATCGGGCTTTCTGGTGCTTGGGCCCATCCTGTTGCACGCCTATGGCAGCTTTGCCCCGCTCGCCATGGCGGCGCTTTGCCTGCTGGCCTATGGCTTCGGTGCGGCGATACGGTTCAACATCGCCCAAGCCGAACCGCTGCTGCCCAAAAGCCCGGTTCTGGCGGGGATGGAACAGGTGTCCGAAGTTCTGCTGGCCTTCGCCTATGTCATTTCGGTCGCCTATTACCTGAACCTGTTCGGCGCCTTCGCCGTCAGCCTGACACAAGCCAACGACCAAACCAGCGCCCGCATCGTCACCTCGGCCGCATTGGCCTTTGTCGCCACAATCGGCGTCACGCGCGGGTTTTCCGGGCTCGAACGTGCCGAACAAACCACCGTCGCGATCAAGCTGGCGGTGATTGCCGGCCTGCTCATGGGGTTCGTTCTGTATTTCGGCGAACGCGCGACCGGCGGCGAACTGGTCCTGACCCCGCCCGAACTGTCGCTCTGGCCCGCACTTACGCTTGGCTTTGGCCTTGTCATCACGGTGCAGGGTTTCGAAACTTCGCGCTATCTGGGCCGGGACTACGACGCACCCATGCGCATTTGGTCCATGCGGCGCGCGCAATGGCTGTCATCGGCGATTTACATGGCCTACGTCACGCTGATCGCCTTTGTCTTCGTCCCCGCCGATTTCGCCATCAGCGAAACTGCCATCATCGACCTGACCCACAGCGTCGCGCCGGTCCTGCCCGGCCTGCTGGTCCTGGCCGCGCTGGCCGCGCAGGCCTCGGCCGCCATTGCCGACACCAGCGGCGCGGGCGGGCTGACGCATGAACTGACCGCTGGTCGCATCCGCCCGGCACTGGCCTATGTGATCCTGGCGGCGCTTGGTCTTGCCCTGACCTGGGCCATCGACGTCTTTGCCATCATCGCCTTGGCCAGCCGCGCGTTCGCCGCCTATTACATGTTTCAGGCGCTCATCGCCTACATGACCGCCAGCGCCCAACGCAGGCCACTGCGGGTTCAGCTCGGGTGGCTGGCGCTGGCCGCAATAGGCGCGGCCATCGTGATCCTGGGAACGCCGGCGGAAGGTTAGTATTCTACCCCGATCTGCGCCTTGATCCCCGACCGGAACGGGTGCTTGACCAGCTCCATTTCCGTCACCAGATCGGCGATCTCGATCAGGTCGTCATGGGCGTTGCGGCCAGTCAGGACGACGTGGGTCATCTCGGGCTTCTCGGATATCAGGAATTCAACCACCTCGGCAATCGGCACGTAATCATAGCGGATGGCGATGTTGATCTCGTCGAGCAGTACCATGGAATTGGACGGATCGCGGATCAGCTCCTTGGCCTTTTCCCAGGCCGCCAGCGCCATTTCCGTGTCGCGGGTCTTGTCCTGGGTTTCCCAGGTGAAGCCTTCGCCCATCGTGTGAAATTCACAGATATCGCCGAAGCGTTCCAAAATCATGTCCCGTTCGCCGGTCGACATGCCGCCCTTGATGAACTGCACCACGGCGCATTTCATGCCATGCGCGATGTGGCGAAAGATCATGCCAAAGGCGGCGGTGGATTTGCCCTTGCCCTTGCCGGTATGGACGACGATCAGACCCTTCTTGTCGGTCTTGGTCGCCATGATCTTGTCGCGGGCGGCCTTCTTCTTGGCCATCTTGACGGCGTGGCGTTCTGCATCATCTGTGGTCATGGTCGGGCTCCTCTTCGCGCGCGGCGACAATGCAGACAGGGCCCGGAAATGACAAGGGCGGGCCCTTTCGGACCCGCCCCGCCCTTGGAGGTGTTCGCGCACTACTCCGCAGGAATGGCAGCGACCTGTGCCTGGCCACTGAAGTGCTGGCGGTTCAACCGGTAAACCAGCGCCACCATGGCGAACTGGAAGGCCAGCGCGATGCCGGTCAGGGCCCAGAAGACGAACGAGTATTTGTCGACCATGCCGGACGCGACCAGACCCTTGTTGATGAAGAACTGCAGCATCACCGACAGGGCTACACCGGGGCAGACCAGCGCATAGGAACCGGGCGAGGTCTTTTCGCCGAAGACGAAATCCTTGAAGTAGCCCTGCACGCTCAGAATGGTCAGGCCCAGGCCGAGGAACAGTACCTGCACGGACAAGAGCTTGGTCAGCAGCATCAGCGTGTCGACATTTGCGGCATGAACCTCGAACGTGGTGTGCAGACCGTGGTTCTGGCGCAGCAACATGATGCCCAGAATGGTCATCAGCGGCACGATGATCATCAGCGTCGGGCCGGCTTCCTCGGCGGTGCCGTAGTGCAGCATCGAGTTGAAGGCCGTCACCAGCGCGACGGTCGAATAGATCACCGCGGCGACACCAAAGAAGGTCGACAGGATCAGCGCCGTGCCGACAACGACGGCATTGGTGCTCATCGCGGCAGGGGCGGCCAGGCCAACGGCAGTCATGGCCAGCGCAAAGGACGGCAGCAACTGCGCAAACGAGTTATGCGCGGTCACGTCGAACACGCCACCCTTGGACAGCACGCGGCCCAGGAACCGGCCGATCATCCGCAGGGCGATGGCACCGATGGCGAAGAATGCGATCATGGCGAAGGGGAACAGGTATTCAACAACGCTCCACAGCCCCGGCACGAAAACCAGACCCAGGATGAAAGCACCGTTGACCGACATGGCCAGCGCCAGCGGCATGGCCAGCGTCGCGCTTTCGGCGTTGGAAGAGGTCAGCTTGGCATAGCCTTCGGTCTTCTTGAACCTGGAAAACGCGTTCAGGTTCCAGATCAGCGCGCGGATGTTCAAGATACCGAACAGCGCGATGCCCAGCATCGCCACGACAATCGCCGCCTGCAGCGCCAGGCTGCCGCCGGAAAACGCCGCCGCTATGTCTTCGAATACCGGAACCGGGCGGCCCGGATGCGGCACCCAGAACATCAGGTACATGAAAAAGGTCACCATCAGACCACCCGCCCCGACCGAGGCAAGGAAGTATAACGGCGTATAAGGTTGATTGGGGTTGCGAAGGTGCATTGCTATCCACTCCAGTCATGCATTCAAAATCACGAATGTAATGACCGGAACGGCGGGCCGTCTCAGTGATATCATCACCAAACTCGCCCAAAAAATGCGGAATAAATCTAATCCATTGTTACAGAACGCTTTTCCAGATCGTCTTCGATGCGAATCCGGGGCAAGTGCTCGTCCCAATGGAAATGTTTCCGGGGCTCGAAAGCCACCGGATCGTCCAAAAGGGCCACGCATAAGTGAATCTCGTCAGGCAGTGCCTCGCTCTGATGGGCGACCGGACTGGCGGTCGCCCGCCGGCTGCTGTCGCAATGGCAAAACCCGCGCCAGTTTTCCGCACCCTCGTTTGTGAAGATGACCACACCGGCAATGGCCCTTTGGCATCACGGAGGCTCTTTGCGAAACGTGAAACTGGTCGGGCGGTCATATCCCGCATGTGCGGTTTCGCCCACCTTTTCATACCCCACCGCGGCAAAGACCGCATGGTTGTCTGTCAGTTCCACCCGCGATTGCAGGATGATTTCAGGCAGGCCCAACGCCCGCGCCCTATATTCGGCCAGTTCGAAAAGACGCCGGGCCAATCCCTGCCCTCGCGCGCCTTCGTCCACCGCCAGCTTGCCCAGGTAAAGGTGGCCATCTTGCGGGGTCAGAAACACGCAGGCCTGGACAGGATCGCCAATCGCCCAGACCTCGCCCGTTTCGGCCTGCCGGTTCACCGCCGCCAGATCCAGCCGATGCATCGAACTCGGCGGGTCCACGCGGCCATCCATGTAGGCGAAGCTTTGGCGAATCAGCCGCAGGACCTGTCCCAGGTCCGGATTTTCCGGGGTGATCCGGCGTGGGCCGTCCTTGCCGTTTTGCGCGGGATTACGCCAAGTCATGCCGGTTTCCCAACGAAGTTTCTTTGCGCTTGTGGGGCAAATCTGGCTTACTCAGATCACAATTGCATCCTGACAGGGAGAACAAAAATGAAATCAATCTCCATATCAACCCTGACCAAAGCCGCCGCGCTGGCACTGGCCGGCATTGTTTCAGCCAGTTCCGCACAGGCCATCACCCAGGGCGGCAACCCTGACAATGGCGAACACCCTTATGTCGGCCTGTCCGTCTATTTCGACGAGAACTGGAACCCGATGTGGCGCTGTTCGGGTACGATGATCTCGCCGACCGTCTACCTGACGGCAGGCCATTGCACCGAAGGCGCCGCCCATGCCGCAATCTTTTTCGAAGAAGATGTAGACGCCGTCGCAACCTATCCCTTCCCCGGCCCCGACCAGTACACCGGTACGCCCTATCTGCACCCCAGCTACGACAGCCAGGCCTTCTTCCTTTACGACCTGGGCGTCGTCGTCACCGACTCGCCGGTGATCCTGCCCATGTATGGCGCTCTGCCGGAACTGGGCCAGCTTGACCCCTGGCTCAAAAAGCGCGGGCTTCAGGACACTACGGTCAAGGCGGTTGGCTACGGCTTGCAGGCGATCAACCCGGTCTCTGTCACGGCCATGCGTATCCGTCTTCAGGCCGATCTGAACCTGATCACGCTCAAGGGATCCGCCGGCGTACCGCCCAACACCTCGATCGGGCTGACCAACAACCCGACCACCGGCGGCACCTGCTTTGGCGACAGCGGCGGCCCGAACTTCCTGAACGACACGAATATCGTCGTGGCCGTTACCTCCTTTGGCCTGAACGGCAACTGCAAGGGGACAGGCTGGGGCTATCGCGTGGATCAGTCCGACGATCTGGACTGGCTCTATTCGACCTTCGGCGATCAGTTGAACTGATCGCATCCCGACAAAATGCACGAACCCCGCCCACCGGGCGGGGTTCTTTCATGTCCGGATGGTCACATCCTTGCCGAAACACTCGGGCAGCCGCCCGGCGTGACTGCCGGGGCAACGCCCCCTAGCCAGGCATCTTCATCATTTCCGACAGCTGGATCGTCCCGCCCATCTCCAGGAACGGGTCCGCCTCGGCCATCGCCCGCGCCGCGTCGATGCTGTCAGCGCGCACCACGGCAAAGCCCATCATCGGCACGTCCACGCCCGGCCCGATCTGTTCGGTCTTCATCAACGGCTGGCCCGGGTTCACAACCTTGTCGCCAAGGCTGGCAATCCACTCCATCCATTTCTGCCGCTGCGCCTGTCCCTCTTCCGGGCTCGACGGCTGTCCGCCCCCGAAATACCCGATCAGATAATCTTTCATGTCTTGCTCCTTTTCAGATGTCACGCCGCACAAGCCGCGCCATAGCTTTCTTCGAAAATCAGCGACCAACTCGACCCGTAGCCGTTGTACATATCCTGCGCCATCTTGCCGAAGGCCTCCCAGCGGCTTTGCGTCAGAACCACGCGCGTGCGATCCGCCGCGATCGGGTGAAAGTCCACCTCGACCAGCGACGCCGTTTCGGCGGGCAATCCCATGTGGAAATCCAGCTTCAACCGGTCGAAAGGATCGTAAACCGTGATCGTGCCCCAGTGGTACTCGTCCCCGTCCGGGCTGGTTTCCACGATCCGCCCGCCCGCGCGCGTATCGACCGCCAGCCCCGCCGCAGGCCGCCCGTTGTTCATCATCAGCGACATCGACCGCTTTTCCAGCGGCCACCACCCCGGCATGCCAGTCACGAATATCTCGAAAGCGCGCTGCTGACCGCAGGGCACCTCGATTGTCTTGACGATTGGCGGTAGTTGTTCATTCATTGCCGTCCTCCCCGACCTGGCGGATCACTTCGGCCTCGAAAGCCAGAAGCGCATCATCCCAGAACCCGTCCAGCCAACGCCGCAGTTCTTCCAGCCCTTCACGGCGCAGATGATAGACCCGGCGCGCGCCCTTCTGTTCCACCCAGACCAGGTGCGCATCCGTCAGCACTTTCAGGTGCTGGCTGACCGCCGGGCGGCTGACCGGTTGCGTCGCCGCGATCTCGGCCACCGACAGGGGCGCCGATTTCAACGCCTGCAGGATCTGCCGCCGACGCGGTTCGGCAAGGGCTTCAAGGACAATAGCGTAAGCCATGACTAACCGTAAGTCATGGCTAACACAAAGTCAAGACCCGGCCTCCACGGCCAGCAAAGCAGCGCGCGGCACTTTAATAAATCGTTAATTTTCAGATATTTAGACAGATCCTTTCCGGATATCCGGCAATTTCCTTCTGCCTGCACAAACACTTGCGGCAGAAATTTTTCGCGCGCGAAACACCCCCGATTCACCGTTTGCGCAGTTCGTCCAGAAGCGCCCGGGCCGAGTTGGACCTCGGCACCCACAACCCGCGCTCTATTGCCTCCGCCAGCCTCTCGGCCATTTCCGCCAGCGCCGGCGCGTTGTGTTCTGCGATAAACGCGCGGGTCTCCTCGTCTTCCACAAACGCGCCATGGACCAGGTCGAAATGGTGGCCACGCACCGCGCCGGTCGTCGCAGCAAAGGCGAACAGGTAATCCACCGTCGCCGCCATTTCGAACGCGCCCTTGTAGCCGTGGCGCTTCACACCCTCGATCCATTTCGGATTGACTACGCGCGATCGCACCACGCGGCCAATTTCATCCTCCAGAGTCCGGATCACCGGGCGTTCGGGCCGCGAATGGTCGTTGTGATATACGGGCCGGTCCCGCCCCTGCAACGTGGCCACCGCCGCCGCCGCGCCGCCTTCGAACTGGTAATAGTCGTCACTGTCCAGCAGGTCGTGTTCGCGGTTGTCCTGGTTCTGCACGATGGCTTCGGTCTGGGTCAGCCGGGTCTCGAAAGCATCACGCGCCGCAACGCCTTCAGCCTCCTTGCCATAGGCATAGCTTCCCCATTCCAGATAGGCCGCACCAAGGTCGGACTTGTCCGCCCAAAGCCGTTCATCGATCATCGCCTGCAACCCCGCGCCATAGGCGCCGGGCTTGGACCCGAAGACGCGAAACTGCGACCCTTCCCGCCGGGCCCGCGCCGCCGCCGGGTTCTGATCTTCCGGTTCGTCCAACGCCATCACCGCCCGTGCCGCCGAATCCACCAGCGCGATCTGCTGCGGGAAAGCATCGCGGAAGAACCCGCTTACACGCAGCGTTACGTCCACACGCGGACGCCCCAATGCGCCCGCCGGGATTACCTCGAACCCGGTCACGCGCCGGTTGGCCGCATCCCATTGCGGTTTCACACCCATCAGCGCCAGGCATTGCGCAATATCATCGCCGCCGGTCCGCATGTTCGCCGTTCCCCAGGCGGTCAGCAGCATCGTGCGCGGCCAGTCGCCATGCGTTTGCAGATGCTTTTCGATCAGGAGGTTCGCCGATTTCCACCCCAGCGCCCAAGCCGTCGGCGTCGGCACCGCCCGGCTGTCGACGCTGAAGAAATTGCGACCGGTCGGCAACACGTCGGGCCGCCCGCGCGTCGGCGCGCCGGACGGACCCGGGGCGACGCAGTGCCCTGCAAGGGCGGCGAGAAGTCCCGCGCCCTCGGCCGGGCCACACCCACGGATCGCCGGGATGAGGTTGGCGTGAAGCTCCTCCAGAACCGGCGCTGTCCTGGCGAAGTGTTCGGGCGTCTCCGACCACCTGATCGCTTGCTGCGCCAACAATTCCAACCGCTCGACCGTATCGCCATTCGTTCGCCAGCCATCGGCTGACATTGCCTTCAGAAATTTGTGCCGCGGCCCGACATAGGCCGCCCCAAGGTCGCAGTCCAGAGGGTCGATGCTGGCACCGCAATCTTCTGCCAGCGCGCGGATCAGGCTGGCATTGCCGACCTTCCCGTCGCCGCGCGGCACGCGCGCCAGCGCAATGGCAAGATCGCGTTCCAGATCGGCGGTCGGCGACTGTCCGAACACGTGCAACCCATCACGTATCTGCGCCTCTTTCAGCTCGCACAGATAGGCATCCAGCTTGGCAAGATCGGTTTCTTCATCTTCGCCGGTCATGCCGACATCGGCGTCCAGTCCGGTGGCCGAAGTCAGCGACAGGATTTCGCGGCGCAAATGACCGATCCGGCGCGGGTCAACGCCGGCAGCCTCGAAATACTCGTCGACCAACGCCTCAAGATCCTTCAGCGCGCCATATGTTTCCGCCCGCGTCAGCGGCGGCGTCAAATGGTCGATGATCACCGCCTGTGCGCGGCGTTTGGCTTGCGTGCCTTCGCCCGGATCGTTGACGATGAACGGATAGATATGCGGCATCGGCCCCAACACGGCCTCGGGCCAACAGGTTTCAGACATGGCGATCGCCTTGCCCGGCAGCCATTCAAGATTGCCGTGCTTGCCCATATGCACGATCGCATGGGCGCCGAACACATTGCGCAACCAGAAATAGAACACCAGGTAATTGTGGGGCGGCACGAGGTCCGGCGAATGATAGGTATCGGTCGGGTCGATGTTGTATCCTCGCGCCGGTTGCAGGCCGACGACGACATTGCCGTAGTGCAGCACCGACAGCTTGAACCGTCCGCAATCGACCTCGCCCGGTTCATGGAACGGATCGGCCTCGGGCGTGCCCCATCTTTCCTCGATGTCGCGGCGCAACTCCCACGGCAGCTGGCCATAGGCGATCTGGTAGTCGGCCATCGACATCTCGACCCCGCCCGCGCGCATCGCGCGATCGGTCTGCCAGTTAGTCGGCCCGGCCATCATCGCATCCATGAGCGACTTTGAATCTGAAGGCCGGCCAAGCACGCGGTACCCGGCATCCGCCAACAGGTTCAGCGCATGGACGGTCGCGGCCGGCGTGTCCAGCCCGACGCCATTGGCGAGCCGCCCGTCCTTGTTGGGATAATTCGCCAGCACAAGCGCCACCTTGCGGTCGGCGGGCGTCGCGCGGCGTAACCGCGCCCAGTTCGCTGCCAGGTCGGCCACGAATTCGACCCGCCCGCCATTGGCCTGATAGGTGGCGATGGCGCACTCGGTAGCTTCGTCGAAAAACGCCTCGCCCTTGAAACTGATCGCACGCGACAGGATACGTCCGTCGACCTCGGGCAAGGCAACATTCATGGCGATGTCGCGGGCTGACAGGCCTGTCAGCC
>JBNKYL010000118.1:0-5640 GCA_050300875.1 Paracoccaceae bacterium
GGTTCAGAGTTTCGCCGTCGACGGAAAATTCGAGGCCTGCCATGGTTTCGTCAAACAGCTTGTTCCAGGCAGATGCGCCCACAACCGATTGATCGTGCAGGAATTTTTCCAACTCGTCAGACAGCTGATGCGGCTTCATGGCGCGCAGGCGGTCATAGACGGGTTTGTAGCGATCTAGCCCCGTGCCGGAGGTGAAGAGCGCGGTATAGGCGTCATCTTCGATGCGGTTGAATTCGAGCCCGAAGAACACCAGCGGCGTCGTGAAGGTGGTGATCTTGTCCTGGCAGTCGGACATGAACTTGGCGCGGCCCGCGTCTGTGGTGTTCTGGTAGTACCGCAGGCCTGCAAAGGACATGATGCGTCCCGCGATCATGTCGATCTTTTCATAGCGCGTCACGGCACGGAACATGTCGGCGGGCGAAAGGGTGGCCAATTTGCCTTCGTAGTCGGCAGCGAAGCTGGCGCATTCGGTTTCCAGCCAGTCCAGATCGCGGGCGAGTTCCGGTGCATCTTCGGCGGTGTAGAGGTCAGAAAGGTCCCATTCGGGCAACGCGCCAAGGCTGTTTCCCCCCGAAACATCGGCATCGAAAACGGGGCGGTGGCGGTTGGAAAGGGTCATAGGGTACCTCTGTGGTCTGTCGTGCCCTGTCACATAAGGTCGCTGGACCGGGCAGGGCAAGGGCAGGGCGGGGAGAATTGGTGGCAATTTCCCGCAAGTCGGCTTTTGACCTTGGGCGCAGGGGCGTATATTCATCCCCGGTGATGTAGGCGGGGCAAGGCCGAGTGACGCGGGCAATCTTATCATTCTTTGGCGGCATCTTTTCGATGCTGACCAATGGGGCCTTCATGGCGGCGCTCTGCATTGGCGGCGTTTTCTGGATGTATGGGCGCGATCTGCCCAATCACGAACAGCTGGCCAGCTATGCGCCGCCGACGATAAGCCGCATTTATTCGGGCGAAGGCCGCCTGATGGACGAATTCGCCCGCGAAAGGCGGCTGTTTTCGCCTGCCGAAGAGATCCCGGCGGTCGTCAAGCAGGCCTTCATTTCGGCGGAAGACAAGAATTTCTATTCCCATGCCGGGTTTGACCCGCGCGGCATGGTGGCCGCCGCGCTGGATGCGGCACAGGGCGGGCGGTTGCGAGGGGCATCCACGATCACCCAGCAGGTGATGAAGAATTTCCTTTTGTCGGCGGACCGGACGGCGGAGCGAAAGATCAAGGAATTGATCCTTTCGATCCGAGTGGAAAAGTCGTTGAGCAAGGAAAAGATCCTTGAGCTTTATCTCAACGAGATTTTCCTGGGGCAGAATTCCTACGGCGTCGCGGCGGCGGCGCAGACCTATTACAACAAGACGCTCAGCGAGCTTACCCCGGCCGAGGCAGCCTATCTGGCGGCGCTGGCGCAGCGGCCCGGCAACCTGCACCCGGTGCGCCAATACGATGCGGCGGTTGCGCGGCGCAATTACGTGCTGCGCGAGATGAACCAGAACGGGTTCATCGACGATGCAACATATGAAGCCTCGATCGCCGAACCGATCCTGACCGTGCAGAACGGCGATATCGTATCGTTCCGGGCTGCGCTGCCTGAACGCGATTATTTCACCGACGAAATCCGCAGGCAGCTGAGCCGCAATTTCGGCGAAGAAGAATTCTTTACCGGCGGGTTGTCGATTCGGGCCACGGTAGACCCTGACCTGCAAATCGAAGCTGCGCGGGCGTTGCGCAAGGCGCTGGAAACCTATGACCGTGACCTGGGTGTCTGGCGTGGCACGGGCGAGGCCGTTTCTGCGGATCTGTTGGGTGATGAAGCGGCATGGCGCGAGGCGCTGGCAGGTCTGGCCGTGCCCCGCGATATCGAGGGTTGGTATCCGGCGGTGGTGCTGCAGATCGGCGAAAACGCCGCGCGCATTGGCATCGAAGGCGTGGAAGATGACGAAGACGGGCATTGGATCCTAGCCGAAGATGTGCGCTGGGCGGCACCTTTGCGCGACGATGGTTCAACCGGTCCGCAGGCCCGCGTGGCAGGTGATCTGCTGGATGAGGGCGACGTCGTTCTTGTGGCCGGGCTCGCGAACGCGGATGGCGCGTTTGATCGCTGGTCGTTGCGACAGGTCCCGGAAGTGCAGGGCGCTTTCATGGCGATGGACGTCAATACGGGCCGGGTTCTGGCGATGCAGGGCGGGTTTTCCTATCAGTATTCGGTGTTCAACCGCGCCACGCAGGCGACCCGGCAGCCTGGGTCTGCTTTCAAGCCATTTGTTTATGCGGCGGCATTGGACAGCGGGTTCACTCCGGCGACGATCCTGATCGATGCGCCCATCGAGATCGAGGTGCCGGGCGGCGAGGTCTGGCGCCCCAAGAACGCGTCGAACAAGTTTTACGGCCCGGCGCCATTGCGGACGGGTATCGAACAGTCGCGGAACCTGATGACCATCCGTCTGGCGCAGGAAATCGGCATGGACATCGTTGCGCGCTACGCCGAACGGTTCGGGGTCTATGACCGAATGGGCCGTTTCCTGGCAAACTCGCTGGGTTCGGAAGAAACCACCCTGTTCCGCATGGTGTCCGCCTATGCCATGTTTGCAAACGGGGGCGAACGCGTGGAACCTACGCTGGTGGACCGCGTTCAGGACCGCTGGGGGCGGACGATCTATCGTCAGGATCAGCGGGTCTGCAAGGATTGTGATCAGGCCGAACTACCGCAGGGTATGCCGCCATGGATCGACGACAATCGCGCGCGGGTGATGGACGAGATCACGGCCTATCAGCTGACTTCGATGATGACAGGTGTGGTGCAGCGCGGCACTGCGGCCGGGCGGGTGAACCTGCCGGTTCCGGTGGCAGGCAAGACGGGGACGACCAATGATGCCCGCGATGTCTGGTTCGTAGGTTTCACGTCGAATATCGCGGCAGGCTGCTACATCGGCTACGACACGCCGCAGCCTTTGGGTCGTGGCGCAGGTGGCGGATCGATCTGCGCGCCGGTCTTCAACGATTTCATGCAGGGCGCTGTGGCCAAGTATGGCGGCGGGCCGTTCGATGTTCCGCCGGGCGGGCATTTCATTAAGATCGACCGCTATTCCGGTGAGCGACTGCCCGATTATGCGGAAGGCGACAGCGTGGTGGCCGAGTATTTCAGGGACGGCGAAGAGCCTTTGTTCGGGATCATGTATGACGGTGGTTTCGCGATGGGGGCCAACCTGACGCTATTGGGACAGGGTGAAGACGCTTACATTGACGAGGGCACGGTCGTGCATAACTCGGAAGGCGTGATCATCATCGTGCCGAAGAAGGCCGATTTCGGCACGCTGAGTTCGGGCGGGCTATACTGAACTGTCACGGGGTCAGGATCAAAGTGTCGCCGGCAATTTGCACGGATGAGAACCGGCTGAGATAGGCCATCCCCAGAAGGGATGTGTCCAGCGCGCCGCCATTTACCGACACCGACACGTTGCGGTCGACGATCCCGCCAAGCGCCATTCGTTCGACTGTGGCATGGGCCGTGCGCACCGTGCCGTTTGCCGTCAACGCCGTGCCGCTGTAGCGCAGGCTGGCAGGATCAAGCCCGATGCGTGCCGCATCCGTGCGGTTCAGAACGATATCCGAAGCACCGGTATCGACGACGAAATCCACGTCGCGCCCGTTAAGTTCCAGCGTCAAATGGTAATGGCCATCGGTGCCCACCGGGACGGTGATGTCGCCGGTTTCCGTTACCGCCTGTCGCGGCAGCAGGTCGCGTTGGACGTCGTTCCACAGCCCGTAGCCAGCGATGAAGCCCAGGAAAATCAGGCCCCAGACCAGCATCATCCGAGCATTCTTGCCCATGTCCTTGCGCGTCTCGGCCACGAACCAGCCGCCAATGGCGACGAGCAGCAGGGCCAGATAGGCAAGGCGCATCCAGTTGTCGGTGGACATTTGGCTAAAATCCCGTTTCGCGTTCAATGCACATATAGGGATGGCAAACGGAAATGGCAGGAGTGTGGCGTCAACCGTTCCCGGCAAGCAGCCCGGCGCCAGCCAGACCGTCCAGCACGAATTGCACAGACAGGGCGGCCAGAAGCAGGCCCAGAAGCCGTGTGACGACATTGGTGCCGGTTTCGCCCAGGAGCCGCTCCAATGGGTCGGCAGCCAGGAAGAAGAGCAACACGACAGCCAGAACCGCCAGCATGACGCCGAGAACCCCCAGCAATTCGCCGGTGTCTTGCACCTGTCCGGCCAGCAGGATCATCGTGGCCATCGACCCCGGTCCCGCGACCAAGGGCGTGGCGAGCGGGAAGACGGACGGGTCGGAAAACTCGGCGCGCTGGCCCTTGCGGCGCTGGGTCCGGCGTTCGAACAGCATGTCGAGCGCGGTAAGGAACAACAAGAGCCCGCCTGCGATGCGGAAGGCGGGCATGGAAATGCCGACGAAGCCCAGAACGGCCTCGCCCGCGAGGCAGAAGAGCGTCAGCAGGACGGCGGCGATGATTACGGCACGCAGGCCGATGGCGCGGCGGTGCGCGGCATCGGCGCCCTTGGTCAGCGCGATAAAAAGCGGCGCCAACCCGATCGGGTCGACGACAACAAAGAGCGTCACAAAGGCCGATATGTAGGCTGCCTGATCCATGCCTTTACGCCGATACCCCACGGGCTTCGGCCGCGTCCAGTTTTTCGTGAGCGGCAAGCCACAGGTTTTCGGCGCGGTCTAGCGCGTCCATCACCTCGGCGTATTTTTTTTGCCAGACGGCGGTTTCGCCCGCCTTGCCGTCTTCGTACATGGATGGGTCAGCGAGTTTCTGGGCCAGCTTGTCGCGCATGTCGTTGAGCTTTTCCAGCCGCGCCTCGCATTTGCGCAGTTCGGACCTCAATCCCTGCAATTCATCCTTGCTGGCGCGTTTTTCGGGCGCTTTGGCGGGTTCGAGTTTCTGCGGCTTGTCGGTGGCCAAAAGGCTGGCGCGATAACTGTCAAGATCTCCCTCATAGGGCGCGACCTGTCCACCCTTGACCAGCCAAAGACGGTCGGCAACCAAGTTCAGCAGGTGCATGTCGTGGCTGACAAGGATCACGGCGCCGGAATAATCGGTCAGCGCTTCGACCAGCGCCTCGCGGCTTTCGATGTCCAGGTGGTTGGTGGGTTCGTCAAGGATCAACATATGCGGCGCGTCGAGCGTGGCGATCAGGAGCGAAAGGCGTGCCTTTTGCCCGCCCGACAACTGGCCAACCTTGGTTTCGGCCTGCGCCGCACCGATGCCGAACCCGCCCAGCCTTGTGCGATGCTTGCCCGGCAATTCGCCGGGCAGCAGTCGGCGCATGTGGTCGAGCGGGGTTTCGTCGATATAGAGTTCATCGACCTGATGCTGGGCGAAATAGCCCACGCGCAGTTTGTTTGCGCGCGTTATGCGGCCTGACATCAATGGCAATCGGTCGGACAGCAGTTTGGACAGCGTCGATTTGCCTTCGCCGTTGCGGCCCAGCAGTGCGACGCGGTCATCCTGATCAATACGCAGGTTCAGGCGCGACAGCACCGGGGTGCCGTCATAGCCCACGGAGCCGCCTTCGATATTGATGATCGGGGGCGACAATTCTTCGGGGCTTGGGAAAGTGAAGCGTTTCAGCGCTGCTTCGTGCGGCAGGGTGATGGGTTTCAGCCGGGCGATCAT
>JBNKYL010000119.1:0-15496 GCA_050300875.1 Paracoccaceae bacterium
CTGCCCGGCGATCTCGGCCGCGCGCGGCAGAACCTTGCCCATGGTGTCGAACGCTTCCGAGCGAAAGATCTGCATGCCGCCGACACGCAGCTCCGGCAGGAATACCATCGCCACGACGATGATCCCGATCCCGCCGAACCATTGCAGCATCGACCGCCAATACAGTAACCCGCGCGGCAATTCATCCAGCCCCGAAAAAACCGTCGACCCGGTCGTGGTCAGCCCTGACATCGCCTCGAAAAAGGCATCCGTGTAGCTGGCCTGCGTCGCACCAAGCACAAAGGGGATGGCGCCGAAAACCGGCAGCATCACCCAAACGCCCGTGGTGATCAGCACAAGTTGCTGGGTGGACAAGCGGCCGTTGGCCGAATTGGCTGTCGCCGTCGCCACCATCGCGCCCACCGCCACGGTGATGATCGCGCTTTCAAAAAAAGACCAGGCGTTGTCTTCGCCAGCGGCGAAATCGACGATCAGCGGGAACAGCATCGACGCGCCCAGGGCCGCAACGAGCAGGCCGATCACATAAGCTACGGGGCGCGGATCCAGCATGGCGCCAAGCCATGCCGCCACGTTCTGGGTCTGTCAAGCGCCAAGCACGTCAGGCTTGTCGCGCGCTCTCATGGACCGATTCCGACGGGTCGGCGCAGACGATGCGCCCGCGCCGCAAAACGAACAGCTTGCCGAACCCGCGCATGGACCCGACAGACGGGGCGCCGACATCCTGCGGGAAACGGTCTTGCCAGCCTTTGGGCAGCGGTAGCCCGCATTCCTCGGCGCGTTCCAGCATCCAGACCAACGGGATATTGGCAAGCGGGCGCGCGGCCTCATCGCCGCCCAGATGGCCGCCGATATCACCATGCGTGCCGCGAAACCAAACCTGTTCCAACCGCCCATGCCAGTCGGGATCGGTGGTCCACATCACCGGCGCATAGGCTTCGCGCCGTTCATTCATCGCCATGGCGTGAAAACCCGCTTTGACCGATGGGCCCAGATGATGGGTGTGGAAGTCAAATCGCGCCTCGGTCAGCCGCCACAGGATCGGCAATCGCAGCCCCAAAGCCTTGACGCAATCCCAGACGCCGATCATCTCGATCGACACGGATTGATGGCAATACCTACGCGAAAACACGGTTGCCGCCCGGCTTGATGGATTTAACTGATAATGGCGATAGACGTCCCGGATCGCCCGTTCGGTCGCATGTTCTGATTTCAGCAGCCCGACCTGGTCGATCACACCGGCCAGCGACCGCACGGCAAAGGCGCCCCGAGAGTAGCCGAACAGAAAGATCCGGTCACCCGGCCGGTATCGCGACGCGATGAAGCCATAGGCCCGGCGGATCTGCCCATCGATACCGCGCCCTTCAATCACGTCGAAAATGTATCGCCAGCCCCGCCACTGGACACCCTGTTCATAGCGCAGCGACAGGCGTGAACCGCCATTGAGTTCAGCCAGCAGGCGATAGGTCAGCCCGGCATTGCTTTCATGACCTTCTTCCAGCGTCGACATGGTGCCGTCCAGAATGACCACATGCGTCAGCGGCCCCCGCGTGCGCGGCGCCGTGCGCGAAAAGGCACGCGCGGGCAACCGCAATAACTGCCTTATCCGGTCTTCGAACCACACGTGACGTGCCGCCTTTCTGAGCGTCCCACCCAAAAATAGGGGCCGAGCGGGCGGCCCCCAAGGGCGCGCCCAAGGCAATCACCTATTTGCGAACGCGGCAAGAAAGGTGACCGTCAGGCCCACCCGAACCGCAGCCGGGGCGAAACAATCCCCGGATTAGCGCCAATTATGAAAGATTTCGTTCTCGTCGCGGGCGGACCGGCCGGGTCAGTCCAGCCCGGCCACGTTGACAACACGGTGATCGCCAAACCCGTTGAACCGCGTCAGGATCGCCGTGGAATAGGCACCCAACCCGGCAAACAACACGTGATCGCCTTCGGCCATGTCAGATGGCAGCGCCAGCTCGCCCGGCAAACGGTCGACGCTGTCGCAGGTCGGGCCGAAAACCACGCGCGAACGCCCCGCGCCCGTGCGGCGGATCGCGCCGGGGCCGAAAACCTCGACCCGGTCGATCGTGCCCAAAAGCGGCAATTCCGACATCGCGCCATAGACGCCGTCATTCAGGAACACGGGGCCATCGTCGCGAATGGCTTTCACTTCGGCGGCCAGCTGCACGCATTCGGCCACCATACCGCGGCCCGGTTCGCACACCAGCGCCGGGGCCGTGTCAGCAAATGCGTCGCGGGTCGCCTGTTCGATCTCGGCGAAAATCGCCGCCAACTGCGGCACCTCGCCATGCACCCGATGCGACGGGAACCCGCCGCCGGTGTTCAGCCGCGCCACGGTCACGCCCGCCCGCTGCGCAATATCGGCGGCCGCAAAGATATAGGATCGCCACGCCTTGGGATCGGTGCACTGCGTGCCCGGATGGAAGGTCAGCGACGGGATAAACCCGGCCTCAGCCGCGCGCTGCAACAGTGCCACCGCCAGGTCGGGTGCTGCGCCGAATTTCGATCCGAAATCATAGGCTGCCCCATCGACCGGCAGCTTGAAGCGAACCGAAATCTCGTGCCCTTCGGCCGGCACCTGCGCGATCAGCTTCTCCAGCTCCGACCGGCTGTCCACCGAATAGGAGTAGACATCGCGCGCTACGGCATGGGCAATTTCACGCACCGACCGCACGGGGTTGTTGTAATGCAGCACCGCGTGCGGCGCGATCGACCGGATCAGGTCAATCTCGGCGGACGACGCCACATCGAAAGCATCGATCCCGGCTGCGGCAAGGTTCATCAGCACCGCCTCGGACGGGTTGGATTTCACCGCATAGGTGACCAAGCCTGGAAAGCCGTCGATGAAGGTTTCCGCCGTCAATTTCAGCACCGCCGCCGAAAAGAACAGGATCGGCTCGCCCGATGCATGGGCGCGCAGGAAATCGGCAGGTTTCGTCCAGATGGTATCAGAAAGCCCCATGGGACTAACTCCTTGATAAGGCAGCCTCTTGCCCGGTTCACCCGGTTGGGAAAGCACGTTTCACTTTTCCGAACCGGCCTTGGTGCCCGGTTGATCAACC
This sequence comes from Paracoccaceae bacterium, assembly GCA_050300875.1. GTDB lineage: Bacteria > Pseudomonadota > Alphaproteobacteria > Rhodobacterales > Rhodobacteraceae > CBDCFL01. The sequence continues at coordinate 3,072 of JBNKYL010000119.1, forward strand.
GGCCTTGGCCCTATCTTCAGATTCGATCATATGTCGTATGATTTCACCGAACAAAATAGTTGAATTGTGCGAAATCGTCGGTAGATTGACGAAAACGCCGGGCATAATGACATGGATGACCTCGACCAGAAGATCCTGACCGCGCTGGCTGCAGATTCCAGCACCTCCACCTCGCGCCTGGCCCGCCGGTTCAAGATCGCGCGCTCGACTGTGCAGTCGCGGATCGAACGGCTTGAAAGCACCGGCATCATCGCGGGCTACACCATCAAGCTGGGCGATGTGGCGCTGGCCCGCCGCATCAAGGCCACCGTGCTGGTGCAGGTCGAACCGCGCGCGGCGGCGGCCATCGTCAGCAGGCTCAAGGCGATCCCAGAGGTCGAGGCCGCACATTCCACGTCCGGCCGCGCCGATTTCGTGCTGCAGGTGGCCGCCGAAACCACCACCGATCTGGACCGCGTGCTGGACGAGATCATCGCCATTCCCGGCATGAAAGGGTCCGAAACCCTGATCCACCTGTCGACCAAGTTCGACCGCACGATCTGACCGTTTGAACCCGCGCCGGATTTTCACCATGAAAATCCAACCGATTTCCATGCTGGAAATCGCGCCCTGCCATGACGCAAACGGAATTGCGGGGCGCGCCGAATCGCGCAAGCCTGCAGTTATCCGACAGGAAGGATGAACCATGCCCGCGCCCATGCCGCTCGCAGACGGCCAACTGACCCAGCACCAGATCGACGCCTACTGGCGCGATGGCTACCTGTTCCCGATCCAGGTCATGGATGCTGCCGAAGCCGCCGCCGCCCGTGCCGAACTAGAACAGATCGAAACCGACTGGCTCGATGCGGGCTTGCCCGAACCGCTCAACACCTACAAGCGCGTCAACGCGCACCTCGTCATGGGCCTGCCCGACCGTGTCGCCGCCGACCCGCGCATCCTCGACGCAGTGCAGGGCCTCATCGGTCCCGACATCATGGTCTACGGGGCTGAATTCTTCATCAAGGAACCGCGCACCAAGGCCAAAGTGACCATGCATCAGGACCTGACCTATTGGGGTCTTGGCGCGACCTCGAAAATGGTCACCGCCTGGCTGGCGCTTTCGCCTGCCACCCCTGCCTCGGGATGCATGGATTTCGTCCCCGGGTCCCACAAGAACCCGATCCTGCCGCACGAAGACACGTTTGCCGAAGACAACCTTCTGAGCCGCGGACAGGAAATCCAGGTCGAGGTCGATCCCGATGACCTGACCCATATCGAACTGGCCCCCGGCCAGATGAGCCTGCATCACGGCCTGACCATCCACGGTTCGGGCCCCAACACGTCAGATGACCGCCGCATCGGCCTGGTGATCCGCTATGTCGCGCCCGAAGTCATGCAGGAAGTCGCAGAACGCGATTATGCCACGCTGGTGCGCGGGGCCGACCGGATTGGAAATTTCATCAACATCGCCCGCACGCAGGGCAATTTCACCCCCGCCGCTTTAGACATGTTCAACGAGGTTCGCGCCGCCCGCGCGCAGGCCTTGATGAAGGATGCCACCGGCAAGAACAGGATGTACGGCTAATGGACAAGGTCAGCTTCACCCAGATGAAGGATGGGACAAGGGAAGATTACGAGCTTCTGCACCCGCTTGAGGTCGAATATGCCTCCGGCACGGCGGACCGGTTGCTTCGGGCCATGGTAGAGCTTGATGAAAGCCTGTCGGGCTATCAGGTCACCCGGCTCGGCCATTCGCTGCAATCGGCCACGCGCGCCTGGCGCGATGGCGCCGACACCGATTGGGTCGTGGCGGCACTTCTGCACGATATCGGCGACATCTACGCGCCCTATAACCACGACGAATACGCCGCCTCGATCCTGAAACCCTTCGTGCGCGAACAATGTACCTGGGTGGTCCAGACCCATGGCGACTTCCAGATGCTCTATTACGGCCAGCACCTGCCCGGCTATGACCAGCACAAACGCGAACGCCACCGCGGGCACGCCTATTTCGATGATTGCGCCGAATTTTGCGAACGCTGGGATCAGGCGTCTTTCGATCCCGACTACGACGATCTGCCGTTGGAATTCTTCGCGCCGATGGTGCACGAGGTCTTCGCACGCAACGCCTATGACCCGGCCGGGATCCGGGCAGGCGAACGCGTGCCGCTGACCGATGCCGCGATGGCCGCGTCGCGCAGCTGACACCGCCAGCCCCACGCATTGCGGCCCAGTCCGCCGAGGTCTTTCGAAGCCGAAAAAGCCTGGACGCGCCTAGCGATCTCGTCTGCGGCCTTGACCCAGAAGGCCAAGGCGCCAGAACAGCCAGAATTGCACGATCACGATGATCACCAGCAGGCCACACAGAACCCAGAAGGCTGGCGGCCAGTTTGCACCCGGAATGCCAGCCACGTTCACGCCCAGAAGCCCGGTGATCAGACCCAGCGGCAAAAAGATCGCCGCGACCACCGACAACAGCACCGTCTGACGGTTCATCGCCTCAGCCCGCATATCCATGACCATGTCATGGACCACCTGCGCGCGGTCCCGGATTGCGTCCAGTTCTTCGCCCAGCCGGGTCATCCTTTCGCTGGCTTCGCGCAGGCGCGACCGGTCGTGGGCCGTGATCCAGTCCAGATCCTCGATCTCCAGTGTCGACAGCGCATCGCGCTGCGGGAACATGTAGCGACGCAGCATGATCGACACCCGCCGGATATCGGCCAGATCGCTGCGCATGCCCATGTCCGGGTCCATCTCGGCCCGTTCTTCCAGATCGTCAATGCGCTCGTTCAACGTCGCCACGACCGGTTCGGCCCGGTCGGCAAGCCGCAATGCCAGCCGCGCCACCAGATCACCCGGCGTTGCGGGGCCCCGGCCCTTTTCGGCCTCGCTCACCACGTCGGCCAGGGCAAAGAGGTTGCGCTTGTTCACGCTGACCACCAGATCACGCGACAGATAAAGCCTCAGCGACACCATGTCTTCAGGTTCCGCGCCGGGGTTCAGGTTGACCCCCCGCAGGTTCATCAACGCCCAGTCATCATGCACCGTGCAACGCGGCCGGGTTTCTTCGACCAGCAAGGCCGCGTGGGCCAATGACGGCATTTCGGCCGCATCCAGCCACGCCCGCCCTGCCATGTCGGCGCCATTGGCGTTGACCCAGACAAAACCACCCTCCGGCGCGGGCGCTGACCCGCTTGCCACCTGGCGCGGCGACGCTGCACCCTTCCCGTCCAGATCGAAACCGATCACTGCATCCAAGTGCGAAACTCCCCCGTCAAAGGCAATCTGCCCGGCCCGTTGGCCACTGTCACGTCAGGGACGTTGCCTGACCGGCTTGCGCCATGTCAACGCGCCGAAACGCCGGCGGTCATAGAATCGAGATGTGGGAATCTCTCCCAAGGAGGCTGGTCAATGCGTTTTCTCTTTGCCTTGGCCGTGATTCTGGCGGTCGGCGGCCTCGTTCCATCGGCATCAAATGCCCAACAGGCCGTGCTTGATCGGCTTGCCCAGGACGACACCCTCGTCATCGCCCATCGCAGCGCGGTGATCGACGGGGTTCCCGAAAACTCCATTGCCTGGATCGAGGCTGCCTTCAGCCATGGCGTTGACATGGTTCACATCAACCCCAACCAGACTGCCGATGGCCAATATGTCCTGATGCACGATCCCACGCTCAACCGCATGACCGATGTGCTGACGGTCTATCCAACTGGCGCACCGGGCGGACCGGATCGCGCGGCGCGCGGCGGCAGGGATTACGTGCGTGACTATACATTGGACGAAATCGGCGAACTGACGCTTGTCGGATCGGATCAGGCCCCGCCATCCCTGACCGACGCCCTTGATGCGGTCGGCGACCGGCTGGCCCTGATCGGCCTGAAAAACTACGAAGTCGAAACGCTGGCGGCCACGCTAGCGGAACGCGACCTGTCGCATGTGATCTTCTTCGACCTCTATTATTCCGGCACGGATCAAAGCAAGCTGCGCGCCCTTGCCGACGCCACCGGCATCGGCGTGTCGGTCACGCTCTATGAAACGCGCGACGCAATGAGAGACCTCAACGCGATTGCCGACCAACTCGGGCCCTCGTTGAAGCTGGTCATGATGGCCCCCCAGGTCGCCACGCCAGAGGTGATCGCCCGCGCCCGCGAACTCGGGCTCTTCGTGGCGTTGTCCGGCCGTGACCGCGCGGAAGATTCCGCGCTTGCCCGCAATGGCGACGCGACACCGTGGCTGGACGTGATCGGCAGCGCCGATGCCGTATCCACCGATTACCCGGTGCAACTGTTGGACGCACTGCGCTAGATCATGCCCTTTTTTGCTGCCTTGGGGGCGGTTGGGCTTTCCCTTTGCCCGCCCCTTTTGTAAGCCCTGTCCAACCAGCGAAAACTGACGGGATATGCCACCAATGGCGATGGAAAAGACTTTCGATGCGGCAACCGCCGAAACCCGCATCTACGCGAAATGGGAAACCGAAGGCCGTTTCAAGGCCGGCGCCAATGCGTCGCGCGACGAAAGCTTCACCATCATGATCCCGCCGCCCAACGTGACGGGCGCCCTGCATGTGGGCCATGCCTTCAACAACACGTTGCAGGACATCCTGATCCGCTGGCACCGGATGCGCGGCTATAACACGCTTTGGCAGCCCGGACAGGACCATGCCGGCATTGCCACGCAGTTGCAGGTCGAAAAGATGCTGGCCGCCAATCAACTACCATCTCGCGCCGAAATGGGGCGCGAGGCCTTCCTTGAAAAGGTCTGGGAATGGAAGGGCGAATACGGCTCGACCATCATCAACCAGCTTAAACGCCTTGGCTCGTCCTGCGACTGGTCGCGCAACGCCTTTACCATGTCCGGCGCGCCGGGTGCGCCCGACACCGATCAGGGCAATTTCCACGATGCGGTGCTGAAGGTCTTCGTCGAACTCTACAACAAGGGCCTGATCTATCGCGGCAAGCGTCTGGTCAACTGGGATCCGCATTTCGAAACCGCGATTTCTGACCTCGAAGTCGAAAACATCGAGACCGACGGCCACATGTGGCACTTCAAATACCCGCTCGCCGGTGGGGCCACCTATGAATATGTCGAAAAGGACGAAGACGGGAACGAGGTCCTGCGCGAAACCCGCGATTACATCTCGATTGCCACCACGCGGCCCGAAACCATGCTGGGCGACGGCGCGGTTGCGGTGCACCCGGATGACGCACGCTACGCCCCCATCGTCGGCCAGCTTTGCGAAATTCCGGTCGGCCCCAAGGAACATCGCCGCCTTATCCCGATCATCACCGATGATTACCCTGACCCGGATTTCGGGTCCGGCGCGGTCAAGATCACCGGCGCCCATGATGCCAACGACTACGGTGTCGCCAAGCGCAGTGGAATCCCGATGTATCGCCTGATGGACACCGCCGCCCGGATGCGGGCCGATGGTGCCCCCTATGCCGACGAAGCCGCCAAGGCCGCCGGCTTTGCCGAAGGTGCAGAATTCACCGAGGCCGAGGTTGACGCCATCAACCTGGTGCCGGAGGCCTATCGCGGTCTGGACCGGTTCGAGGCCCGCAAACAGGTCATCGCCGATATCGACGCCGAAGGCCTGATGATCCAGGTCGAAAACAAGAAGATCATGCAACCCTTCTGCGACCGGTCCAAGGTCGTGATGGAACCGATGCTGACCGATCAGTGGTATGTCGATGCGGCCAGGCTGGCCGGCCCGGCGCTGGAGGCCGTCAATTCCGGCCGTATCCAGATCCTGCCCGAACGGGAAAAGAAGGTCTGGGATCACTGGCTGGAAAACATCGAACCGTGGTGCATTTCCCGCCAGCTTTGGTGGGGACACCAGATCCCGGTCTGGTACGGGCTTGACCTCGGCTCTGACGGGTCGTTCCGCAACGGCTCGAATGAATTGGACGAAGTCGACCTGCTCGGTTTGCTGACCGAAGGCGGCATGTTGCACGCGGGCGAAGTCAAGCATTGCGCCGCCAACTTCGAAGAAGTCATCGACGCCTTCCGGGGCGAGATCGTCGATATTCCCGAACCGCTGTCACATTCGGCCATCGTCGAAGTCGCCGACAAGCACGCCGCCGTCGAAACGCTTGCCAAATCTCTGGCCGATTACGCCACCAGCCAGGACCCGACGCATCTGGTCTACCCGGTCTGGCGTGACCCGGACGTTCTGGACACCTGGTTCTCATCCGGCCTTTGGCCAATCGGCACGCTGGGCTGGCCCGATCAGACCGACGAGCTGAAAACCTATTTCCCCACCGACGTGCTGATCACGGGACAGGACATCCTGTTCTTCTGGGTCGCCCGAATGGTGATGATGCAGCTTGAACTGGTGGACGACATCCCCTTCCACACGATCTATCTGCACACGCTGGTCCGGGATGAGCACGGCAAGAAGATGTCCAAGACCACCGGCAACGTCATCGACCCGCTGGAACTGATCGACGAATTCGGCGCCGACGCGGTGCGCTTCACCAACGCCGCCATGGCCGCCATCGGCGGCACGCTGAAGCTGTCGACCGAACGCGTGCGCGGCTATCGCAATTTCGTCACCAAGATCTGGAACGCCGCGCGATTTGCCGAAATGAACGGCGTTTTCGAAGTTGCAAAATTTGAAACTTTGGCCTCTGGAGAGATTAAAGAGTTTAACAAACTCGTTAAACAACCGCTGAACCGCTGGATCGTGGGCGAGCTTGCCAAGACCCGCGTCGCGGTGGACGAGGCGCTGACCAGCTACCGCTTCAACGATGCCGCCCTGACGCTCTATCAATTCGTCTGGGGCACGTTCTGCGACTGGTATGTGGAATTCTCCAAACCGCTCCTGAATTCTGAAGATACTGATATCGTTGATGAAACCCGCGCCACCATGGCCTGGGCGATGGATCAGTTCCTGACCTTGCTGCACCCGATCATGCCCTTCGTCACCGAAGAGATCTGGGGCCTGATGGGTACCCGCGCCAAGCCGTTGATCCATGCCGCATGGCCGACCTATGGGCTTGAATTAATTGACGAAACTGCCGACGCGGAAATGAACTGGGTGATCAAATTGATCGAAGACATCCGTTCCACGCGCCAGCAACTGCACGTGCCCGCCGGGGCCAAGCTGCCGCTGCTGCAGATCGAGCTCGACGATCAGGGAAAAACCTCTCTTTCCAATAACATGGACCTCGTTCTTCGCCTCGCCCGCGTGTCGGAAATCACCGAAACCGCCACCTTGCCAAAAGGCGCCGTTACGGTCCCGGCCCAGGGCGGCACCTTCGCCCTGCCCATCGCCGATGTCATTGATATCGCCGAAGAAATCACTCGGCTAGAAAAGACCATCGGCAAGCTGGAAAAGGAAATCGGCGGGCTGAAGGGACGGCTTTCCAACCCCAAATTCGCCGAAAACGCACCCGAGGACGTGGTCGCCGAAGCCCAATCCAACCTCGACGCCCGCAGCGAAGAACTCGCCAAACTCCTCGACGCGCGCGCGCGCCTGGCCACCCTTGCCTAGGCCCCGTCTATCCGGGTTTTCCATCCAGAACAAAGGGTTATACCCCTTCTATCTGGCAAGAAACTCCGGGAGGCACGGGGGCGAACCCTTGGGCACCTGCGACTCGCCAAACGGTGCGACGTTCGGTCAGCTTATCAAGCACCATGAAGGATCAAATCCATGCGCGGACCCCGCCTGACCCCATTGGCCGAAAGCCTGCCCTCAACCGTGCCCTTTGTCGGGCCCGAGGCGCAAGAACGCGCGCGGGGCCGCCGTTTCGTGGCCCGGCTCGGCGCCAATGAAAGCGTCTTCGGCCCATCCCCGGCGGCGATCGCGGCCATGGAACAGGCCGCCGCAGAGGTGTGGAAATACGCTGACCCGGAAAATCACGATCTGAAACAGGCACTTGCCGCCCATCACGGCGTGGCCCCCGAAAACATCGTCATCGGCGAAGGAATCGACGCGCTTCTGGGATATCTGGTCCGGCTTCTTGCTGGCCCCGGCGACAAGGTGGTGACCAGCGCCGGCGCCTACCCTACCTTCAACTACCATGTTGCAGGTTTTGGCGCTGATCTGGTCAGCCTGCCGTACAAGGATGACGCCGAGGACCCCGCTGCGCTGGTCGCCAAGGCGGCAGAACTCGACGCCAAGCTCATCTATCTGGCCAACCCTGACAACCCTATGGGCAGCTGGCACGATGCCACCACCATCCAGGCCGCCATCGACGCGGTACCCGATGGCTGCGTCCTGTTGCTGGACGAGGCCTATGTCGAATTTGCCCCAGAAGGCACCGCGCCTGCGCTGGACGTGATCGATCCCGCCGTGATCCGGATGCGCACCTTTTCCAAGGCCTATGGCATGGCAGGCGCCCGGATCGGTTATGCCATCGGCCATGCCGACCTGATCCGCGCCTTCGACAAGATCCGCAACCATTTCGGCGTCAACTGCGTGGCCCAAGCAGGGGCGCTGGCGGCGTTGGCTGATCAGGACTACCTGTCCCAGGTCGTGGCCCAGGTTGCACAGGCACGCAACCGCATCATCGAAATCGCGACGGCCAACGGCCTGTCGGCCCTGCCATCGTCCACCAATTTTGTGGCCATCGATTGCGGTCGGGACGGTGCCTTCGCCCGCGCTGTACTCACGGGTCTGATCGAACAGGACATCTTCGTGCGCATGCCCTTCGTTGCCCCGCAAGATCGCTGCATCCGCGTGTCCGCAGGTCGGCCTGCGAATCTCGACGCGTTTGCCAAGGCCTTGCCGCTCGCGCTTGATGCCGCGCGCAACGCGATCAAGTGACTTTTCGAAAAGGAATCTTGTGCTAGGCTCATCACCATGGACCCGCAGGATCACCAGAACAGCCCGTTTCACGGCCAGCCGGTCGAAAACTACACCATGCCCTTTCTGGTCGTTTTCGGCGTACTGATCTGGATCGCCCTTGTCGCAATTTGGGGCTTTTTCGGCATGATCGGCGCATTGGTGGCAGGCTTTGCCGCCGACCGCGCCATCCCGCAGCGCTGATCAGCCAGCAATGATTTCCGCCGCCGCCGTGGCGCCGCCTGGCCGGTGCGCGATGCCCAGGGCCTTCAACCCCGCTTCCATCGCGCCAATAACACCCAGTGCCATGTGAGCATTGACGTGGCCCATGTGGCCCACGCGGAAATACCCATGCCAAGCGGGGTCATCCGCGGGCGCCATGCCCAACCCGATACCCAGCGTCACGCCGGCATGGTCCACCATCCAGCGGCGCAATTCGGTCGCCTTCGGCGCCGGGCAGGATGCCGCCGTCACCGCATGCGACCGGTGCGCGGGATCGGCCACGTTCATCTGCATGCCCTGATCCCCGACGCCCCAGGCATCGAAAGCCGCCCAATAGGCCCGCGCGATCCGTGCATGCCGGTCCCAGATCGGCTCAATCCCTTCCTCGTTGATCATGTCGAGCGCCTCGCGTAGCGCAAACAGATGATGGGTTGGTGCCGTCCCGTTCCAGCGGTCAGAAAATATCTTCGGTTCCGTGCGCGGCACCCAGTCCCAATATTGGCTGACCCTTGGCATCGCCGCCCGAACCTCGGCAGCGCGTGGCCCGAACCAGACAAATCCCAGACCCGGCGGCGTCATCAGCCCCTTCTGGCTGGCCGCCACCGTCACGTCGACGCCCCAACCGTCCATATCGTAGAAATCGCATCCCATGGACGCGATGCAATCCACCATCAACAGGGCCGGATGCCCAGCCGCATCAAGCGCGCCCCGCATCGCCTTGATATCATTTCGAATCGACGTGCCCGTATCGACATGCACCGCCATCACCGCCTTGATCTTGTGCGCCGTGTCAGCCGCCAGCCTGTCAGCCAAGCGCGACGCATCCGTGGGTGATTTCAGACCGAAATCCATCACCTCGATCTCGGCGCCCAACCCTACGGCCATATCGCCCCACCCCATGGCAAAGCGCCCCGTCGCCAGAACCAGCACCTTATCACCCGGCGCCAGCACGTTTGCCAGCGCCGCTTCCCAGGTCCCATGGCCATTTGCGATGTAGATCGCGACATCGTGCTTCGTGCGCGCCACCGCGCGCAGGTCGGGCAGCAGGCTGTCACACATGTCGATCAGGTCGCCTTCGTAGATGTTCGGCGCCGCACGATGCATCGCGTTCAGCACCCGCTCGGGCATCGCCGACGGACCCGGAATCGCTAGATATGAACGCCCACCCGCAGATGACATGGTTTACTTCCCAGAAATGATGGTCCACGGCCTGCCTAGGCCCTACGCATGACTGCTTCAAGCGCAAAACCCCGCCCTCGGCTTGCCCCAGAAGGTGTTAACCTCTACATGATCCCGGAACCCGCGCATGCCCCGGACAACGACCCGAAACGGAACACCATTGACGCTGCAACCCGCCCCTAAACAGCGCCTGTCCCGGAAAGAATTGCGCGACGTCGCTTTGGCCGACAGCTACATTCAGACTGCTGACCGCATCCGCGCGCAATGGAAATTCTGGTGGACCGATCACGCCTGGATCCGCGCGTTCTGGGACAACCAGGAAGAAATCGCACCGGGTGTCTGGCGGTCCAATCAGCCTTCGCCTGCCCGCATTGCCCGGCTGGCCGATATGGGCATTTGCCGCGTGCTGTCGTTGCGAGGCTTCACCAACTCGGTTCATCACACGATCGAGGCGAATACCTGCCGCCATTTCGGCATCCATATGGAAGCCCTGCACCTGTCGGCCACGCAACTGGCGCGGCCACAGATCTATCTGGCCTTGCTGGACCGGTTCGAAAGCTATGAACGCCCCTTCCTGATGCACTGCAAATCCGGGGCCGATCGGGCCGGGCTGGCCTCGGCTTTCTACCTTTTGCACGTCGAAAACGCCCCTATCGAACGGGCCAAAGAGCAACTTGGACTGAAATTCGCGCATGTCCGGCGGTTTCGTACCGGTATCCTGGACTATCTTCTGGATCGTTACGAACAGGATGCCGCCGACAATCCGGTTTCGATTCGCGATTGGCTGGCCACACGTTATGATCGCGATCAGATCACGGCCGACTATCTCGAAAGGCGGAAACGGGGCGTATACTGATGGACGATCAGCGTTTCGAAACACGGGTTCTGCTGCGCTGGTTCTGGTCCGGCTATGTCCGCCGCGTTCTGCCCTTCCTGATCATCGGCGGCATCATGATGGCTGTCGAAGGTGCATCGCTTGGGGCCCTGTCCTACATGGTCCGCCCGATGTTCGACGATGTGCTCGTGGCCGGGAACACCGGCGCCATCTATGCCGTCAGCGCTGCTGTCTGCGGCATTTTTCTGGCCCGCGCCGTCACCGGATACCTGCGCACGCTTTTCATGGCGGTGGCTGCGCGTCGCACCTCGCAACGGCTGCAATCCGACCTCGTGTCCCACATCGTCACCTTGTCGGGAAGCTTTTTCCTGAAACATGCGCCCGGCAAGCTGATTGAACGTGTTCGCGGCGACATCAATGGTGCCGTGCAATTCGTCACGATCACGCTGTCAGCCTTCGGGCGCGACCTGATTTCGCTCGTGTCACTTCTGGCCGTGGCCGTGTCGATCGACTGGGTCTGGACCCTTGTCGCCCTTGCGGGCGTTCCTTTGATTGTCCTGCCGGTTCTTGCCATCCAACGCTTGATGCGCAATCTGGTTCGCCGATCACGGAACCAGGCGGCATCGGTCCTGTCGCAACTGGATGAAATCTTTCACGGCATCGACACGATCAAGCTGAACGCGATCGAAACCCAGCAGGCAAGCCGCTTTGCCAAGATGGTCCGTTACCTGACCGGCACCGAATTACGCGTCACGGCGGCACAGGCCGGTATTCCCGCCCTGATGGACGTTGTGGCCGCCATCGGGTTCCTGGGCGTGCTCATCTATGGCGGCATGCAAATTGCCAACGGCAGCAAGACGGTCGGCGATTTCATGTCGTTCTTCACCGCCATTGCCCTGCTGTTTGAGCCGGTGCGCCGCCTTGGTGCGCTGGCGGGCAACTGGCAACGCGCCGTTGTGTCCATGGAACGCATCTACGCGGTGTTGCAGGTCAAGCCTGAAATCCTGTCACCTGCCCGGCCCAAACCCCTGCCCGACCCGGTCGAAGCCGCAGACCTGACCCTTGAGCATGTCAGCTTTGCCTATGGCGACACGACCATTCTGGACGACGTCTCACTTACCGCCAAGGCCGGGCAAACCACCGCGCTTGTCGGGGCGTCAGGGGCAGGCAAGACGACGCTGTTGCGCCTGATACCGCGCCTGATCGACCCGCAAACGGGCGCTGTGCGCCTTGGCGGGACCGATCTGCGCGAATTCGACTTGAACGCGCTGCGCACCGAAATGGCAGTGGTCACGCAGGATACGCTGCTTTTCGACCAACCACTTGCCTTCAACATCACGCTCGGCGCAGATCATCCCGATGATCGGCTCGCCGCAGCCTTGGCAGCCGCCCATGTCAGCGAATTTTCCGCCAATCTGCCTG
>JBNKYL010000120.1:0-7181 GCA_050300875.1 Paracoccaceae bacterium
ACTTTCGGCTGCCGCGGCTTGCGGATCAGCTGTTGGATCGTTGGCATATGGACGGTTCCCCGTGTTGCAACCAGTTCATTTCATCGTGCATGTCGGACGTCTCCAACACACAAAAACCGCATGTCCCCAATTCCGGCGGGAACGCTGCGGTGGAATTCCAGAGGATCGGGGCAATTAGGTCGCCCGGATCATGACCACATCAATTTTGATACCCGACGCGCGAGGATCCCCGGCATCAGGTGGGCGCCGTATAGGGGGAGTCGGATGGGGTGTCAACAGCCCGCCCCGCAGCAGGGCACCTGTTGCAGTTTGGCACATCCCACCAGATCGCTGTTGGCATCCGCCTGAACGGAATATCAACCAGTTTGCGCGATCTGTCGACCATCATGATCAAGGATGCCCCGATGTCTTTCCGACTGCCTGCCCTGTCTGTTTGTCTGCTGGGACTGGGTGCGTGCGCCACGCCGCTGCCGCCTGTTTATACGGCGGCCGATGTCACAGCGTTTTCCATAGAAAATACCTCTGTCGCGATCAGCCCGGCTTCGATTGTCCTGCCCGGATCGGGCAGCGCCAGCTATACGGGCCAATTTGCATCCCCGCTTGGCGGCGGCGGCGACGTGATCGGCGCAGTGGACATCAATACCGATTTTGCCGGAAACACGGTGTCCGGTACCCTGTCCGACATCACCATTCTGGGCCATCCAGACGTCAGCGATCAGGCCCTGGCCGGCCAGGTTGATATGACCGGCACGATCACGGGCACGACGCTGGCGGCGACCGGGACCGGCAACTTGACGGCTGTGGCCCACGGGTTTTCCAAGTCCGGACAGGCCAATGTCACGCTTGGCGGTCAGTTTCGCGACTTTTTGGGCTTCTATGATGCGATATCGGGCACCATCGACTTCTCGGTCAGCGATTTCGATATCTCTGCCACGGGCATTCCATTTTACGCGCGTTGATCACCGTGTGCGCGGGATCGTCGGATGCGCACGTCGTGCCATGCGTCGTTCCCGCAGCAAGGTGAATATGCCGGTGGCCACCACGATCGCGCTGCCAATCAAGGTCCACTGATCCGGCCAATCGCCAAACACCAGGAAACCCAGCAGAAGTGCCCACAACAGGCTGGTATAACGAAACGGCGCAATCGTGCCGATATCGCCGAACCGCATCGTGGCCACTGAAAGCACATAGGCGATGCCCACGAAGAACACCGCGCCCGTCATTTGCAGCGTCGCAACCTGACTGGGCATCACCCAGGTTTCGGTCAGGCTGGCCAGCCCTGCGGCCACGGCCACACCCACGGCACCAATCAGGGCCACGGTCATGGAAGGTGCCTGTTTGCTCAACCGCCGCGCCGCAAGATCCCGCACCGTCACGACCACCACGCAGCCCAAACCGTAAAGCGAATAGACATCGAACCCCGCGGTGCCTGGTTTGACGATCAGCAGCACACCACCAAATCCGACCAGGATCGCGGTCAGCCGCCGCCAGCCGATCGGTTCACCCAGGAACAGCGCCCCCGCAAGGGTCACGGTCAGGGGCAGTGCCTGCAGGATCGCGCTGAGGTTTCCCAAGGGCACAAACACCAGCGCCGAGATGAACAGATAGGCCGCAATCGTATCGGCCACTGTCCGCAGCGCCGTCAGCCCCCAGTCCCGTTTCGACAGGTCAAACCGCAGCGCGCCCATGCGCCAGGCCAGGATCGCCAGGAAAATGCTGGTAAAGAACCCACGCATGAAAATCGCCTGAAACAAAGGGATCTCGTCGAACAGCGCCTTCATGCAAGTGTCGTTGAAGGTAAAGAACGCCATCGATCCGACCATGGCCAGAACGCCCTTTTGATTATCGGTCACGCCCGGCCCTTTCCCGATCCTGTTCTTGCGCTTTGCGCCTGCCCGCGAGCCGGGTCAAGACCCGACAAATTACCGTGAATTGATCTGGGACCGCCTGTCTGCCTAGGTTGCCCCATGACCGAACCCATCGATATCCACCGGCTAAACGCGGACAATGCCCACAAGCTGAAGGGCTGCACCGTTTTCGATCACCCGGTAGACGACGCCTATCTGGCCGATTTCATTGCCGATGCCGGGCACGAACTTGTCTTTGCCACCATGGGCGACCTCGTCATTGGCTTCGCCTCTGGCACGGTGTTGCTGCATCCCGACAAACCGCCAGCGCTGTTCGTCAATGAGGTCGGCGTTGCCGAAGACATGCGCAGGCAAGGGATCGCCACGAACCTGTGCCACCACCTGTTCGCCATCGCCAGAACGCGCGGTTGTCAGGGCATTTGGCTGGCCACCGAAACCGACAATGTTGCCGCGCGGGGCCTTTATCGCCGGATGGACGCGCGTGAAACCGACGACGTCGTCGTCTATGACTGGGACGGGGCGCTCGACGAATAGACCCCTAAAGGAAAAGGCCCCGCCAAAGCGGGGCCTTTGCATTGTCTTCAGGCGGTGATTACTCGCCGCGGCTTTCCTCGAAATCCACCACGTCGAACGCATCCGCATCGACGAAATCGTCGATCGGTGCGGCCAGTTGTGCAGCGGCTTCGGCCTGTGCCTGGGCTTCCTCGATCACCTTCAAGTCGCGCTCGCCTGCAATGCGGCGCACGCGCTGCGCGGCCCCACCGGTCCCGGCCGGGATCAGGCGACCAACGATGACGTTTTCCTTCAGGCCGACCAGCTTGTCGCGCTTGCCCTGAACCGAAGCTTCGGTCAGCACGCGGGTGGTTTCCTGGAAGGACGCCGCCGAAATGAAGGACCGGGTCTGCAACGAAGCCTTGGTGATCCCCAACAGGATCGGTTCGCCCTTCGCAGGCTCCCCACCCTTGGCAACCGCCTTTTCGTTCGCCGCGTCGAATTCGGCCTTGTCGACATGTTCGCCCTTCAGCAGGGTCGTCTGACCGCTGTCCAGGATTTCCCACTTCTGCAGCATCTGGCGCACGATCACTTCGATATGCTTATCGTTGATCTTCACGCCCTGCAGACGATAGACGTCCTGAACTTCGTTGATCATGTAGTCTGCCAGCGCTTCGACACCCATGATCGACAAGATATCATGCGGCGCGGGGTTGCCGTCCATGATGTAGTCGCCCTTCTGAACGAAGTCGCCTTCGGCCACCGGGATGTGCTTGCCCTTGGGCACCATGTATTCCACGGGCTCACGGGATTCGTCCGCCGGTTCAATGGCGATGCGGCGCTTGTTCTTGTAGTCGCGGCCAAAGCGCACGTAACCATCGATTTCTGCGATGATCGCGTGATCCTTGGGACGACGCGCTTCGAACAGTTCGGCCACCCGCGGTAGACCACCGGTGATGTCCTTGGTCTTGGCACCTTCGCGCGGGATACGCGCGACAACGTCACCGGCCTTGATCTCCTGCCCGTCTTCGACCGACAGAATGGCGTCGACCGACATTGGATAGGTGATCGGCGTGCCTGCATCGTTGCGAACCGGTTCGCCGTCCTTGCCGACAATGATGATTTCCGGCTTCAGGTCGGACCCACGCGGCGCGGTGCGCCAGTCGATCACGATCTTTTGCGTCATGCCGGTAGCATCATCGGTTTCGTCCCGCACGGCGATCCCGCTGACCAGGTCGACGAAACGCGCGGTTCCCGCGGCTTCGGCGATGATCGGCAGTGTGTAGGGGTCCCATTCGAACAGGCGATCGCCTCGCTTGACCTTGGCACCGTCCGCAACGTGCAGCTTGGAACCGTAGCCCAGCTTGTGGCTGGCGCGTTCCTGACCGGCTTCGTCGATCAGTGCCAGTTGCATGTTCCGGCCCATCACGATCAGCTCGCCCGCTTCGTTTTTCAACGTGTTGGGGTTGCGGAATTCGACCGTGCCTTCGGCGGAAGCTTCAAGGAAAGACTGCTGACCACCCTGGGCAACACCGCCGATGTGGAAGGTCCGCATCGTCAGCTGTGTGCCCGGTTCACCGATGGACTGCGCGGCGATGATACCCACCGCTTCGCCCACGTTCACCTGCGTACCGCGTGCAAGGTCACGGCCATAGCACATGGCGCACACGCCTTCTTCGGCTTCACAGGTCAGCGGCGAACGGATTTTCATCGACGCCACACCAGCGGTTTCGATGGCATCCGCCTGGCGTTCGTCGATCATCACGCCTTTGGCCACGATGATCTCGTCGGTGCCCGGTACGAACACGTCCTCGGCCGTGACGCGGCCCAGGATACGTTCGGCCAACGACGACACGACCTCGCCATCGTTCACCGCCGCTTCTGCGGTGATGTGGTTATCGGTGCCACAATCTTTCAACCGCACGATGCAGTCCTGCGCCACGTCCACCAGACGGCGGGTCAGGTAACCCGAGTTCGCCGTTTTCAGTGCCGTGTCCGACAGACCTTTCCGCGCGCCGTGGGTGGAGTTGAAGTACTCCAGCACCGTCAGGCCCTCTTTGAAGTTCGAGATGATCGGCGTTTCGATGATCTCACCCGACGGCTTGGCCATGAGGCCGCGCATACCGCCAAGCTGCTTCATCTGCGTGACCGAGCCCCGCGCACCCGAGTGGGCCATCATGTAGACCGAGTTCGGTTCCAGTTCGGCGCCGTTTTCATCCTTCACCTTGGCGGAAATGGTGCCCATCATGGCGTCGGTGACCTTGTCGTTACATTTCGACCAGGCATCGACGACCTTGTTGTACTTTTCACCCTGGGTGATCAGGCCGTCCATGTATTGCTGTTCGAAATCAGCAACTTGGGCGCGAGTTTCGTCGACCAGCGACCATTTGCTGTCGGGGATGACCATGTCATCCTTACCGAACGAAATGCCCGCCTTGAAGGCTTCGCGGAAACCCATGCCCATGATCTGGTCACAGAAGATCACGCTCTCCTTCTGGCCGCAGTAACGATAGACCGTGTCAATGACCGACTGCGCTTCTTTCTTGCGCAACAGGCGGTTGACCAGTTCGAACGGCGCCTTGGCGTTAAGCGGCAGCAATGCCCCCAGCTTCACGCGGCCCGGCGTGGTTTCGAAACGCATCATGACAACCTGGCCATTTTCATCGACCTGCGGGACACGGGCCTGGATCTTGGCATGCAGATGCACTTCGCCTGCGTCCAGCGCGTGGATGACCTCGTCGACATCGGCGAAGGCCATGCCTTCACCCTTCATGCCTTCGCGTTCCATCGACACGTAGTACAGGCCCAGCACCATATCCTGCGACGGCACGATGATCGGTGCGCCGTTGGCCGGCGACAGAACGTTGTTCGTGGACATCATCAGAACGCGGGCTTCCAGCTGCGCTTCAAGGCTCAGCGGCACGTGAACAGCCATCTGGTCGCCGTCAAAGTCGGCGTTGAAAGCCGAACAGACCAGCGGATGAAGCTGGATCGCCTTGCCTTCAATCAGGATCGGTTCGAAGGCTTGGATGCCCAGACGGTGCAGCGTCGGCGCACGGTTCAGAAGAACCGGATGCTCGCGGATCACCTCGTCCAGGATATCCCAGACTTCGGGGCGTTCCTTTTCCACCAGTTTCTTGGCCTGTTTCACGGTCGAAGACAGACCCTTGGCTTCCAGCCGCGAATAGATGAACGGCTTGAACAGCTCGAGTGCCATCTTCTTGGGCAGACCGCACTGGTGCAGCTTCAGTTCCGGCCCGGTCACGATGACCGAACGGCCCGAGAAGTCGACGCGCTTACCCAGAAGGTTCTGGCGGAAACGACCCTGCTTGCCTTTCAGCATGTCAGACAGCGACTTCAGCGGGCGCTTGTTGGCCCCGGTGATGACGCGGCCGCGACGGCCGTTGTCGAACAACGCATCGACCGATTCCTGCAGCATCCGCTTTTCGTTGCGCACGATGATATCGGGCGCGCGCAGTTCGATCAGCCGCTTCAGGCGGTTATTCCGGTTGATGACCCGGCGATACAGATCGTTCAGGTCGGACGTCGCGAACCGACCGCCATCCAACGGCACCAGCGGGCGCAGTTCCGGCGGGATGACCGGAATGACGGTCATCACCATCCATTCCGGGCGGTTGCCGGATTCGACAAAGCTTTCGACGATCTTCAGACGCTTGATGATCTTCTTGGGCTTCAGTTCGCCTGTGGCTTCCTTCAACTCTTCGCGCAGCTGTTCGGCCGTCGCTTCCAGGTCGATTGCGGCCAGCATGTCGCGGATCGCCTCGGCACCGATATTGGCCTGGAACGCGTCCATGCCATAGGCATCCTGCGCATCCAGGAATTCTTCCTCGGTCATCAGCTGGCCATAGGTCAGATCGGTCAGACCGGGTTCGATCACCACGTAGTTTTCGAAATACAGAATGCGTTCCAGATCACGCAGCGTCATGTCCAGCATCAGGCCGATACGGGACGGCAGCGATTTCAGGAACCAGATATGCGCCACGGGGGCGGCCAGTTCGATATGGCCCATGCGCTCGCGGCGGACCTTTTGCAGGGTCACTTCCACGCCGCATTTTTCGCAGACGACGCCGCGATATTTCATTCGCTTGTACTTGCCGCACAGGCATTCGTAATCCTTGATCGGGCCAAAGATACGCGCGCAGAACAGGCCGTCACGTTCGGGCTTGAACGTGCGGTAGTTGATGGTTTCCGGCTTTTTGATCTCGCCGAAGGACCAAGACAGGATGCGTTCAGGGCTCGCCAGGCTCACCTTGATCTCGTCAAAGACCTTTTGCGGTGCCAGCGGGTTAAACGGGTTTGTCGTCAGTTCCTGGTTCATGTCGTTTCCTTACGTCTGAGGGAGGGATGGGAAGAACAGGGCTGACGCCCTATTCTTCGCCCTCCGCATCCAGGAGTTCCATATTCAGGCCGAGGCCGCGCACTTCCTTGACGAGAACGTTAAAGCTCTCCGGAACGCCCGCTTCGAAATTGTCCTCGCCCTTGACGATGCTTTCATAGACCTTGGTCCGGCCCGCGACGTCATCCGACTTCACGGTCAGCATTTCCTGCAAGGTGTAGGCCGCGCCATAAGCTTCCAGAGCCCAGACTTCCATCTCCCCGAAACGCTGTCCACCAAACTGCGCCTTGCCGCCCAGCGGCTGCTGGGTGACCAGGCTGTAAGGCCCGGTCGAACGCGCGTGGATCTTGTCGTCCACCAGGTGATGCAGCTTCAGCAGGTACTTGATGCCCACGGTGACCGGACGCGCGAACTTCTCGCCCGTACGGCCGTCGAACAGGTCGGACTGGCCCGACTGGCTGAAC
>JBNKYL010000121.1:0-3329 GCA_050300875.1 Paracoccaceae bacterium
CCTCATAGAGGGCGCCCAAGGCGTCGCGCCCGCCGCGCTGGCTGATTAGAACGGCCTGCACCCTGGTGTCACCCTTGGCGTTGAAATGTACGAACGGCGGGTCATAGCGGTCCTTTTCCACCATCGCCAGTGGCAGGTCGATTTCGATCCCCGCAACGGTATCGACATAGGGCGTCATACCGATCTGCGCCAAGACATCCCTGTAGGCACTGACCAGTTCACGCCGCTGCAAGGTCGTCATTGTCCCGGTAGCCTCGTACCCGTTGGCCGCCTGCCAAGCCGCCATGGCATTTCGGCTGCCGCGCCCGATCGATCCGTCTATGGCGGAAGTGTAATGGCCCTGCCAGGCCAACGCCGTCTGCAATTCCATCCGCTCTTCGCGCGTCAGCAGGTTTTCTGACCTGCGTGCCTCGGCCAGGGTTTCCTCGCCCGGTTCTGGTGGTTCGGGCAAGGTGATGGTGGGTTGCGCGTCGGCCTGCGGGCTTCCCGCCGGTGGCCAGAACTGTTCGCGGAAAGTCGTGCCGTCGACGAGGTAGCTGTCCCCCGGAATCTGCCGGGTCACGCGCAACTGGCGCAGCACCGTCGGCGCCTCGGATGGCGCAAGCGGCCCGATGGCCAATGCGTACCAGCCCGATCGCAACCGGTATCCCTGCAAGGGGCCGATATCCAGCCCATAGCCATTGGCCGATGCCTCGGCATCTGCCCGGCTGGGGTGGGCTTCAATTTGAACCCAGACATTCTGTGCCATCGCCGAACCGGCGGTCAAAAAAGAAAGTACAAAAGCAATGACTAGATACCCGTTACGCATGCCGCGCGATCCCCCAAGAAAAACAAAACCGATTCCGAAGCCGACAATAGCCACGGAGTTTTCGAATTGCACGGGGCCTTTGCGGCCTGTGGCAAACCGCGTTGACCCCGGCCCGGCGCT
Organism: Paracoccaceae bacterium; assembly: GCA_050300875.1. Taxonomy (GTDB): domain Bacteria; phylum Pseudomonadota; class Alphaproteobacteria; order Rhodobacterales; family Rhodobacteraceae; genus CBDCFL01. Next base: position 929 of record JBNKYL010000121.1, read on the forward strand.
TGCCTATTGGATGGGCGCGTTTGACCATCCGCCCGACTGGAAAGTTTGCCCATGCCCGCCTTAGCCGCGCCCAAGAGCTTTCAGGAAATCATCCTGCGCCTGCAGACCTATTGGTCCGGCCAGGGCTGCGCCATCATGCAGCCCTACGACATGGAGGTTGGCGCGGGCACCTTCCACCCTGCCACCACGTTGCGCTCGCTTGGGTCACGTCCCTGGGCGGCAGCCTACGTGCAACCGTCTCGCCGCCCAACCGATGGCCGCTATGGCGAAAACCCAAACCGTTTGCAGCACTATTACCAGTATCAGGTTCTGATCAAACCCAGCCCTCCGGATCTGCAGGCGCTTTATCTTGGCAGCCTCGAAGCCATCGGCATCGACATGGACCTGCATGACATCCGCTTCGTCGAAGACGATTGGGAAAGTCCGACGCTGGGCGCCTGGGGGCTGGGATGGGAGGTCTGGTGCGATGGCATGGAGGTCAGCCAGTTCACCTATTTCCAGCAGGTCGGCGGCCATGATTGCGCGCCCGTGTCTGGCGAGCTGACCTATGGGCTGGAACGTTTGGCCATGTATGTGTTGGGCATCGATCATGTCATGGACATGCCCTTTAACGACCCGCAGTCGCCCATCGCCCTGTCCTATGGCGATGTGTTCCGCCAGACCGAAGAAGAATACAGTCGCTGGAATTTCGATGTGGCCAACACAGACGTGCTGTTGAAGCAGTTCGAAGAGGCCGAGGCCGCCGTCGCGCAGATTCTGGCCGAACCCGCGGAAGACCCGAAAACCGGCAAGACCATCATCATGGCGCATCCGGCCTATGACCAATGCATCAAGGCCAGTCACCTGTTTAACCTGCTGGATGCGCGGGGGGTCATTTCGGTGACCGAACGGCAGGCCTATATCGGGCGCGTCCGGGCATTGGCCAAGGCCTGCGCCGACGCCTTCGTGCAGACCCCTGCCGGTGGGAACGCCTGATGGCCAAGGACGCAGACCGCGCCGCACGCAAGGCCAAGCGCCGGGCGCGCCGGGAACTGAAAATGGCCCGCGCCTTCGGGATATTGGAAGGTTTGAAAGCCGGGCTTGGCCCGGAAAGCCTGTGCGTCGATTGCGGCGCACATTATGGCACCGTTACCTCGGCACTGGCCGATACGGGCGCGACCGTTCATTCCTTTGAACCCGACCCGCATAGCTGGGCGGAGTTGACGAAGAATTGCGGCCATTACCGAAATGTCGCCCTGCACAACGCCGCCGTCGCCACCGCGCCGGGCGAGTTGACGCTCTATCGCAATGACAAATTCGAATCCGATGTCGACTTCGGCTCGACCGGGTCCTCAATCGTTGCCGAAAACAAGGAAGCGCTGGCCGAAAACGCGGTGACGGTCAAAGCCGTCGACCTGCCTGCCTTCCTGCGCGATCTGCTCGACACCCACGGCCGCATCAACTTCCTGAAAATGGATATCGAAGGGGCCGAGGTCGAGATTCTCGAAGCGCTCGTCGAAACCGATATCCTGCCTCGCATCAACCTGACCGCCGTGGAAACCCATCGCTGGCTGTTCCCGCAATGGAAAGACCGCTACACGCGGCTCTATGAAATCGCGGAAACCCGGCCTGAACTGAACCTCAACCTCAACTGGATCTGACATGGGGAAATTTCTGGTGATCTTAACGGTTCTTTCGGCACTCGTCGTGGGCGGCGGCATCTATTACACGCAGGTCTATGCCTATTATGACGAGCTTCCGGCCAACGCGCCGGCTGCCCGGATGCAGATGGTATCCGTGGCCACCGGCGAACGGCAGCCGATCCTGGTCGAAGGCGTTGAAGCCATTGACAGCGACAGCTCGCCCCTGCGCTTCCGCGCCTGCTTCACCACGCCGATGAGCCTGGCGATGCTGACCGAAACCTATGCGCCGATGGACCGCGCCGTGCCGCTGGTCGCGCCGAAATGGTTCGACTGCTTTGACGCGGTCGAAATCGGCACCGCCATCGAAACCGGTGATGCGCTGGCCTTCCTGGGCCAGCATGAAATCCACGACGGTGTCGACCGCGTGATTGCCATCTTCCCCGACGGGCGCGGCTATGCCTGGCACCAGCTGAACGAAAAATACGAGGATTAGGGCGACATGCCTGACCTGCTGATCGAACTTTTCTCCGAAGAAATCCCCGCGCGGATGCAAGCCCGGGCCGCCGATGATCTGAAGCGTCTGGTCACGGACGGGCTGGTCGAGGCCGGGCTGACCTATGGTTCTGCCGGCGCCTTTGCCACGCCGCGCCGTCTGGCACTGTCGGTCGAGGGCCTTTTGGCCGCCAGCCCGGCAACGCGCGAAGAACGCAAAGGTCCACGCGTGGACGCCCCCGAAAAGGCGTTGGAAGGCTTCCTGCGGTCCACGGGTCTGACCAAGG
>JBNKYL010000122.1:0-4793 GCA_050300875.1 Paracoccaceae bacterium
CCTGGCTGAAGATCAGCGCCACGGGACCGGTCAGCGCGTCGAGCCGGGCGGCATCGGGGGCTACGCTGTCGTCTGCAAAGCCGTTCGCGTCCGTCAGGTAGCGCGCCAGCCCGTAATCGTCGAACGTGCCGGGATCGATGACTTCCGTGAAGTCATTGTCGAGCCGCTCCAACCCCAGCGCATCACGCAGCGGCCACGTGGTCGGAGCGTTGCCATCCGCTGGGAATGCCTCGTGGCGCCACGCCTTGATCTGCGCCTTGGGCACATCCAGCGCAAAGACCCAAACCGATTTGATCGCGGCTCGCGGTATATGGTCCAGCGCCGAGGTCATCCGACATGCGTTCCGCGCGCAGCCAGGATTCGGGCGCGGGTGGCGTCCTTGTCGGCCTGGTATTTCAGCAGGTGCTTGTCGCCCTTGATCGTGATCACCTGCGTGGCGCTGCCTAATGTGCGAATATCCTTGATGTCGGTCAGCCGTACCGCACGGGCCTGCGGACCCAATAGGCGGCGGTCCGTCAGACCCCAGCGCACACGCAATTCGTCGGACGCCAGATAGAAGGCGCGCACCGCGATCGCCGCCAGACCGCCCACCGCGCCGGTCCAGACATGCGGGTTTCCCATGAACCACAAGACCAGCATCCCCGCAGCCATGGCCGCTGCGGCCATCCAGACGTGGTCGCGGACATAGGCGGCACGGTCGGAGGTAAAGGAATGGATCACCATCTCGCCCGGTTCCAGTTCGGTCGTTGGCACAAGGCTATATCCGTCGCGGGTCAGATCGGTCATGGCGCGCCGCCCATCAGGCCGGGACCTTGCGGTTTGCAGCCAGCAGTTCCATCGCCGCCATGCGCACGGCGACGCCCATTTCGACCTGTTCCTGGATCACCGAACGGTTGATGTCGTCGGCCAGTTCGCCGTCGATTTCCACGCCGCGATTCATGGGCCCCGGATGCATGACGATGGCGTCCGGCTTGGCATACGCCAGTTTGGCGGCGTCCAGCCCGTAGCGGTGGTAATATTCACGCTCGGACGGGATGAAGGCGCCGTCCATGCGTTCGCGTTGCAGGCGCAGCATCATCACCACGTCGCAATCCTTCAGGCCCTCGGTCATGTTGTCATAGACCTCGACGCCCCAATCCTGGGCACCCGCGGGCATCAGCGTCGGCGGGCCGATCAGGCGCAACCGGTTTTCCATCTTGCCCAGCAAGTGGATGTTCGACCGCGCCACGCGAGAATGGGCGATATCCCCGCAAATGGCGATGGACAGCCGATGCAAGCGGCCCTTTTCGCGGCGGATGGTCAACGCGTCCAGCAGCGCTTGCGTCGGGTGTTCGTGGCGTCCGTCGCCTGCGTTCAGGACTGAGCAATTGACCTTTTGCGCCAGCAGGTCGACGGCGCCCGAATGCGGGTGGCGCACGACCAGCAGGTCGGGCCGCATGGCGTTCAACGTCAGGGCCGTGTCGATCAGGGTTTCGCCCTTCTTGATCGAGCTGGCCTGCATCGCCATGTTCATCACCGTCGCGCCCAGCCGCTTGCCCGCCAGTTCGAAAGACGCCTGCGTGCGCGTCGAATTTTCGAAGAACATGTTGACCTGCGTCAGCCCGTCCAGCGGACGGTCGGTCGGCCCGCCCTGCCGGTTGAGGTCGGCATAATGGTCGGCGCGGTCAAGAAGGGTGGTGATGTCGGACGGGGATAGGGTTTCGATGCCAAGGAGGTGTTTGTGCGAAAAACCCATGCCGGACGATCCCCTGATTTTTCGGGTGTATAGGGCCTGTGCGTCGATTGGGCAAGCCAAGGCAGATGGACCTTGGCCTGCGGCGTAGGTAGGCTTCGGGCATGGAATCGTCTGCTGACTTCTACGCCCTGAAATCCGCGCTGGCCTGGCAGGTCGAACTGGGCGCGGATGAGGCAATTGGCGATGTGCCGCTGAACCGGTTCGAAGAGGCCGCGAAACAAGTGCCGCGGCCGATGGAACCTGTGCCGGTGATTGCCGAAACTGCATCCGACCCGGTGGCCGCAGCACGGCAGATGGCGGCAGCGGCGTCCAGCCTGGAGGCCCTGGCCGAAACCATCGCGGGGTTCGAGTTCTGTGACCTGAAACGCGGCGCACGCAACACGGTGTTTGCCGATGGCAACCCCGAGGCGCGCGTGATGATCATCGGCGAAGCGCCGGGCCGGGACGAGGATCTGCAAGGGCGGCCTTTCGTGGGACGGGCCGGTCAGCTTTTGGACCGGATGTTTGCGGCCATCGAAATGGGGCGCGAGGCGGCCCATGCAGGCGAAGCGATCTATATCACCAACATTCTGCCCTGGCGGCCACCGCAAAACCGCGACCCGGAACCGGCAGAGATTGCCATGATGCTGCCCTTTGTCGAACGTCATATCGAACTGGCCAACCCCGAACTGATCGTTCTGATGGGTAATATCTCCTGCCAGGCCCTGCTGGGCAGACGCGGCATCACCCGGCTGCGCGGACAATGGGCCACCGTGGCGAACCGCCCCGCCCTGCCGATGTTTCACCCCGCCTATCTGCTGCGCAACCCGGCGGCCAAGCGCGAAGCCTGGGCGGACTTGCTGGAGCTCAAGGCGCGGTTGGGCGGGTCATGAAGATCATCGCCGCATCTGACCTTCACCTGGACGAACAACATGCCATCACGTTGATCCGGGCGGCTGAAAGCGCCGACCTCGTGATCGTTGCGGGCGATTTCGCGCAGCGCCGGCAGGGCTTGGCCGATTACATGGCGCGTTTCGAACCGATCGCCGCGAAAATGGTGACGGTGCCGGGCAATAACGAAACTGCCGAAGAACTTCGCGCCGCGACCTCGGCGATTGTCCTGCATGGCGAAGTCATTGACGTTGACGGTTTGGCCATCGCCGGCATCGGCGGGGCCGTGCCGCCGCTGAACCCCACGGGATGGGCCGGGTTCGAGTTGACCGAAGATGAGGCCGCCACCATGCTGTCCAAGCTTGGACGCGCCGATATCCTGATCAGCCATTCGCCGCCCAAGGGGTTTGGCGACTGGCACCACGCCATCGGCCCGGCGATGGGATCAACGGCGGTTGGCGCGGCCATTGAACGGCTGCAACCGCAATTGTTCCTGTGCGGGCATGTGCATGACAGTTGGGGCGCACGCGCGCAGATGGGCCCCACATTGATGGCGAATCTGGGCCCGGTCCCCGTAACATTCGAGGTCACACCATGAGCCGCATCGACGAAAGCAAGTCCTTCATTCCGGTGCGCATTGCCGTCCTGACGGTCAGCGATACGCGGGATATGGCGAGCGACAAGTCGGGCCAGACGCTGGTCGACCGGATTGAAGCGGCCGGACATGTATTGGCAGATCGGGCGATCTTGCCCGATGAACGGGTCGAGATCGCGGCGAAACTGCGCGGCTGGTGCGAAGATCCGGATATCGATGTTGTGATTTCAACCGGGGGGACCGGGCTGACAGGGCGCGATGTGACCGTCGAGGCGCATCGCGACGTCTATGAAAAGGAAATCGAAGCCTTCGGCACGGTGTTCACCATTGTCAGCATGAAAAAGATCGGCACTTCCGCAGTGCAAAGCCGCGCAACGGGCGGTGTGGCAAACGGCACCTATCTGTTCGCCCTGCCCGGCAGCCCCGGCGCGTGTCGTGATGCATGGGATGAAATTTTGGCCTTTCAGCTCGATTACAGGCACCGGCCCTGCAACTTCATCGAGATTTTACCGCGCCTTGACGAAAAATTTCGACGGAAGTGACGCTTTGCACCGTATAACATTGTGATGCCACACTATGCCGGGGCCTGTTCGGGGCCTTCCGGCGCAACGACTTGGATGCCTGAGACATGCGATTTCTTCGCCGTTCACTAGCCGGGCTTTTGCTTCTGGCGCTGACTTTCGGGCTGTTGGCGGTCGCAACCAAGACCATGTTTGACGCAATACAGGTGCGCATGGCCCAGGATGATCAGGCCCGGCCACAGCGCGAACGTGTTCTGGCCGTCAACGTCCTGACCCCGGAAATTGCCGATATCGCCCCGGTACTGACCAGTTTCGGCGAGGTGCGGGCGCGGCGCACGCTGGATTTGCGCGCATCCGCAGGCGGACAAATTATTGAACTGGCCGACAGTTTCGAAGAGGGCGGGCGCGTCGAGGCCGGACAATTGCTTGCGCGGATCGACCCCACCGACGCGCAGGCAGCGCTGGCGGTGGCGCGCACCGATCTGGCCGAAGCCGAGGCCGGCGTGCGCGAGGCGGAAAACGCGCTGACGCTTGCCAACGACGATCTGGTTTCGGCACGCGAACAGGCGGATTTGCGCGAAGCGGCCCTGGCGCGGGCCATCGACCTGCGCGACAAGGGCGTCGGCACGGCGGCGTCGGTGGAAACGGCTGAACTGGCGGCGTCATCCGCACGGCAGGCAGTCTTGTCGCGGCGCCAGTCGTTGGCCAATGCCGAGGCCGCATTGGATCGCGCGCGCACGACACTGGCCCGTCAGGGCATCAGCCTGGCCGAAGCCGAACGCAACCTTGCCGATAGCGAAATTTACGCGGATTTCACCGGCACCTTGGCCGAGGTCACCGTGGTCGAGGGCGGCTTGGTGACCACCAACGAGCGCATTGCACAGATCGTCGATACCGACGCGCTCGAGGTGTCCTTCCGCGTGTCGACGCCGCAATACGCGCGGCTGTTGGGGCCGGACGGCGATCTGTTGGGCGCCGAGGTGCGCGTGGCACTGGATGTCATGGGGATCGACCTGGTCACCAAGGGGCGCGTGACCCGAGAAAGCGCCGCCGTCGGCGAAGGCCAGGGAGA
>JBNKYL010000123.1:0-7402 GCA_050300875.1 Paracoccaceae bacterium
TGACCCGGCATAATGGCTATATCAACCCCTGACGCTGGTTGTCGCCCGGCCCAAAGCAGGAAATACGTATCTCAAAATGTCTGTCGCAGACATAACTTCCCACAGGCCGCTCCAAGCGGGCATGTCAAAATCGCAGGTCAACTGGGCGATCCTGTTCGTCATCACGCTGTTCATCCCGCTGCAATACCGGCTGGGATCGTTGCTTCTGACCCCGCAGCGGATCATGCTGCTGGTGCTGTTTTTTCCGGCCTTGTTCATGTGGCTGTCGGGCCGGGCAGGGCGGTTTCTGGCCGCCGATTTCCTGATCCTGGCCTATCTGGTCTGGGGGGCGCTGTCCTTTCTGAGCAATCACGGCACGCGGTTGATCCAGCTTATCGGCATCACGACCGTCGAAACCTTCGGCGCCTATCTGGTGGCGCGCTGTTTCATCCGCACGACCGATGACCTGCGCAGGGTGGCCAAGACCCTCTTTATCCTGATGCTGTTCATGATCCCGGCCGCCGCCCTAGAATCCCTGACCAAGGCGCGCATCTACAATGATCTTTTCGGTATGCTGGGCCATACCTTTCCCTGGGTGAATTACGAACCGCGCATGGGGATGTACCGGGCGCAGGCGGTTTTCGAACATCCCATTCTTTACGGCGTTTTCACATCGATGGCCTTTTCGTTGATCTACCTCACACCCAGGCCGGGCAAGCAGAAGGTCTATGGCTGGTGGCGCGCCTGGGCCGTCGGGGCGGCCGGGTTCTTTTCGCTGTCATCAGGTGCTTACCTCTCGATCATGACACAGATCGGCCTGATGGTCTGGGATCGCCTGACCCGGGCGGTGCGCAATCGCTGGAAGATCTTCATTGCATTGGTGATCGCCGGCTATGTCACGATCGACCTTCTGTCGAACCGCACACCCTTTCAGGTCTTTGCCAGCTACATGACCTTCAATTCCGGGACCGCCTATTGGCGTATCCTGATCTTTCGCTACGGGATGGAAAATGTCTGGGCTCACCCAATCTTCGGGATCGGGCTTAGCAACTGGTCCCGCCCATCTTGGATGCACACCTCCAGCGTCGACAATTTCTGGCTGCTGACAGCCATGCGAAACGGCATTCCGGCCTTCCTGCTGATTGCCGCAGCCTTTACGGTCACTGTCCTGAAACTGTCCTTCATGCAGATCCGGGACTTTGCCCTGGATAAGGCCCGCTACGCCATGATCTTCGGCATCCTCGGGCTCAGCATGGCCCTGGCCTCGGTGCATGTCTGGGGCGCCACCTATATGTTCATGATGTTCATTCTGGGATTGAGCAGCGCGGTTCTGACCATGCCCGAACCCGCCGGCGGTGATGACACCGGACAGGAAGACCCGGAACCTCTGGCAAAGCCGGATCCACGCGCGCGCTACACGCGCTTTGCCCGAACCACCGCGCGGCCCCGCACCGCCGCAGCCCGCGACCGGCAGCCCGGTCCCGAAACCGCGGTCTCAGGCCAGTCGACGCAGTTTCGGCGCCGGAAAGGCTGATCAGTCCGCCTTACGGGCCCGGATCAGGTATTGCAGGGTCGTGAAGCTGCGCAGGATGCCGAATGTCACTGTGCGGATCAGGGTGATCTTGCGACCCGCGCCGGTTGCTTCGCGGATCTCTTCCAGTTGAAGCCCGCTGGAGGTCATCAGCCCGATCGCCGTATCACGGACGAACCAGCGCAGATGGGTCCGGTCGCGGATGCCGCTATCTTCCAGATCCCAGCGGCCCTGGAAAAACAGCGGGAAACTGGCCTTGTAGTGGCGCATGTTCGGGATCGAGGCCACGATCACACCGCCCGGGGCCAGGGATTTGTGCAGGGCCGCGATCAGCGACCAGGGGTCGGAGATATGTTCCAGCACATCCAGGCACAGTATGGTCGAGAAGGGACCTTCCTTTTCGGTGATGGACTCGAGGAACCCCGGCTCCTCAAGGTTGCCCGAATAGTGGAAATCCAACCCCAGCTTGCCCGGGTCATGGCTGACCAGGTCGATCACCCCGGCACGTTCGACATGGCCCGATGACTTCAGGGCCGACGCCGTGGCGCCGATGCCGCCGCCGATATCCAGAAGCGTGCCACCCTGAACGGGAACCAGGGGGAAAATATCGGATCGGACCAGGGCATGATAGCCAGCCCGGATTTCGGAAGATGTACCGTCCAAGGATACCTCCGGTAATGAATGTTATGTTATAATTGTGCTTTTCGCCCCATGACGGACCGCCCGGAACGATACCGCAATTCGCCCCACCGTCCCATCATTCCATGCCTGTTCCGGCCCGATTGTTTCCTTTTCGGCACATCCCCAGCCGGTGGCAGACCATTGCCACCCGCGCCCTGGCACAAGGTCAGATCAGCCTCCGAACCTCGGCCCAAAGCGGATGACGCAGCAAGGCCAGGATGGCCATGAAAATCACCGCGTTGATCGCTGTCACCAGCAGGAATTCCCACACGCCCAGCATGGCGCCGTGAAAGACCAGCCGGATCAGCACGTAATTGACCAAGGCGCAGCACGCGGCCAGCGCGGCCCCTTGCCGGGTCGCCGCCAGATAGCCGCCAAGGCCAAGAATACCCGAGCCGCGCAGCACCAGCCCCAACACCACGAAGCCCAGAAAATGGCCGCAGGCGATGGCCCAGGCAAATCCCAGCAATCCGAAATTCAGCCCCGTGAACAGCACGACGATGCGAATGCCCAGCGAAATCAGGTTGAAACGCAAGGCGCGTGTGACATCGCCCCGGCCGACCAGAAGGCTGGTGCCGACCACGCCGTAAAGCGAAAACATCCCACCGATGGCCAATGCCTGGGCGACCGGAACACTCTGTTCCCATTGCGGGCCGAAGGCGAAGGGGATCAGCGTTGCCGCGTGAAAGAAGATGAAGACGTAGAACGGCCATGCCACTCCGGAAATTACCACCACCAGGCGCAGAAAGACCTGCCCCGCCGCGGTCTGGTCCTGCCCGGCATTTCCGGCGAACCAGGATTGCGTCACCGGCCGGGTCGCCACTTCGACCCCCTGGCGCGCAAAGGTGATCAGGGTCTGGCCACGGCTGAAAAAGCCCACGGTCGACGCGTTGGTGCCCCATCCCAGGATCAGCGCCGGGGCGTAGGAGCCGATATTGTTCAGCAAGGTCGCCCCCGAGGATTGCAGCCCGAAGCGCAGGATCGTCAGGATCCCGTCGATCCTTAGCCGGTGGAAAACCCGGCCACGCCGCCATATCACGACCAGAAGTGATGTCAGTCCGATCGCCGCCCAGACCCCCCAGGCGACGCTGACCAGGCCGAACCCGGCATAGAGCAGGCCAAGCGTCACACCCAGATCGGCCAGCGTGGGCAGTATCTGCAGGACCGCAAGAGCCCGGAAATTCATGTCCCGGTATAGCTGCGACACCTCGACCGCTGTCAGCGACTGGATCACGAAGGTTGGCGCGACGATCTGCAGAAGCCGCCCCAGGCCAGGCGCGTTGAAAAACGCCTCTGCCGGTCCGGCCAGCAAGACAAAGCCCGACGCAACCACGACCCCCATGACCAGAAGCAGGGTGAAACACAGATCCAGACTGCCTTCGGTCAGGTTCTTTTCGGCGATGATGTAATCGCGCGACCCCAGTTCGCGAAACACCAGGGTCAGGAAGATCAGCACCGTGAATATCGTATAGGCGCCGATCTCGGCCGGGTTCAGGACCCGCGACAGGATCGCGATCTTGACGAAACCCAGCAGCAGGACCGCATACTGACTGAAGCCCGACAGGAAAAAGGACCGGCGCAGCGACATCCGTTCAACCTGCGATCAGCCATGGATGGCATCTGGTCATGGGTCAGGCCAACCCCTGTTCGACCAGCGCGCTTTCGGTGGCATCGGCGTCGGCGAAACGTCCGTAAGGGCCGACATTGATATCGGACCGGATGATTTTCGCCGGGTTGCCGACAACCACCGATCGGGGCGGGACGGATTTGACCACGACAGCCCCTGCCCCGACCACGCAATTATCGCCGATCTCCACCCCCGGCATGATCAGGCTGCGTCCGCCGATGAAACAGTTTTCCCCGACCCGCGTGTGCAGATACAGGCCCCGTGTGCGGTCATGGGTCAGAATTCGGGCTTCGAACGCCACATAGGAATGAGCCCCGACATGCACGCCCGGCGCATAGGTGCGATCGAACTTGGCCGACAGGGAAAACTCGACCGTCGGATCGATATCCATCCCCCATACCCGTGTCAGATAGATCCGCTTGAGCGTGATAAGCACACGACGCAGACCGGCCAACCGGTTCAGCCCACGCTTTTTTGCTTTGCGATACTCGGCCACACTGCACCTCTGCAAATCCTCCGGTCTCGAACCGGCGGATTGCTTTTCTGTGACCTAACATGAACATCAGGGCAAGTCCCCGCCGTGCCATATGGCCCGAACCTGTGACAAAGCCGGACAGGCCCGATGATTGTCACGACCGGATGAAAGAAGCCCCCGCGTCGGCCCCGACCGGCAGCAGCGACCAGTCGATGACCCGGTCCCGGTAATCCCGGGTCCAATCGGAAAATTGCGGAAAGGTCGTTTGCAGGCTGGCTATGACCGGCTGCATGTCCTGCCCCGGCACGGTCAGGATCGGCGATGTCGGGGTCGGGGTGAAGTTGTTATTGCCGTAATCGGCATAAACCGTGGCCAGGTTGGTCCAGACGACATTGGTGTTGTCGTAATCGCCAGCCGAGGTCTGGCGGACCCCGTCCCATCCCACATGGGTGATGACATTGGATTTCACTACCGATCCGGGCTGCGGGAATTCGGCCGGCGCGGTCAGCCCATGGGTGACATTGTTGACGACCTGATAGCCCAGATCACTGATCGTCTGGAACAGATCGATGGCCAGATGCCCCCAGGCGCCGGAATTGCCGGCCTGCGGCGGGATGGTGTTGTTGAAGATATAGCTGGTCGAACCCGGGTTCGGCGGCGGCGTCGAATTCTGCTGATCGACGATGGCGCGGTTGTCGCGCAGGTATTTGCTGTTGATCGGGATCAGGTTGAAGGCCACGACCGGCTGGCTGGCCTCCTGCCAGGTCAGGTAGCCATTTGTGTCGCGGCCCCATTCATTGCCCCACCACAGGATTCCGTCGATCTGTTCATACCCGTTGGATTTGTTCGAATGTGCGGTCAGCCCGGTCTGGTTGGCATAGTTATGGGCAAAAACCATCCGGTCTTGCGCATAAACCACGAACCCCGCCCCACCGATGCGACGGAAACAGGACCGCCGGACCATGTTGCGCTGCCCGCGGCCGGTTATGCTGAGCCCCGTGAAGAACACGCCCCGCCCCGGAACATCGAAGAAACTGCACTGGCTGATGACCGTATCCTGCATGCCCCGGAAATAGAACGAATAGGAAATCCCACCGACATTCAGCGTGCCGCTGGACAGGACATGTTCGATCAGGTTGTCCGGCGACAGCCCGGCGGTCGATGATTTGATGATGTTGCCGCCCTGCGCATAGCCTTCGCCGGTCGCCTGGGACAGGTGCAGCCCGCGCAGGGTGACGTTGCCGCCCGGGGATGCAGGCCAGTTCAGCACCAAAACCCGGGCCGAATATTCGATCGCCCCCAGATGCGCCGGATCCCTTGGATAGACATATACTTCGACATCCGTCCCGATATCGCGCAGGAAGCAGGTGCCCGGCGAAAGCGCCGGGGCGACGTTGAGGATCGCGTAACGCTGGTTGTCCACGATCGGGTTGGGCGTATTGCCTTCCACCACTTTTGCCCCGTCGACGCTGATCCGGCCCTGGGCGACATTGGCGGCGGTGATCTGAACTTTCGACACCACATTGGGGTAATGGTACAGCAGCACCTCTTTGCCGATCAGCTGCGCATCGGTATAGCGCGCCGGGTTGATGACAGAGCTGTCGACGATATCAGTGATCTGGTTGGACCCGTTCAGGATGAACGTATCGGCGATGTGGAAGGTGCTTTCATCATCATCGGCATAGAGCCGCGACATGTCGGCCCGGTCGCTGACGACATAGACCCGCCGCCCGGCCTCGAACAGGTTCAGCGCGAAGATGTTGGAATAGTTCAGCCCGGTCTTAGCGACGACGCTCTTGTAGACAGGTGACCCGGATGCGCCCAGGACCGCGCCCAGGACATTGGCATCTGCACTGTTGCACTGGGTCAGCCCCGACAGGACTTCGGCGGCGGTGATCTGCGGGCGCTCACTGCGATAACCTTCCAGGGCGACACCGGCTTTCAGCCCCACCGCTTCACGATAAACCCCGGCCCGGGCCTTGATCGTCTGGCCCGGTGCGGCCACGGTCATCGCCCGGCCGACCGTCCGGAAAGGATCGGCCAGGGTCCCTGCCCCCATATCGTCGCCATAGGGCGCCACGAAGACATCGCCGACCGCGCCGAGGTCGGCAGAAGGATCCCATCCCCGGAACCCGCCCGGATCGCCGGGGATCGTCGCGAACCATTTCTGATCGCTGGCCGGACCGGGCGCCGTCCCCATGGCCCGGATTGCCAGGATATGACTGCTGTCTTCGGCCAGGCCGGACAGCCGGTAGGATCCGGCCTGGATCCCGCCAAGGGATTGCCAGGCCCCGCCATCAAGGCTGTATTGCAGATCGGTCACCGGATCGCCTGCTACATTGGGCACCGAAAAGATCACGATATCGGCCCCATCCGGGCCCGGCCCGGAGATTGCCCATTCATCGGGCAGAATGGTCAGGTCGGGGTCCTGCACGCGGTTTTCGACGGTCACCAGGAAATTGCTGTTGGCCGATCCGCCGGAATTGGTTGCCGTCACCGTCACCACGGCCCCGGCCAGCGCGATGACGGTCGGAATGGTGACCATCCCGGTCACCGGGTCGATGCTGGCCCCTGCCCCGCCAATGGAATAGTTCAGCGCCTGGCCGGTGAAATCCAGCGAGGCATCCAGCAGGAAATCGCCCGACCCAAGGTCAAGAATTTCATCAGGCAGCGCCCCGCCGGATTGCGGCGGAACATGGGTCACCTGGATCGGCGCGGACACGGCTGTCTCGGCCTGCCCGTTCACCAGCGCTGCCGTCACCCGCAATGTGAACTGGCCCAGATCCTCGGCCGCCGACCAGGTCAGGGCCTGGCCATCGGTCAGCCCGGTCATCCAGACGACCCCGTCCTTCAGAAGCTCACCAGACAGGCTGGTTGCGCCGGACTGCCATGTTCCAAAGGAAAGCTGCGCCTGCTGGCCGATCAGGGCGCCTGATATTGTCGGCTTTGTCAAATTAAGCTTGCCATTCTTCCAGGGCCCACGCGCCCCGAAAAGCAACATACCATTTCCCAAGTCCATAACGCAAAGCCCCTGAAAGACAAAAGAGCCGCCCCGGTCGTCCGACGGCAGCTCGTTCTGAAAAGGGCATTGTGGGGAGACAGGGTTACG
>JBNKYL010000124.1:0-2225 GCA_050300875.1 Paracoccaceae bacterium
ACCGGCCCTTTTCACCAACTTCCGACGACATATCTCTTGGGCGGGCAACGGACTGGAACATCCTTGCCCTTTCACTGTCCCTCGTTCCATAACTAGCGCCCGGCCATAGGACCGGGCGCCTTTTTGGGTAGAACACGGGGAAAACTCATCATGTCGTATGCAGACGAACAACTTAAACAAGTTTTGGGGTCCGTGACCCATATCGCCTGTGTCGGCGTGTCGATGAACCCGGTGCGCCCCAGCTATTTTGTCGCCCGCTATCTGACGCTCCGCGGCTACAAGGTCACGCCCGTCAACCCCGGCCATTCGGGCAAACAGCTTTTCGGTGCGACAATCTGCGCCAGCCTCTCCGACATCCCCCATCGCGACCAGATCGAGATGGTCGATATTTTCCGCCGCTCTGACGCCGTGCCCGGCATTGTTGACGAAGCATTGGAAGTTCTGCCGAACCTCAAGGTCATCTGGATGCAAATTGGTGTTGAGCATTCGGAAGCCACCGCCAAGGCCGAAGCGGCCGGGATCACGGTGATCCAGAACCGCTGCCCCAAGATCGAATATCAGCGGCTATTCGGCGAATTGCGCAAAGGCGGGTTTTCGACGGGGATCATTTCGTCGAAACTGTAACGACCATGACCGACGAACCTACCGTCACGAACAGCCGCATCGTTTACGAAAACCCGTGGATGCGTTTGCGCGAAGACAATCTGCGCCTTCCTGACGGGTCTGCGGGCCTATATGGCGTGGTCGAAAAACCCGATTTCGCGACCGTTGTGCCAATCCATGCCGATGGCCGCATCGAACTGGTCGAACAGTACCGTCATCCGGTCGGCCGCCGGTTGTGGGAACTACCCATGGGCGCGCTCAACGACCGACCTGACGCCAGGCCCGAAGAAATCGCCCGAACCGAACTGCGTGAAGAAACCGGGCTGACTGCCGGTCATCTGGAACATGTGCACCAATTCTTTCAGGCACCGGGCTATGCCACCCAGACCTGCCACCTGTTTGTCGCCACGGACTTGCGACGCGGTTCATCAGACCGCGAGGCGGGCGAACAGGACATGCGCCTGGGCCAATTCACGATCGATGAGGTCATGGCGATGATCCAAAACGGCCAGTTCGGCGATGGCGTATCCATTGCAGCACTTGGCTACCTGCGCCTGATCGGACGCATCTAGAATCTTGACATTTCGCTAAGACGCCGCTCGCAACATATTGTTAATAAACCGTTTTCCGGAAATCGCCTTGAAAACCGAAACGTTTTCAAATCGTTGACCCAAAAGCGTTTCGCGCGCGAAACACCCTATAACCCGTCTAGCAATGCGCCTGCATCCAACCCCGGCACTGTGCCCGCGACCGACCCGCGACCGCCCACGATTCGGCTGGTCACGAACCCACTGGCCAGCGCATCCGGCGCATGGCGGATCAAAACCGAAGCGGTCAGCAGATCGGCCATCCGTTCGACATAGCCCCGCGCGTCGGCCTCGGTCGGCAGCCTGACCCATCGCTCCTCGAACCCGGCCAGCGCCGTGTCGAAGCGCGTATCCTGCCCCCTGGCCGCCGCCATTTCCGCGCGCAGCACGCTGCCCGCCGTCTCGTCGCGCGACAGGGTGCGCAGAACGTCCAGGCAGATCACATTGCCCGACCCTTCCCAGATCGAATTTAGCGGCGTTTCGCGGAACAGCATCGGCATCGGCGTGTCATCGGTGTAACCCGCGCCACCCAGCACCTCCATCGCCTCGTAGACGACGGTGGGACAGCGCTTGTTGTTGATGAATTTCGCAAGCGCGACGGCAATCCGCGCGAATGCCCGGTCTTCGGCCTTGTCCCCAACATACGCCCGCGCCACCCTCAGCCCCAGCCACAGCGCCGCTTGCGTGTCGACCGCCAGATCCGCCAGCACCGCCCGCATCAGCGGCTGGTCGATCAGGGTTTTCTGAAACACACGCCTGTGCCGCGCCCAATGCAGCGCCTCGGCCAGGGCCGCGCGCATCAACCCGGCAGGCGCCAGCGCCGTGTCCAACCGCGTGTGATGGACCATCTCGATAATCCGCCGCACGCCTTCGCCTTCCTCGCCGACCCGATGGGCAATCGCGCCGTGATATTCGATCTCGGCTGAGGCATTGGACCGGTTGCCCAATTTGGATTTCAAACGCGCGATCTGGATCGCATTGCGCTGATCCTCCAACCAGCGCGGCACCAGGAAACAGGTCAGCCCACCCGGCGCC
>JBNKYL010000125.1:0-13222 GCA_050300875.1 Paracoccaceae bacterium
CCAGAAGGTGGGCGTAGCAAAAGCCCGAGGCCGGCGTCGCCTGGAAGCCGCCGTAGCACCAGCCGGCGTTGAGATAGAGCCCCTCGATATCGGTTCGGTCGATGAAGGGCGAGCCGTCCATCGACATGTCCATGACCCCGCCCCAACTGCGCAACAACCGGGCCCGCCCGATCATCGGCATGATCGCCATGCCGCCTTCGGCCACGTCTTCAACCACCGGCAGGTTGCCGCGCTGAGCATAGGTGTTGTAGCCGTCTATATCGCCGCCAAAGACCAGCCCACCCTTGTCTGACTGGCTGACATAGAAGTGGCCCGCGCCGAAAGTGATGACGCGGGGGAGCAGGGGTTTCAGACCCTCGGACACGAAGGCCTGAAGCACGTGGGTTTCGATGGGCAGGCGCATTCCCGCCAGCGCCATGACGCGACCCGATGACCCGGCTACGCAGACCGCGACCTTTTTGGCACGGATCTGTCCACGCGTGGACATGACCCCGCGACACACCCCGTTTTCGATGTCAAAGCCGGTTACTTCGCAATTCTGGATGATATCCACGCCCCGGCTGTCTGCGCCGCGCGCATAGCCCCAAGCAACTGCATCATGGCGCACCGTGCCGCCGCGCCGTTGAAACAGCCCGCCCTTAATAGGGAAACGGGCATTGTCGAAATCGAGGAATGGCAATTCGCGCCGCAAGGCATCGGCATCGGCCAGTTCGGCATCCGCGCCCGCCAGCAGCATCGCATTGGCCCGGCGCACATAGGCGTCGCGTTGTGCGTCGGAATGATAGAGGTTCACGATCCCACGCTGGCTGACCATGGCATTATAGTTGAAATCCTGTTCCAACCCTTCCCAGAGCTTCAACGACATCTCGTAAAACGGTTCATTGCCCGGCAGCAGGTAGTTAGACCGAATGATCGTGGTGTTCCGCCCGATATTGCCCGACCCCAGCCAGCCCTTTTCCAGAACCGCCACGTTGCGGACACCGAACTGAGTGGCTAGGTAATAGGCGGTGGACAACCCGTGCCCGCCACCGCCGACGATGACGATGTCATATTCCGGTTTCGGGTCCGGTTCGCGCCAGACCGGTTTCCAGCCCTTGTTGCCGGTCAGGCCTTCTCGGAAGATCTTGAATGCGGAATAGCGCATGGCGTCCCTGTTCGTTGCCTGTCAGGCTAATGTCAAATCCGCCCGCCACTGATCCAGTTGAGACATAAACTTGTCTGATAGGGACAGATTGCCCGCTATGGCGCATCCTGTGCAAATCCCGTATGGGGCCGGTCCAATGATAAGGATTCCCACCCGATGACCACCAGCGCCGGATTTGTCGCCCTGATCGGTGAACCCAATGCGGGCAAGTCGACCCTGCTGAACCGCATGGTCGGGGCCAAGGTGTCGATCGTGACCCATAAGGTGCAAACCACACGCGCGCGCATTCGTGGCGTCGCGATGGAAGGCGACGCGCAGATCGTGTTCGTGGACACGCCCGGGCTGTTCCGCCCGCGCAGGCGGCTGGACCGCGCGATGGTCGCGGCAGCCTGGGGCGGCGCCGCGGATGCCGATGTCGTGGTCTTGCTGATCGAGGCGCATCGTGGCGTGACCACGGGCGTGGAAACCATCCTTGAACGCTTGGCCGAGGTCGGACAGGGGCGCAGCGTGGCGTTGGCGATCAACAAGATAGACAAGGTTGAAGCGCCCGTGCTTCTGGCGCTGACGAAGGCGATGAACGACCGTTACCCCTTTGCCGAAACCTTCCTGATTTCGGCTGAAAAGGGGCATGGCGTGGACAAGTTGAAGCACTGGCTTGCTGCGCAGATGCCCGACAGCCCATGGCTCTACCCCGAAGACCAGATCGCGGACCTGCCACTGCGCATGATCGCTGCCGAGATCACCCGTGAAAAGCTGACCCTGCGCCTGCATCAGGAATTGCCCTATCAGCTGACTGTCGAAACCGAAAACTGGGAGGACCGCCCGGACGGGTCCACGCGCATCGACCAGGTGATTTACGTGGCCCGCGACGGTCACAAGGGGATTGTCCTGGGCAAGAAGGGCGAAACCGCGAAGGCCGTCGGACAGGCCGCCCGCGCCGAGCTGGAAGAGTTCCTGGGCCGCAAGGTGCATTTGTTCACGCAGGTTAAGGTACGGCCGAACTGGCTGGAAGAACGCGAGCGTTATTCGGAAATGGGCCTGGATTTCAACGACGGCAACACATGACCCGGCTGACCGCCGACATCTGGGTTTCGGCCTATCTGACGCGGCTCAGGCTTGCCGATATCCCGGCCTTTGTGGTGAAAAAGGGCGACGTGACGGCAGGTGCGGTTCTGGTCAAGCTAAACACGCTGGACGGGCGGGCGGTCGCCTATCAGCGATCCTTCGACCTGATGACGGGCGAGCGCGCATGGGTGGTTTTGGCCGAAGGCGATGAACGGGCGGTGGATGAAAGCCTTGCCAAACAGCGCAGTTTCGACCCCGACCTATGGGTGATTGAGGTCGAAGACCGTGCCGGGCGGCATTTGCTGGACGAACCGGGGTTGGCGGATTGATATGGACTGGCGCGACCAAGGTGCATTGCTAGCGGTCAGGCGACATGGTGAGAATTCCGCGATAATCGAGGTTTTCACCGCCGAACATGGCCGCCACGCCGGGGTGGTGCGCGGCGGGTCAGGCCGGCGCATGGCACCGATCCTGCAACCGGGCGCGCAGCTGGACGTGACTTGGCGGGCGCGGCTGGACGAACATCTGGGATCCTACACTGTCGAGCCAATTCAATCGCGCGCGGCGGCGATCATGGGCGACAGGCTGGCGCTTGCCGGGCTGAACGCGGTCACGGCGCTGTTGTCCTTTGCCTTGCCCGAACGCGCGCCCTACCCGTCGCTTTATGCGCGGACCATGACTCTTCTGGACCTGATGGTGTCATCCGAAGCCTGGCCGCTGGCCTATCTGCGCTGGGAACTGGCACTGCTGGACGAAATGGGGTTTGGGCTGGACCTGTCGCGTTGCGCGGCGACAGGGTCGACCGAGGGGCTGGTTTTCGTGTCGCCCAAAACCGGGCGCGCGGTCAGTCTCGATGGGGCGGGCGAGTGGGCGGACAGGCTGTTGCCCCTGCCCCCGGCGCTGATGGGTCATGGGCAGGGCGAACCGGAAGATGTCGCCACAGGCATGACCACCACCGGGTTCTTTCTGACCCATCGCCTGGCCCATTCGCTCGGCAATCGCCCCCTGCCCGCTGCGCGCCAGCGCCTGCACGACCTGCTGGCGCGCAATATCAGTGCCGACTGATCAGACCACGCCTTCCAGCACCCCCCGGATCGACGCGTTTCCCTTTGCATTGGCGCCCGGAACAGGGTCACACGCTTGGTCTTGCGCCGATCCCGTTGATACAGGAGTCAAAGCCCCAGGTCATGCTGCGACCCCGGTTCCCTGTACCGGATCAGGTTCGGGTCGCGATCGCAAAGAATACAGTGTAGATACCCCACGCGCAGCCCTTCCCGCAGCTGCCCCGCCCGCGTCGGCTTATGGCCTGCGGCGCCGCGTTCGATTAGGCGGGATTCAGGGATGTTCTCAAGGGCATGGATACGCCGCGATACGGTCGAATGCTGCGCGCCCAGCCGCTTCGCTGCGCCGGTGAACGATCCCTCCCGAACAAGGGCAGGAAGGCACCGCGCATCATCCCATTGCATCGCGAACCCCGCCCCGTGCATTCTTGCACTGTGGGTGTCGATATTAATTGGCTTCTCAGAAGCCTGCGTCGATGCGATCCATGTGGCAACACGAAATGCCTGCAATCAGGCATCGCAACCCGGGGGGACGATCCAATGGAAGCTGATTTCGAACCATGTGAGGGCGGCTGTACTTGCGGGCAGGTGCGGTATCGGGTCGATCGGAAACCGTTGATCGTACACGCCTGTCATTGCCGGTGGTGCCAGCGCCAGACGGGCGGACCGCATGTGCTGAACGCCCTATATGAATCCGAGGCCGTGGTGACCATCAAGGGCGATCTGGACATCGCCGGCATCCCGTCGCCCAGCGGAAAGGGACAGATCATCGCCCGCTGCCCATCGTGCAAAGTCGCGATATGGAGCAACTATGACTTTGGCGGATTGCGCGAGCATGTCCGCTTTTTGCGCGTCGGTACGCTCGACAACCCCGACCTGATGCCTCCGGACGTGCATATCTTCACGTCAACCAAGGTGCCCTGGTACATCATCCCGGATGGCCAATACGCCGTCGAGGAATTCTACGAATCCCGAACGACATGGTCCGACGAAAGCAAGGCCAGGATGAAAGACTGGCTGAAGCGCAAGGGATTGGCGTTCGACCGGCTGGATGACTGAACGGCCACGCTAGCCCAGCAGGCGCCGTGCAATCACCTGTGCCTGAATTTCGGCAGCGCCTTCGAATATGTTCAGGATGCGCGCGTCACACAGGATTCGGCTGATGCGGTATTCCAGCGCGAAACCATTGCCGCCGTGGATCTGCAAGGCGTTATCGGCGGATGCCCAAGCCACGCGCGCGCCCAGAAGTTTGGCCATCCCGGCTTCAAGATCGCAACGCTTGTCATGGTCTTTCTGCCAAGCGCTGAAATAGGTTAGCTGGCGGGCCACCATGATTTCGACGGCCATCATCGCAAGCTTGCCCGACACGCGCGGGAAGTTGATCAGCGCCTTGCCAAATTGTTTGCGGTCCAACGCGTATTGCATGCCGGTTTCCAGCGCAGATTGCGCCACGCCAATGGCGCGGGCGGCGGTCTGGATGCGGGCGGATTCAAACGTCTGCATCAACTGCTTGAAGCCCTGGCCTTCTTCCCCGCCCAGCAGGTTTTCGGCCTTCACCTTGAACCCGTCAAATGACAGTTCGTATTCCTTCATGCCGCGGTAGCCCAACACCTCGATTTCCGTGCCAGTCATGCCGGGGGTCGGGAACGGGGCGTCATCCGTGCCCGGCGTCTTTTCGGCGAGGAACATCGACAGCCCGCGATAATCGGTCGTCTCCGGGTCAGTGCGGGCCAGAAGCGTCATCACATGGGTGCGGGCGGCATGGGTGATCCAGGTCTTGTTGCCTGTCACTTCATAGGTGTCGCCGTTTTTCACGGCGCGGGTGCGCAGGCTGCCAAGGTCCGACCCGGTATTGGGTTCGGTAAACACGGCCGTGGGCAGTATTTCCCCGGATGCGATACGGGGTAGCCAGCTGGCCTTTTGCTCGTCTGTGCCGCCACCGATGATCAGTTCGGCCGCAATTTCCGACCGGGTACCGAGCGACCCGACACCGATATAGCCGCGCGACAGCTCTTCGCTGACCACGACCATCGACGCCTTGGACAGCCCAAAGCCGCCATGTTCTTCGGGGATGGTCAAACCGAACACTCCCATTTCGGCGAGCTCTTCGATCACCTCCATGGGGATCAGTTCATCCTTCAGGTGCCAGTCATGGGCATAGGGAATGACGCGTTCATCGGCATAGCGCCGGAACTGGTCACGGATCATTTCCAGCTCTTCGTCCAGGCCAGTGGCGCCAAAAGTCGCGTGGGCCGCGTTTTCCACCAGCAATTCGGCCAGCCGGTCGCGCGCGGCCTGCGTGTTGCCCGATTGCGTCAGGGTCTGGACCGCAGGCACCATGATCACACGCTGGTCGTCCTGTGTCAGGCCCATATCCTGCGGACGGGCGATTTCGCCCTGGCTCATCGGGATGCCGCCGTACATCTGCCAGAGGTATTCGCCGAATGCGATCTGGTGGATCAATTGTTCGATCTCGCCGAACTTGCCACTGGACTGAAGCCGCTCGGCCCAACCCTGCATCTGCGTCAGCGCTTCGGCATAGGTGGCGTACCACGACAGCGCATGGGCGGCGGTCTGGTTGGCTTCCAGTTTCGCGGCAGACACCCTGTCACCTTCGCTCACCAGCGCGCGCACTGCCTCGGTCGCGCGGTCGAGCAGCGCACGGGCGGCGGGAACGGCATCTGCGGTCAGCGTCAGCAGATCGGGCAATAGGGTGGTCTGGTTCATGTCGGCTCCGTCGCGGGGCATGGGATCATCCAAAATCTAGGGTCGAACCTGCATAGCCATTTCGCAGGTGCAGCGCAATATTTAGATCATTCGAGGTAGATTGACGCACGAAAATGTCGCGCGAAATTTTGCAATGCCGCTAACTTCGGCATCTGCTAGGACAGACAGGCAGGTCATGAATGGCAGGGACGACCGTGACAGAATTCCTTTCGATTCCCTTTGAAATATGGGCCATGGCGCTTGCCGTAACGCTTTTGGCGGGTGTCGTGAAGGGCGCGGTAGGCTTTGCCATGCCGATGATCATGATATCGGGCATATCATCTTTCACCGCGCCGGAACTTGCGCTTGCAGCATTGATCCTGCCGACGGTTATGACCAACGCAATGCAACTGTTTCGCGGCGGTATGGATGGCGCGTTTCAATCCCTGCGTCCCATGCTGTGGTTCTTTGTTGCGATGATGATCTGTCTGGTTCTTTCGGCGCAGATCGTCCCGCACTTGCCGCCGAATGTCCTTTTGCTGGCGATCGGCATCCCGGTCACGGCGCTGACAGTCGTGCAACTGGCGGGTTGGCGCCCCCATGTCCGGGCAGCAATCCGTCGCCCCGTGGAACTTTTGGTCGGCGCCTTCGCGGGGACGATCGGCGGGATCGGCGGGGTCTGGGGGCCACCGACCGTTTTGTACCTGACCGCGATCGACACGCCCAAGGCGCAACAGTTGCGCATTCAGGGCGCGCTGTACGGATCCGGGTCGGTGGTGTTGCTGGCGTCGCATATCCGGTCGGGCGTCATCGACAGCCGCACGGTCTGGTTTTCCGCTGCCATGCTGATACCGGCCTTTGTCGGAATGCTGATGGGTTTTCGCCTGCATGACCGGCTGGATCAGGAACGGTTTCGAACCGTCACGCTGATCGTGCTGGTGGTTGCAGGTCTGAACCTGGTCCGACGGGGGTTGATGGGCTGACCCGCTGTCGCGAACAGGCAAGACAGGCCACGTTGCCGTCGACAGCCTGACCGAAACAGCAGGAGGATCACCATGCAAGTCACCCAAGACATGATCGACACGTTTGCGCAGGACGGCGTCGTTTTTGTTCGTGGCGAGTTTTCCAGATGGGTTGACGATTTGCTTGCAGGGCTGGAACGCAACATGGCCAACCCGTCGCCACGCGGGCGGCTCTGGGATCGGGATGCACAGGGGCGCAGCTGTTTCTACGACAGCCAGACCTGGCAAAGCATTCCCGAATACGAGGATTTCGTCCGGAATTCGACCTGTGGCCAAATTGCTGGCCAGTTAATGGGGTCGCGCGTGTCGACGTTCTTTTTCGA
Organism: Paracoccaceae bacterium; assembly: GCA_050300875.1. Lineage (GTDB taxonomy): Bacteria > Pseudomonadota > Alphaproteobacteria > Rhodobacterales > Rhodobacteraceae > CBDCFL01. The sequence goes on from JBNKYL010000125.1 coordinate 7,322, forward strand.
CGCCATATTCGTACGCACCATGGGCGCACAATTTCGCACACCATTTCATCAGGATGAACCTTATTGGTCGGTCAAAGGGTTCGACACCTGTTCGGTTTGGATGCCTTTGGTCCCGGTGGAAAAGAAAAGTGCGCTGGAGTTTGTCCCGGGGTCACACCGTTGGCCGCACAAATACAAACAGACGAATTTCGGCGCGCTGACCAAAGATGACCGCGATCAGGTCAGTTTTGCCGACGACGACACAGTGCCATTCCCTGATATCGATGGGGACCGGGACAGATACAACATCCGCAGCTGGGATATGGAGCCCGGTGACGCAGTTTTCTTCAATGCGCGTATCATCCATGGCGGGTCTGGCAACCTTGCGGCTGACCGAGAGTTGAAGGTCTTCAACACGCAATGGCTGGGCGACGACGCACGTATCTATTTCCGGCCCGAAGGCATGGATCCCGACCACAGCCAGATCATGACTGATCTCGGACTTTCCGAAGGGAAGCGGCCGGATAGCGATCTTTATCCGGTGGTCTGGGCTGCCTAGACGCCCGCGTCAACCATCGCCTGGGCGAGAACCGGCACGGTGTCCTTGTTCAATCCGGCGATGTTGATGCGGCTGTCGCCCACCATGTAGATGCCGTTGTCTTCGCGCATCTTCACCACCTGTTCGGGGCTGGCGCCCACGCGGCTGAACATGCCGCGATGGCGGGCGATGAAATCGAACCGGTCGGAATTGGACCGCTGGCGCAGTTCATCGGCCAGTTGCTGGCGCAAGTTCAACATCGACAGCCGCGTATCTTCCAGCTCGGCGGCCCAATCAGCGCGCAGATTCGGGTCGTTCAGGATTGTCGTCACGACACGCGCCCCGTGATCGGGCGGGAAAGAGTAGTTCTGCCGGTTCAGGAAGGCCAGGTTGCCTTGCGTGACGGGCTTCATTTTGGCTTCTGGCGAGATAGCCATCAGCAAACCGGTGCGTTCGCGGTAGATGCCGAAATTCTTGGAACAACTCGCCGCGATGATCGTTTCAGGCAGGGCGGCCGCCACCTTGCGGGTGGCTGAAGCGTCTTCGTCCAACCCGTCACCGAAACCCTGATAGGCGATGTCGATGAACGGCGTGGCGCCGGTTTTTTCCAGCAAAGCAATGACCTGATCCCATTGATCCGACGTCAGGTTCGCGCCGGTCGGGTTGTGGCAGCAGCCGTGCAGCAGCACCACATCGCCGGCGGCCACTTTGCCCAGGTCTTCCACCATGCCTGCGAAATCGACATCGCAAGTGGCGTTGTCGAAATAGCGGTATTCCGCCATTTTCATACCGAGATACTTGATGATCGACGGATGGTTCGGCCAAGTCGGCGCAGACAGCCAGACGGTTGCGTCGGGCGCGGCCATCCTGATCAGTTCCAGCCCCTGCCGGATCGCACCGGTGCCGCCCGGTGTGGCAACGGCGGCGAGGCGGTCGGCCTCCACCGTATTGCCCAGCACCAGACCCGACAAGGCCCGCCCGTATTCGGGATCGCCAGCCAGCGAGGTATAGGCCTTGGTTTCCTGCGTTTCGACCAGTTGGCGTTCGGCGGCCTTGACAGCGCGCATCACGGGCGTCACGCCAGATGCGTTTTTGTAAACGCCGACACCAAGGTCGATCTTCTGGTCGCGTGGGTCTTCGCGGAAGGCCTGCATCAAGGCCAGGATCTTGTCGGCGGGTTGTTCTTGCAGGTTGCCAAGCATCAGGCTTCTCCGGTTGCAATCTTAAGGTCGTTGTACATGCCCCATTCGGCCCAGGACCCGTCATAAAGCGAATGATCGCGGTGGCCAGTGCGTTCCAGCGCCAGGCTGATAATCGCCGCCGTCACACCCGACCCGCAGGTGGTGATGACCGGGCGCGTCGGATCGATGCCAGCCGCCGTAATTGCTGCCTTCAGCGCATCGACATCCTTCATCGTGCCATCGGCGTTCAACAGGTTGGCATAGGGCAGGTTCAGCGAATTCGGGATATGGCCGGATCGCAACCCTTCGCGCGGCTCCGGTGCTTCGCCGCGGAACCGTTCGGCGGACCGCGCATCGACGATCTGGTGGCTGCCGAGCTTGCTGGCCGATGCCACCTGCGTCACGTCGCGAACAAGATGCGACTGGCGGTGCACGGTCATGTGGCGGTCACGGATCACCGGTGGCAGGTCTTCGACCGGGTGGCCTTCGGCCTGCCATTTCGGGAAGCCGCCATCCAGAACGGCCACGTCGGTCTTGCCCATCAGGCGGAACATCCACCAGATGCGGGCCGCCGAAAACAGGCCAGCGCCATCGTAGACCACCACCTGATGCCCGTCGCCGATGCCCATTGCGCGCATCCGCGACATGAACTTTTCCACCGGCGGGACCATGTGGGGCAATTCCGACCGGCTGTCGGACAGGTCGTCGATATCGACAAAGCGTGCGCCGGGAATATGCGCGGGGTCATATTCGGCGCGCGCATCGCGGCCCATGGTGTCCAGATACCACGACCCGTCGATCACGCGCAGGTCAGGATCCTTCAGATGTGCGGCCAACCAGGCCGTTGAAACAAGTGTGGTGGGATCGTCGGCAGCCATCGTTCTTTCCCGGGGCAAGAAGTCCCTTGCCTGCCTAGCGAAGCCCGTGTGCCGATGCAAGACGCGCCCCTGCCGCACCCGGCCGCAGGGGCGCGGTTTTGTCAGTTCTTGGCCATCATGTTCTTGATCAGGCCGACAACGACCAGAACGACCGCGCCGCCGACACCGCCACCGGCCACGTCACCGATGATCGAGCCCAGGTCCATGCCGGCCCCGGCGTCGCCCGCGCCACCCATCAGCGCACCCAGGATCTGGCCACCCAGACCGCCGCCGACCAGACCAGCAATCGAATTGCCAAGCGTGCCCAGGCTTTGTTTCTTCATCGCGGCACCGGCGATATTGCCGCCAACAGCACCCGAAATCAGCTGAATGATAAGCTGTTCCATATTTCGTCCCTCGCTTGCGGGGCGTTACACGGGATTGCGCGTCCAAAGGCCCCACCACTTCGGACGGGCGCAAATTACCGGGCAGTCCCGACCCAGTCAGGGGGAGATTTCAGCGGAAGTTAACCGTTTTCGCGAAGCAGACGCGCCTTCTGGCGTTGCCAGTCACGCTTTGCCTCGGTCGCGCGCTTGTCCTGCGTCTTCTTGCCCTTGGCGATGCCGATCTTCAGTTTAACCAGGCCTTTGTGGTTGAAATACATGACCATGGGAACCAGCGTCATGCCTTTGCGCTGCGTTTCGTTCCAAAGCCGCGCCAGTTCCTTCTTGTTGACCAGCAGCTTGCGCCGCCGCCGTTCTTCGTGCCCCCAGGTCTTGGCCTGTTCGTAGGGCGCGATGTAGGCGTTGACCAACCAAAGCTCGCCATTTTCCACTGCGGCATAGCTTTCGGCGATGTTGGACTGACCGGACCGCAGCGATTTGACCTCGGACCCCATCAGCTGGATGCCGCATTCGATATCGCTGTCGATGGCATAGTCGTACCGGGCACGCCGGTTTTCGGCGATCACCTTGTAATTGGGGTTGTCCGGTTTCTTGGCCATAGCCTGCGCCATATAGGCGATCGCGGCCGCGCCGCCAAGCGCCGCATTGACGAACCCCACTGGACAGATGACAACGTGTCCATGTTCACGCAACTGGCCCTTGGCAGCATCATCATGATCGTCACCATTCTGGTGGCTGCCGTTTCGTGGTGGATCCTGGAAGCCGCCATTCGCTGGTTGCATCCCTGGGCCATCCGCCCCCCTCATGGGCCGAAGTTGATGGCAGTGCTGACGCTGTCGCTGATCTGGATGCTGTGGATGATGACCGTGGCTGTCTGGGTTTGGGGCGTGACGCTATACGCCTTGCAGATATTCGTCACTTTCGAAGCGTCGATCTATTTCTCGCTGGTCGCCTTTACCACGCTGGGATTCGGCGACATCCTTTTGCCGACCGAATGGCGATTGCTGGGAGGATTGGCGGCGGCGAACGGCTTGTTGTTGTTCGGGCTGATGACGGCGGTCTTCGTCGAGGTTTTGCGCGACACGCGCCAGCGCCAGCGCGGGCGACCTAACGCATAAGCCAGCCAAACGCATTGCGCAGCGCAGTACCCGCGTCGGACGGAACAGGATTTCCATGCGCGATGATCAGCTTTTCGGCGGGCCAATCCAGAACCTGCCCGATGGCCTTGCGGGCCGCCGCGCGCCCGGTCGTGGCCATGCGGAACTTCTTCGGCACGTTCGGGGCAGACCCCACCATGCCATCCATCCGCGCAATCGCGCCGCGCCAGCCCTTGAACCAGCCGGGCGGAAACTGCTGCAACAAGTCGGTGAAGATCACGGTGGCGCTGGGGCGGTGGAAGAACACCACCTCCTTGGTAATCAGATTGCCCGGCACGATCACCTGATCAATCACCCCGGCCCAGGCCGGATCAGGTGTGTCCGTCAGATCGGCGTGAAAGGTCAGGTCCGCCCGCTTCCGCCGCAACCCGGGCGGCGCATGGACACGTGCATCGGGATAGGCTTCCGCCCAATCGCCCAGCGCAAGGTGATGCAGGTGGTTCGGCGCAACAAGGTGCCGAACCGGACCAAGCGCATCTACCGCCGTGCGCAGGCCGGTTGACATGGCAACCGGCGAATGCAGCCACAAGCCGCCATCGGGCATGCGGATGATCGTCATCCGTGTTCCATAGTGGAACCCGGCCACGGCGACGTGCGCCCCATGGGCGATCCAGATATCGGAGCCGAAGGGGTCCACGTTCGTTATGGCGATCAGTTCAGCAGACCGGCATGCACCATCGCCGCGCGGATCTTTTCCTTGGTCGGGTCGGACGGCGGCAGTATCGGCAGGCGGGTTTCTTCACTGCACTTGCCAAGCAAGGACATGCCATATTTCGCCCCGGCCAGCCCCGGTTCGGTGAAGATCGCCATATGCAGCGGCATCAACCGGTCCTGGATGGTCAGCGCGGTTGCGTAATCTCCCGACAGACAAGCGGTCTGCAGGTCACTGCACAGTTTCGGCGCGACATTGGCAGTAACCGAAATGCACCCCACGCCGCCCTGCGCGTTGAACCCGTGCGCGGTCGGGTCTTCGCCCGAAAGCTGGATGAAATCCGGCCCGCAAGTGATGCGTTGTCTGGATACCCGCGACAAGTCGGCGGTTGCATCCTTGACCCCGATGATGCGCGGCAGCTTGGCCAGTTCGCCCATGGTTTCCGGCGTCATGTCGATCACCGAACGCGGCGGGATGTTGTAGATGACGATCGGAATATCCGCAGCATCATGCATCGCGGTAAAATGTGCGATCAGGCCCGCCTGTGTTGGCTTGTTGTAGTACGGCGTGACCACCAGCGCCGCATCCGCACCCACGCGCGCGGCGTGCTGGATCAGGCGGATACCTTCGGCGGTGTTGTTCGATCCAGCACCCGCCACGACCGGCACCCGGCCCGCTGCGGTTTCGACAACCACCTCGACCACGCGTTCATGTTCGGCATGTGTCAAGGTCGGGCTTTCCCCGGTCGTTCCTACCGGCACGATCCCGTGGCTGCCTTGTTCGATATGCCATTCGACCAACTGTTTGAGCGCGTCGTAATCCACTTCGCCGTCGCGAAACGGCGTTACAAGTGCGGGCATAGATCCCTTCAGCATGACACGCTCCTTTTGTTGGGTCCGGCGGAATCGCGCGGGGTCCCGGTTGAAATTCCGGCGGAAACTAGCCGGGCCGGTCGGAAATGCCAAGGATCACTCTTTAAGCGAATCGATGCGGCCATTAAGTTGGCCGATGCGAGCGACAGAGGCAGGCGAAAGACCCATGAAACGGGCGCTACTCGCGTTGATGATCTTGACCCTTGCGCAGCCGTTGGCCGCGCAGACCGGCCCGGCCAAGCCGTTGGCCGAGGCGATGGA
>JBNKYL010000126.1:0-11340 GCA_050300875.1 Paracoccaceae bacterium
CGGCACCACGGGCAGCAAGCCAAGGGCAGGGTGAATGCCTGCCTCCTGAAACCCGTACCAGCTCAGCGCGCCAGCAATCAGGTAGGGCCAGAAGCCCAACTTCTCGCGTACCCACGTCGAACGCGGACGCAACTGATCGCCCGAATCCATCCGGCGCGGCAGAACGTTAAATAACAGGAATACTGCGAGCGACGCGCCGAAAGACAGAAGCAGCCATTCAGGCGCCAGATCGCCAGACGGGTAGAAGATCGCCAGAATGATCAGCCCTGCCGCGTCATCGGCAATCGCCAGCAACAACAGGAACCGCACGGCCGGATGCCCGGCACCGAAAACGATGCGCCCGACAAGGTAAGAAAATGCGATATCGGTCGCCGTTGGAATCGCCCAGCCTCGTGCCACGGCGTCATATGTGTCGGATCCCAGAAACGATGCCAGGCCCAAGTAAACCGCGATAGGGCCCAGCATGCCGCCCGCCGTTGCAATCAGCGGCGTCGCAGCCTTCTTGCCGCGCAAAGCGCCGTTCTTGAGTATCACGGCCTCCCACACTTCCTTGGCGGCAATGGCGAAAAAGAACGCCATAAGCACGTCATTTACCAAGTAGTGCAGGGTCAACGTGCGGTGAACGTGGCCCGCTTCGTCATAATGCGCATGCCCAATGAAGAAGTCGTCTATCAGCACCATCTCGACAAAGTCGTGATAGGAATGCGGGGCAATATTGGCCCAGATCAGCGCGCCTAAGGCGCCCACTATCAAAAGTACCGAATACTGCGTGACGAAATTCCAGACTCTGTACATTGCGCGTGCCCCATGCCCTGAGCAGGCGAAATAAAGCCTTTGGCGCCAAGGGGCAACCGATCTGCGGCAAATTTGGTCAGGCAGTCATTTGCCAGGCAATCCCCGCCAACACTGATCCGACCACTGCAATGCCCAGATAGGCGGCAAAAACGCGCGGCTTCACCAGCGCCCAAACCGCCACAGCCGCAGGTATGCAGCTGACGCCGCCGGCGATGACAAATGACATTGCGGCGCCCTGAGCCATGCCCTGTTGCAGCAGCGCGTCGACCAGCGGCACAGCCGCATATCCATTGAGGTATGCCGGAGCGCCGACCAGGGCCCCCAACACGATGGGTTGCAGGCCTTCTCCGCCCAGGATGCCCGCGACCAGATTTGCCGGCACATAGCGAAGCATCAGCGCTTCCAGCATATAGGCCAGCAACAACCACTTACCCAGGAAGACCAGGTTGTCCCAAGCTGATTCCGCAAAAGCGGCCCGGCGTTCCGGCTCATTCCAAAACCGCCAATGCGGTTTGCCCGTGAACGGGTTGGTGCCACAGCCGCAGCCCTTCGTGGCTGGGCGCGTGCGTAGTGGATCAGCAAAGACAGGACTGCGCGCAAAGGTTTTCACCGTCAGCCCACCCAGAATGCCAATCGCCACAGCTGCTGCTGTCTTGGCAATGGCGAACTGGAATCCCAATGTGCCTGCGGTCACCATGAACATGGCCGGATCCATCAGTGGTGATGAAAGCCAAAACGCCATGACAGCCGACAGCGGCGCACCTACGGCCAGCAGCGCGGCGATAAACGGGATGACCTCGCAGGAACAGAAAGGCGACAACCCGCCCAGCAGGGCCGCCAGCAGGATCATCCGCATTTCGCGCCCCTCGAAGGCCCGAGCCAACAGGGCTTCGGCGCCAGTGGCCTTCAGCCACGCGACGACAGCCACGGCAAACAGGATGAAGGGCGCGGTGCGCATCAACGCGTCGCCAGCAAAACCGAGCATCGGCACGACCTCTGCGCTGTCCAGCAGCGCCAGAAGCGCCGGAATGGCGACAATCGCCACCCAGGCCCAATCCAGTTTGAACCGCGAACCGGCATGGTCGTGGGCAGGGGTGTCAGTCATGTTCGTGTCCTTTGTGCGGATGGCAGGCATCGGCGCAGCATTCGTTCAACAAGTAATCCGACAAAGCCCGCACCCGGCGGTAATCGGCGGCAATGCAGATGATCGACCGGCCCTGCTTGGCCTGTTCGACCAGCCCCGCGCCGGTCAAGATTTTCATGTGATGTGTCAGGGTCGAACCGGTCACACCCGATCGTTCGCCAAGCTCGCCAATTGTCAGCCCGTCCGGTCCGGCGCGCACGATGGCGCGCAACACCGAAAGGCGTTGTTCCGATCCGAGCGCGGCGAAGGCCGCTGCAGCTTCGACAAGGGCAGGGGTGGATGATTCCATTTTCATATTTCTACAATTATAGAAATATAGAAATATTGGCAAGTCCTTTGACGCGCCGCCTTGGCAAGCGGCACGCGCTGCGCCAGAAAGGCGCCATGACCCTGCCCACTGCCGACATGTTAGACCTTGCTGCCGACCTGCGCGCATGCCGCATTTGCGCCGACCGTTTCGCCGCTACAAAGACGGGACATGAACCGCGCCCAGTCGCCTGGTTCGGCCCGACCGCCCGTATCCTGATCGCGGGCCAGGCCCCCGGATTGCGCGTCCATGAAAGCGGCAGGCCGTTTACCGACCCGTCCGGCGACAGGTTGCGCGACTGGATGGGGGTGGATAAACCGACCTTTTATGATCGCAGCCGTATCGCGATCCTGCCCATGGGGTTCTGTTTTCCGGGTTATGACGCCAAGGGTGCCGACCTGCCGCCGCCGCCCATCTGCGCCAAAACCTGGCGCGCGCGGCTTCTGTCGCAATTGCCTGACATTCGTCTGACACTTCTGATTGGGGGTTACGCGCAGAAGTGGCACTTGCCGGGGACGGAGGGCGTGCAGGCCACGGTTGCATCCTGGCGTCAGCACGCGCCCGCCGCGTTCCCCCTGCCGCATCCAAGCTGGCGCAACAACGCATGGCTCAAGCGCAACGCTTGGTTCCTAGATGACGTTCTGCCCGCGCTCCGATCCCGCGTGGCCGAGGTGCTGGCATGACCCCGCTCGACCGTGCCCATGCAGCCATGCAATCCGGCGACGATTCTGACCGGTTGTTCTATTTCGAATTGCTGGCCGATACTGAATTGATCCTGTGGCTGGATGACGAAAGCGATGGGCAAACCGCCAATCCGGTTACGATGACCAGCGAAGGGAAAGACTACGTTCTGGCGTTCGACCACGAAACGCGACTGGCCGATATGGCAGGCCAAGCGACGGACTATATGACCTTGCCGGGCCGGGCACTGGCGGGAATGTTGGCGGGCCAAGGCGTCGGGCTGGGGCTGAACCTTGGCAACGACAGCGCCATGTTATTGCCACCCGATGCGCTGGATTGGTTGGTCACGGCCCTGTCAGGGGCGGGCGCGCAACCCGCGATCATCGACCGCCCCGCGCAGATTGGCCAACCGGGCGCAACCGCACCACTACTTGCGGCCAGGCTCGGCGCGAAATTGGCACATGCCGGTGACACAGCCGGTGATGTTTTCCTGACAGGCGCGGACGCAACGCGCCATTTGCTGTGCTTTGTCGGCGCAAATCCTGAAGCCGAACAGGTGCTGGCCAATACGGTTGCCGGAGCGATGGCCTTTACCGGCGATATTTTCGGCCCCGTCGATGTGGCGTTCATGGCCGCCGAAGATCCGATGGCCGCCCATGTCCGTACCGTCGGCCATAGGGTCGCCCTGCCGGAAGCCGAACCGGCCATTTCCCCGGCCGCACCCGGCATGGATCCCGACAAGCCGCCAAGATTGCGCTGACCCGTCAGTATCCCGCGCTGCGATCGACCTCGGCCTGCAAGGGCTTGCCCGCCAATACCCGTGCGATGTTTTCCGCGACGAATTCGCAGGCCGTATCAATGCGTGTGGCCGATGCGATATGAGGTGTAACAGTCACATTCGGATGCGCCCAAAACGGGTGGTCCGGTGGCAGTGGTTCGGTCCGAAAGACATCCAACGTCGCATGGGCGATCTGTCCTTTGTCCAGTGCCATCAGCAGCGCCGTGTCGTCGATCAGCGGCCCCCGACCTGGGTTGATGACCACACTTCCCTTTGGCATGCACGCCAACGTTTCCGCATTCAGAATGTTTTCGGTGTCGGAGGTATGCGGCAAAAGCAGCACCAGGATTTCCGCCCGGGACAAAACATTGCGCAATCCATCCGCACCGTGGTGACAGTCAATTCCGGCAATCGTTTTGGGATGGCGCGCCCAGCCCGCCACGCGGAAATTCAGCGCGGCCAACGCTTGTCCGCACGCCATTCCCAGGGCGCCCAGACCCAGGATCGCAACCGTTCGGTCCCGCGCCAACGGGCCACGCACGCCTTCGCGCCATGTCCCATCCTGGCCCAACACGTCGATATCCGTGCAAAGGTGGTGGCGCAGGACATGGGCCGTGACCCATTCCACCATGCCTTCGCGCAACCCTGCATCGGCCATACGGGCCAGCGGTTGCGTCAGGCTCGGGTTCGTCACGATCTGATCGACACCGGCCCACAGGCTCAACACCGCCCGCGCGCGCGGGAACCTCGAAAAATTCGTCTGACCACCGTCGACCGGCGCATAGACGATGAAATCGACCACATCCGGCGCCACATCGCGGCTCACATGTGCGTCTAGCCGGCGCGCCTCCAGCGCTTTGGGCAATTCGCGTTCATAGTCCGCCCAATCCCGGTCATCGGCCAGATACAGGATATTCAACGTCATTTTCGGGCCCTCGGCCTGTGAACATGCGCCGACTGCGCCAATCCAAAGGCGCCCATCAGAACAAGCATGGCCGAGCCTCCCCAGCTGACCAACGGCAATGGCACGCCGACCACCGGCGCCAGCCCCATAACCATCGACATGTTGACCGCGAAAAACAGGAAAAACGTCACAGCGATGCCCAGTGTCAGTAGTGATCCAAACCGATCTTTGTTCGAAACAGCAGAATAGATGCAAAAAATGATGATCAGCGCATATAGCCCCAGCAGGGACATGCCACCCAGGAAACCGAACTCTTCGGCCAGCGTGGTGAATATGAAATCGGTGTGCTTTTCGGGCAGGAAATTCAGCCGGCTCTGCGTGCCCTGCATGAACCCACGTCCCGTCCAGCCGCCCGACCCAAGCGCGATCTTGGCCTGTGTAATATGATAGCCTGCGCCCAACGGGTCGTTGGACGGGTCCAGAAACGTGTCGATCCGGCGGAACTGGTAATCCTTGATCAACTGCCAGCTTGTCCCGCGCGATGCGAACACTGCCCAGATCGTGCCCACGCCCGACGCGATTACAGCCCCGAAATAGGCCCAGTGGACGCCAGCTAAAAACATCATCGCCCCGCCGCCCAGCACCAGCAGGATCGCGGTGCCAAGATCGGGCTGCACCAACACCATGCCGGTCGGCACAAGCACCAACATCACGGGCACGATAACCCATAGTGGTCTGGAAACTTTGGAAATATCCAGCCAGTCGTAATATGCCGCCAAGGCCATCACCACGGTTACTTTGGCCAACTCCGAAGGCTGCAAACGCATAAACCCCAGGTCGATCCACCGTTGCGCGCCCATGCCGACAACGCCCATCAATTCAACCAGCAACAAAAGCCCCAGTGTTCCCAGATAGGCGGGCCCCGCCATACTGCGCCAGAACCAGATCGGAACCATTGCGACGATGAACATGGCCACCAGCCCGACAACGAAGCGCTGCAATTGTGGCACCATCCAGGGTCGTATCGACCCACCAGCCACGGAATACAGCATCAGGAAGCCGACCGACGCGGTTGCGATCAACAGCAGCGTCAACGGCCAGTTCATCGCTAGCAACTTGCGCCAACCGGTGGGAACCGTCTGAACCCTGTATTCGAGGAAACTCATGTGCGGATACGTCCCGAATTGTCCGGTGGCGCAAAATCACGCAGGCTTAGCGCGTCGAAACGCTCTTCGATCTCGCTGCGTTGACCAGCGGGGTAGGCTTCCAGTGGCGGCAAGTGTCCATATTGTGCAAACAACATAACGTCCCGCGCAATCGGTGCGGCTGCAGTGGACCCACCGCCGCCATGTTCAACCACGACCGAACACGCATAGCGTGGGCTGCCCACAGGCGCGAAACAAACGAACAACGCGTGATCGCGGCGGTCCCAGGGCAGATCGGCGTTTGATGTGACCCCGGCCGCGCGCTCCTCTGCAGTGATATTGCGCACTTGGCTGGTTCCGGTCTTGCCGCCCATAGCCATCTCTTCATTGGCGATTCTGCTGCGATAGGCAGTTCCGCGCTGGTAGTTGCTCACCCGGTTCATGCCTTCGCGAACCGCAGCCAGGTTTTCCGGCCGAATATCAAGTAATGGCGCCAGATCCGGTTCCATTTCGACCCCGTCAAGTGTGCCACGGATCAGCCGCGGTGTGACGGCGCGCCCGGACGCGATCCGCGCGGCCATCACGGCCAACTGCAGGGGAGAAGCCAGAACGAAACCCTGGCCGATCCCGGCGTTGAACGTGTCACCGACCAACCATTCTTCGCCACGGCGTGCGCGTTTCCAATCTTGTGTCGGTGTCAGCCCCTCTGCGATTCCTGACATGGGAAGGTCGTGACGTTGCCCCAGTCCCAGCCGTTGCGCCATCGCGGTGATCCGGTCGATACCCACGCGTTCGGCAACATCGTAGAAGAACACGTCGCAGGACTGGTAAATCGCCTCGACCAGGTTCACTTTGCCATGGCCGCCACGCCGCCAGCAATGGAACCTCCGGTTGCCCAACTGCTTGTACCCGCCGCAGAAAACGTCTTCTTCAAAGTCAACAAGTCCTGCTTCCAACGCTGCGAGCGCGACCACCATCTTGAACGTAGAACCTGGCGGATAGGTGCCTTGAACCGTCTTGTCTGCCAACGGGCGATGATCATCATTGGTCAGCATTCGGTAGTCAGCCGCCGAAATGCCACGTACAAACAGGTTGGGGTCGAAACTGGGCGACGACGCACAAGCCAGCAGATCGCCCGTCACTGTGTCAATCACCACGGCAGCCGCACTTTCGCCCGCCATACGTGCCAACGTGAAATTCTGCAATTTGGCATCAATGGTCAATTGAAGGCTCTCGCCCGCCACCCCTTCCTGTCGGTCCAATTCGCGCATGACCCGGCCAGATGCGCTCACCTCGATCCGCCGCGTGCCCGCGCGTCCGCGCAGGTTGTCTTCCAGTTTGCCTTCGACCCCGATCTTGCCGATCTGGAATTTCGGGATCTGCAGGACCGGGTCGGGGTCCTGGATCTTGGACAGGTCGTAATCACTGACCGGCCCAACATAACCCAGCACGTGGGCAAAATCCGCGCCTAGCGGATAGTAACGTGACAGCCCGACCTCGGGCGTCACGCCGGGCAGGGCAGGCGCGTTGACAGCAACGGTCGAAAAATCCTGCCATGTCAGCCGGTCGGCAATGGTCACCGGCACAAAGGGGCTGCGCCGTTCCATTTCGCGGATCGACCGGTCCAGTTCATTGGGATCAAAGGCAATCAATTGCGACAGTTTTTCGATGGTCACGCCGATATCACCGGCATCCTCGCGCACAACGACGATGGAGTAATTCTGTTCATTGCCAGCAATCAAAATGCCGTTGCGGTCATAGATCAGGCCGCGCTCGGGCGGGATCAGCCGAATGTTGATGCGGTTTTCTTCCGCCAACATCCGAAATTCATCTGCCTGCACGACCTGCATATGCCGCATCCGCAGGCCCAGCACGCCCATGAACGCGAGTTGCGTCCCGCCAAGCAACAGGGCACGTCGAGAAATCACCCGGCGGCTTGTTTCGTTGTCCTTTGGCGATCGCCTCATGCCAAACTTGCCTCCGTGGTCAGAGGTCGGCGCAATCGCAGGAAGCGCACGGAAAGGAACACCACCACGGGATAGGCTGCTGCAGACGAAAGCAATTGCTGCAAATCAAGTCCCAGCGGCACCTGCGGCACCGAAAATATCGCCAATATCAGCCGGTTGCCCAGCACCATCAAGGTCAGGATCGCTGTCGTGATCCCCCATTCCAAAGTGAATGGCCATTCGCGCGCGGCCGCGGTCCGACTGCGCAAGAACTCGATTGCAAGAATGCTGAAAGCGGCCCACAGGCCCGGCGGTCGCATCAAGACGAAATCTGCCAGCAGAAGTATTGGCACCACCAGCCAGATCGGAAGGAAATCGGGTCGCCGCAATACCCAGGCCATCGCAAAAACCAAAACCAACTCGGGTCCTGGCCAATGGCTGGCCCCGACTTCGAGCGGCAGTGTCTTGATCAGCAGGAAACCGACCGTCATCACGGCATATAGCACCCAGTGCAACAGGCGCGATATGTTCAGCGGATCACCCATTTCCTTGATCCTCTGTCACGTCGTCGGCCAGATCCTCGGTCATTTCCTCAAACAGCCCAGGGGGTTCGGGCGGCGGCAAAAGCCCGCCAGGATCGGTTGGCCTGGTCGTGCCATAGCTGCGTAACACGCGCAGAAATTCCAACCTCTCGTAGTCTGCAGCCAGCCGCACCCGCAAATTGTCGTCGCTACCCAAAGCCACCTGGCCTACCAGCAAACCTGCCGGAAAGACCCCGCCATCGCCAGAACTCACCACCCGGTCGCCGGGCCGCACTTGTTCAGGCGCGTCGATGAAATCCAGTCGCGGCGCCAAGACGTTGTCACCTGCCAGTAGCGCCAGTTGTCCCGATGGTTGGATAACCACAGGCACCCGGCTGTTAACATCCGTCAGCAGGATCACGCGTGACGAATTGGGTCCAACACCGCTAATGCGGCCGACCAGCCCCAACCCGTCGGTCGTCGCCCAGCCATCGATGATCCCGTCACGTTCGCCGATATTCAGCAGCACGGATTGCCGAAACGGCGATCCGCTATCGGCCAGCACCACGCCGGTGACGAAGGTCAAAGTCGGGTCCAGCCGGACCTTGTTCAGGTCCAGCAGCTTGGCATTTTCCTGTTCAAGCTGAAGCGCGGCTTCCTTCCAGGCTTTCATCTGCTGCAACTCGCGGCGCAATTCCTGATTCTGTTCATAGATACGCGCGTAGCTTTGAAATCCGTCGGCCATTCGCGCAAATTGGGCAAAGGGCAATGTGACCCAGTCGAAAGACGGCACCACCCGATCGACGATCTGCGCACGTAACCGCTCCACGCGCGGGCTGTCGATCCGCCAAAACACGAAAAACGCCAGAAGGAACAGCACGAGCACCCCGATCAGGATGCGCCGGATCGGGCGGACGTAATCGTCGGAATTATGGCGGTCCCGTGCCAAGTGCCCTCCGTCCCGGCGGGCCCGATGGGCCCCTAGCTATCGTAATCGATGACGTGCCGAAGCTGCTTTTCGTATTCCAGAGCTTTGCCGGTGCCAAGCGCCACGCAGTTCAGCGACTCGTCTGCCACCGATATGGCCAGACCCGTCTGTTCGCGCAAGGCCAGGTCCAGTTCGCCCAGCAAAGCGCCGCCACCGGTCAGCATTACGCCCCGGTCGACAATGTCGGCCGCCAGATCGGGCGGGGTGGCTTCCAGCGCGGTCATCACTGCTTCGCAAATCTGCTGCACCGGTTCGGCCAAAGCCTCGGCCACCTGTGCCTGGTTGATCTCGGTTTCCTTGGGCACCCCGTTCAACAGATCGCGGCCCCGGATCTGCATGGACGACCCGCGCCCGTCATCAGGCATCCGCGCGGTGCCGATGCTGGTCTTGATCCGTTCGGCAGTGCTTTCGCCGATCAGCAAGTTCTGCTGACGCCGCAGATAGGATATGATCGCTTCGTCCATCCGGTCGCCACCGACGCGCACCGACCGCGCATAGACGATATCGCCCAGCGACAGAACCGCGACCTCGGTCGTCCCGCCGCCGATATCGACGACCATGTTGCCCGTCGGGTCCGTGATCGGCATTCCCGCGCCGATCGCTGCCGCGATGGGTTCAGCGATCAGCCCCGCGCGCCCTGCGCCCGCCGACAGAACCGACTGTCGAATGGCCCGCTTTTCCACCGGCGTCGCGCCATGCGGCACGCAGACGATGATCTTGGGCTTGCCCAGAATGCGGCGCTGGTGAACCTTGCGGATGAAATGCTTGATCATTTCCTCCGCCGTGTCGAAATCGGCAATCACGCCCTCGCGCATCGGCCGGATCGCCTCGATGCTGCCCGGCGTGCGCCCCAGCATCAGCTTGGCGTCCTCGCCCACGGCCAGCACCTGCTTGCGTCCGTCCTTGACGTGATAGGCCACGACCGATGGTTCGTTCAGGATGATGCCCTTGCCCTTGACGTAGACCAGCGTGTTCGCCGTCCCAAGGTCGATGGCCATATCCGATGAAAATAGTCCGAGCATGTCGGCGCCCCGATGTTCCGTTATTAACCTGCCAGCCCGCCATTTTGATTTTTTTCGGCGGACAATCGTTCATATCGTAGCGGATTGTGGCAGGTAAAGGGCCACGAATTGTTAATGCTGGGCGAAAAAGGCCTAATAGGTGGCCCGACCGCCGGAAATATCGAACGCGGCTCCCGTGGCGAACGAATTTTCTGCGCTCGCAAGCCAGCAGATCATGTTCGCAATCTCGTCCACCTCGACGAATCGACCACGCGGGATCTTGGACAACATGAAGGCGATGAACTCCTCGCTCATCTGGTCGAAAATCGCCGTACGTGCGGCGGCCGGGGTCACGCAATTCACCGCAATATCCATACCGGCCAGTTCCTTGCCCAGTGACTTGGTCAAGGCGATTACCCCCGCCTTGGATGCCGAATAGGCCGACGCATTCGGGTTGCCCTCCTTGCCAGCCACCGAGGCGATATTGACGATCCGCCCATATCCAGTTGTTTTCATCCCCGGCACCACGGCCTTGTTGACCAGGAATGTGCCTGTCAGGTTGATGTCGATGATCTTTTTCCAATCGGCCAGCGGATAGTCCTCGACCGGCATGTTCGGCCCGGCGATCCCGGCGGAATTGACCAGAATCGACACCCGCCCCAACGCAGCCTCCGTCGCTGACAACGCGGCGCCGATCTGATCGGGGCTGGTCACGTCGCAGCGCTGTGCCAGGGCTCCAATCCTGGTTGCCGCTGTCTGGGCAAGCTCGGCATCTGCATCCCAGATCGCGACTTTGGCCCCCGACTGCGTCATCCGAATTGCGACTGACAGCCCGATCCCCTGCGCGCCGCCGGTTATCACGGCCACCTGGCCCTTCAGATCATAGGTATTCATCGCTCGCTCCAAAGTACTGCGCCCGAACCAAGGGCTCGGGCGCGGTAGGATCAATCCTTGTAACTGACCGTTTTCACATCGGCATCCGGATCGGTCTTGGTCCGCCGGACAATCAACCGGTTCAGCGCGTTCACATAGGCCCGCGCCGACGCCACGACGGTGTCGGTATCGGCGGCTTGACCGGTCGCAATGCGCCCATGCTCTTCCATCCGCACCGAAACGGTCGCCTGCGCATC
>JBNKYL010000127.1:0-3613 GCA_050300875.1 Paracoccaceae bacterium
TCTTCTAGTTGGCCGCCTTATAGGCGTCGACGATGGCCTTGCCCGCGTCGCCTGCTGTGGCCAGCCACTCTTCGGTCATGATCGCACCGATATCCTTGAGCTGTCCCATCAGCACATCGCTGGCCGGTTCCACGGACATGCCGCCGGCCTTCAGACCATCCAGCGTGAACTGGGTGTAATCCTTGGACCGGGCCAGCCCTTCGGCCTTGGCCGCCGCTGCACAGTCGTTCATCACGGCCTTGGTCGCATCATCCAGTCCGGCCCAGGCATCGGCATTCACGAACACCACGTTGCGTGGCAGCCAGGCATCGACGATGTAGAAAAAGCCAAGGTGCTCCCACACTTTGCGGTCATAGCCCGTGGCACCTGAAGACACCATGGAATCGGCGACGCCGGTGGCAAAGGCCTGGCTGATTTCAGCGGCCTCGATCTGCACCGGCAGCATGCCAGTCAGTTCGGCCAACCGTGCGGTGGCGGTGGAATAGGACCGGAACTTGACGCCCTTCATGTCGTCGGTCGATTTGACCTCGTCACGGAAATACAGGCCCTGCGGCGGCCATGGCACGGAATACAGGTAGTGCAGGTTTTCGTCCGCAAGTGCCGCTAAAACGGCTGGCCCGGCGATTTCCCACAGTTTTTCATGTTCGTCGAAGGACGACACCAGGAAGGGGATCGAATCCACGCCATAAAGCGGGTTTTCGTTCTGGTGCGCCGAAATCAGGCGTTCGCCGATATTGGCTTGTCCGGTCTGCACCGCCCGTTTGATTTCATTGCCTGAAAACAGCGATCCCGACGGGTGGGTGACGATCTCCAGCGCGCCGCCCGTGCCTTCGGTCACGCAAGCACCGAAATTCGCGCCAACCTCGGAATGGAAATTCGTGGCCGCATAGGCCATCGGCATATCCCAGGTTTCGGCCACGGCCGGCAGCGCCATCGTGGTCGCCAGCGCCGTGCCTGCAGCCAATTGAGCAAGTCTCTTCATTTTCAATCTCCCTGTTTTTGTTTGAAGGATGTTGCTTTTGTCATTCTCCCTCACGCTTTGAACCGTGCGGGGGAATAGGGTGTCAGGTCAATGTTTGGTTTCTTGCCTGATATGATTTGCGCCAATATCCGACCGGTTTTCGGGCCACCGGTCAGCCCGACATGGTCGTGGCCAAAAGCTGTATAGGCACCGTGCAGGCCCGGCACTTCGCCTATGACTGGCACGCTGTCGGCCATGGACGGGCGGTGGCCCATCCATTCGACGGTTTTCTTCCAGGTCAGGCCGGGCATGGCGGCACGGATGTTTTTTTCCAGCAATTTGAATGGTGCGCGCGACGGCGCCGCGTCCAGCCCGCCGAACTCGACGATGCCTGCCAGCCGCAAACGGCCCTCCATGGGCGTGGCCACGAATTTGCCCGATGCCACCATGACCGGGGACCGTGGCATGACGGACGGTTCCCACAATTCCAGGTGATAGCCCCGCTCGCTTTCCAACGGCGGCTTCAGCCCCATTTTCGCGGCCAGCGGTTTCGACCACGCGCCGGTGGCCAGCACTGCCACATCGCAGACAATCGTTTCGCCACCTGCGCGCAGGCCGGTCACGCGGGCGCCTTCGCGGACAACATCCGTCACCTCGGCGCGGATGAATTTGGCGCCGTTTGCTTCGGCATGGGCGGCCAGTGCCTTGACGTATTCACCGGGGTCCGTGATGCGCCCATGGCCGGGCACTCGCGCAGCCAGCCCGATATCCGGGCCAAAGGCCGGATCGTAGTCGCGCCAATCCTGACCTTCCAGAACATCCCAGTGAAAACCGTGCTCCTTGCGGATCGCCCAGCCCAGTGCGTCGCCATCATAATGCGCGCGGTCGCGGTAAAGGAACAGGTAGTCGGACGGCACGACCCACCGCTCCGCCCCTGTGCCCGCGGCCAGCGCCTGATGATCGGCCAGACTGTCACCGATGATCCCCATCATCGCTGCCGCCCGCTTGCGTACCCCCGCCTCGTTGGCATGGCCAAGATAGTTGATCAGCCAGGGGGCCAGTCGCGGCAGATATCCCCATTTCAGGAACAATGGCTGATCGGGACTGAAAAGCATCTTCGGCGCCTTGCCCAGCAATCCCGGCACCGTCACCGGGATGATCGAACAGCTGGCCAGCACACCGCCATTGCCGTGGCTTGCGCCCGCTGCCGGGCCTTCGCGATCGATCAGGATCACGTCATGGCCGTCGCGCTGCAACCAGATCGCCGTGGACACGCCCACGATCCCCGCGCCGATGATCGCCACTGTGCTCATGCCGCTTTCCCTTGGCCAGAATAGAAGTTGAGCTTGTCGATATCCGGCCTGATCCCCAGCCCCGGCCTGTCTGGCACCTGCACCGCCCCGCCATTGCAGGAAAACGGTTCTTCCAGGATATCCTCGGCCAGGTAATACCGCGCCTGATAGAACTCGCAGCCCAGCGTGATCGCAGGCGTCGCCGCGATCATATGCGTGCCCGCCAGATGCGCCAAACCGGCCTCGAACATATCGCCGCCGTAGGCCGTCAGCCCGTGTTCGGCGGCCAGTGCCGCCACCCGCTGCGCGCGAACCAACCCGCCCGACTTCATGATTTTCACCGACACTCCATCGCAAATGGCTTCGCGTATCGCGCGCGCCATGTCTTCGGGGCCGAACACGCTTTCATCCGCCAGCAACGGCACGTCGATCGCATTCCGTATTTCAGCCATCAAAGCATATTCCTGCGCACGCACCGGCTGTTCGATGAAATCCGGGGCGAACCTCGCAATATCGCGCACCCGTTCCACGGCGCCTTCTGGTTCCAGCCCTTGGTTGAAATCGACGCGCACCGCGAATTCGGGGAAGTCACGCGCCAGTACCTCCAGCCGCATGACGTCGAAGGCATGGTCACGAAACCCGGTCTTCAGCTTGACGATCCGCACCCCGTCGGCGCGGACGCGGTCCAGCAAAACGCGGTCCGCGTCAAAATCCGGGTTGGCGATGGACACCGATAGCGGGATGCTGCCCCGGCATTTACCGCCCAGCAACGCATGAACCGGCTGCCCGGTGATCCGGCCCGCCAGATCGAGCAACGCGCTTTCCAGCGCCGCCTTGGCTTCGGTACAATGGGCCACCGCCCTGTCCGAGTCACGCATGATGGCCGCGCGATCTGCAACCCGCCGCCCCAAAACATGCGGGCGGATGTAGCGATCCAGCGCGGCAAATGACGCCTCGGGCGATCCGGTGAACACCACCCAGGGTGACGCCTCGCCCCACCCGGCCCCGCCCCCTTCAGCTGTCAGGCGCAGGATGATGACTTCGCAGGCTCCGTCCACCCGCCCAATCCCGTGATCGCGCGCCGATACAACCGGCAGGCGCAGATGCCAGATGTCGAAACCGGTGATCTTCTGATCGAGTTCGCCCATGTGCCCCCGGGGTCCCTGTCCACCACCAGACTGCCGCGCTCCAAACATCATTTCTAATACTTTGTTTTTGCGAAGCCATAACTAAACGTGATACCTTTGCTTATGAGCACCCCGTTTCGCCAGTTCCAAGCCTTCCACGCCATCATGGATCGCGGCACCGTCACCGCCGCCGCTGACCAGCTGGGCATCTCGCAACCGGCAATCAGCAACCT
>JBNKYL010000128.1:0-16006 GCA_050300875.1 Paracoccaceae bacterium
GCATGAAGCCCAGAAGCCCGACGTTCTGGACGTGAAGTCCATGAACTCGAAGAACACGCGGAGCTAATGACAATGGCTGATCAAGTGAATTCCCTGGAAGAGCTGGGCACCGTTGCCGAAGGCGTCGAAACCATCGTTGAACTCGACGCGCCCCGCGAACCCGTTCGTGACGAGCTGGGCCGGTCCTATGCCACCGGCAAGCGGAAGGACGCAGTTGCCCGCGTCTGGATCAGGCCGGGTTCCGGCAAGGTCACCGTCAATGGCAAGGAAGGCGACAAGTATTTCGCCCGTCCGGTTCTGCAGATGATCCTGCGCCAGCCCTTCACCGTTGCCGGTGTGGATGGCGAGTTTGACGTGCAAGCCACCGTCAAGGGCGGCGGCCTGTCCGGCCAGGCCGGAGCGGTCAAGCACGGCATTTCCAAGGCCCTGCAATTGTACGATCCGAACCTTCGCGCAGCGCTGAAAGCAGCTGGCTTCCTGACCCGCGACAGCCGCGTGGTGGAACGCAAGAAGTACGGCAAGCGCAAAGCACGTCGGAGCTTCCAGTTCTCCAAGCGCTAAGGCGAAAAGCACATTTTCCCAGCGGGCCGCAGCATTCTGCGGTCCGTTTTCTTTGGGCGGGCGGTCCAGAAAAACAAGTCGGCCATTAATCAGTCCAAAACCAATGGCCCGCATCATGTCGCCAACACTCGATATGCGGGACAATCCGGGCGATGGACGGACTTGATTTCAACGAAAGACGAAAAACGGAACGTCCGGCAACGGGCGAAGCACCATTCAGCCCCGGTGAGGTGTTCATTTCACGCACGGACAAACGTGGCGTGATTGCAAGCGGCAACGCGGTTTTCCAACGTGTGTCGGCATATGGGTGGGACGAACTGATCGGCGCCCCGCACAAGATCATTCGCCATCCCAAAATGCCGAAAGGCGTCTTCTGGCTTTTGTGGGATCGGATCCTGGCGGGCAACCTGGTCTGCGCCTATGTCAACAACTTGGCCAAGGACGGATTGAATTACTGGGTTTTCGCACTGGTTTCGCCGATCAACGGCGGATTTATTTCGGCACGCATCAAACCTACCAGCGGGCTGCGCGCAAAGGTTGAAGGCATCTATGCCGAAACCCTCAAGCTCGAAACCGAAGACGGGATGTCGCCAAAGGACAGCGCGGCGCACATTGTGTCGCGGCTTTCGGATGAGGGGTTTGAAAATTACGAAAGCTTCATGATCTATGCGCTCGGCGAAGAATTGGCGGCCGAAAGTCGTGCCTTGGGGCTGCCCGTGGACGACCGCATCCTGATGTCGCGCGACATGCTTCAGGTGGCGCAGGAATTGCGCTCGGAAACAGAAAACCTCGTTTCCGAATTCAGCGCGCTAAGCATCGTGCCGCACAACATGCGCCTGGCCGCATCACGGCTGGAACCCACGGGCGGGCCATTCAGCACGCTTTCACGCAACTACGGTGCAATGTCTCAAGAAATGTCGACCTGGTTCCAATCCCACGTCCTGGGGCCGGACACGAATTTCGCATCTATCGCTGCGAGCGTGAACCACGCGCTGTACATGGAATGCGCTTCGGACGTCATTTCCCGTTGTGACCGACAATTGCGGGCCGAACGACGGAAGCTGGGTGAGATGGACATCGAAGCCGAACGCAGGATCCTTGTCGACCTGGCTGACGACTATCGTCACGAGGCGCGCGGCGCATTGCGTGTGGTGGCACAAGAAGCGGCGCGCATTTCCGATGCCTGCAGCTTCATGCGCCGTCAAATGCTGGGGCTGTCCACGTCACGTGTGGCCTGCAAGATCGAAAATTCGCGCCTGGCTGAGAAAAGCGGCAGCCTTGACGATGTCATTGCGCAATTGGCCAAATCACAGGCGCGGATCGACGGCTTGCTCAATCACATTCAACACAAAAGCAACAGCATCGCCGTGACTGCGGAAAACGCTTTGGAAAAGGAAGGCTCCAAACAAGCCGCACTTGCCCTGGGGCCTGCCATGGCGGCCAGCCTGAAACACTCAGCTTGATGCAAATGAATGTATACTGGTGCCCAAGGAGAGACTCGAACTCTCACGCCCGTGAAGGCGGGGGATTTTGAATCCCCTGCGTCTACCATTCCGCCACTTGGGCCAGTGGGGGCCTATCTAGCGGCCCTGAATTGTCAGGTCCAGCAGCTTTTACAGGTCATCCGTGCCAAAGGTGTCGCAAGCCCGCATATCGGCGGTTTCATACCCCGTCTGGAACCAGCGTGACCGCTGTTCGGACGTGCCATGTGTGAACGTATGCGGCATCGGGCGCTGACCGGCATTGCGCTGTAGCGTATCATCGCCGATCTGGCGGGCTGCATTGATCGCCTCGGCAATATCGCCGCGTTCGATGGTGCCAAGCTTGTCTTCGGCATAGCGTGCCCAGATGCCGGAAAAGCAATCGGCCTGCAATTCGATGCGCACCGAAATGGCGTTGGCTTCAGCCTGGCTGACCTGCGCGCGGATCTTGTTGGCCTGACCAAGGATGCCAAGCTCGTCCTGCACGTGGTGGGCCACTTCATGGGCGATCACATAAGCGGATGCGAAATCGCCCTTGGCCCCAAGCTGTCGGCTGAGCGTGGTGAAAAACGCGGTGTCGAGATAGGCCTTCTTGTCAGCCGGGCAATAGAACGGCCCGGTTGCGCCACTGGCCCCGCCACAGGATGATTGGGTGGCGGATTTGAACAATACCAAGGTGACCGGATCATAGGGTTCGCCCACCTGGCGTAGGAATATGTCAGCCCAGACGGCTTCGGTATCGGCCAATGTCACGGCGGCGAATTGGCCGGCGGCTTCGTCCTCTGCCGTCAGTTCGACCGTGCCGCCCTGATCGATGCCGCCACCGCCCTGTAGGAAGGGCGTGACATCCACGCCAAGGAACATCCCGATCAAAAGCACCGCGATCAGCCCGATCCCGCCGATTCCGGCCCCTCCTGCCCGGCTCATGCGCCGCCGGTCTTCGATGTTCTGGCTACCGCGTCTGCCCTGCCATTTCATTCGTCACACTCCCACCGTGTCAAATTGGTCAACGATCACCCCCAACATATACGGCAATTCATTGACGCGCGAGCGGTTGCGTGGCCTAAGAGCGCGGCTTGCAGACAGGATTTCAGGAGCGGACATGCTCAAACGCCTTTACGACTGGACCATTTCGCTGGCCGAACATCCCCGCGCCTTGTGGGCGCTGGGATTCGTGGCTTTCATCGAAAGTTCGGTCTTTCCGATCCCGCCCGATATCCTGATGATCCCGATGATCATCGCGGCCCCGTCCCGCGCCTTCCTGATCGCCTTTGTGGCGATGATCAGTTCCGTTCTGGGGGGTATGTTCGGCTATTTCATCGGCTGGGGCCTGTTCGACACGATCGGCCAGCCGATCCTGGATTTCTATCACAAGGCCGATGCGGCACAGGAATTCAACGACCGCTTCAACGAATGGGGTGCGTGGGCCGTCCTGATCGCCGGTGTCACGCCCTTCCCCTACAAGGTCATCACGATCATGTCGGGCTGGACAGGCCTGTCGTTACCGGTTTTCGTGATTTCATCGATCGTGGCGCGCGGGCTGCGGTTCTTCGTCGTCGCGGCGCTTTTGTGGAAATTCGGCCCGCCGATCCGCGAATTTATCGAAAAGCGCCTGGGGCTGATGTTCACGATATTTTGCATTTTGCTTTTCGGCGGTTTCGCGGCAGTGAAGTACCTATGAACACAAAACAACTTGTCCTGATCGCCGCTGCCGGTTCCGCCGCATTGCTGCTTGGCGCGTTCGGGTTTCAGATGCTGGGCTACGCGCCGTGCAAGATGTGCATCTGGCAGCGATGGCCACACGCCATCGCCGTCGTGATCGGGGTGATTTTCCTGCTGCGCCCCCTGCCTGTCCTGACCTGGCTGGGCGCGCTGGCGGCCCTGACGACATCGGGCATCGGTTTCTACCACACCGGTGTTGAACGCGGGATATTCGAAGGCCCGGACACCTGCACATCAAATGGCGTCGGCGGGGTCAGCGCCGAAGACCTGTTGAACCAGATCATGAACGCCCCACTGATCCGGTGTGACGAAGTCGCCTGGGAGTTTCTGACCCTTTCCATGGCCAGTTGGAACATGGTTCTTTCCTTTGGACTCGCCCTGATCTGGATCGCCGCAGCTCTGCGCCGGACGTGATTTGACAGGCTGGCCGTTGTGGGCCCAAATCGGGCCATGTCCCGCCTCGTTGCCGTCACGTCGATATTGCTGGCCGCGGCCCTGCCTGCTGCCGCGCAATCCTGCAGGCTCGCCCTGCTTTTGGCAGTCGATGTTTCGTCTTCGGTAGATGCCGACGAATACCGGTTGCAGATGGACGGGCTGGCCGCTGCCTTGATTTCGCCCGTCGTTCAAGATGAGATCCTGTCACGGCCGGGCATGCCCGTGGCCCTCGCGGTCTATGAATTCAGCGGTCGGTATCAGCAGGAAACCGTGTTGAATTGGCGCATTCTGTATGATGCTGGCGACATCGTAACCGCCGCCGAAACCATTGCGGGTGCCGTCCGGAGCGAAACCGAATTTCCAACGTCGATCGGTTATGCCATAGGACATGCGGCATCGCTTTTTCGGACTGCTCCGCTTTGCGTCGAGTCAAAACTCGACCTTAGCGGCGACGGCCGCAACAATGAAGGTTTCAAACCGGCGCTTGCCTATCGGCATTTCCCTCTTGGCGGTGTGACCGTGAATGCGTTGGCCATTGGCGGGTCGGAAAACCCCGCTGATCTTGCGCAGTACTATGCGACCGAGGTCATCAAGGGCCCCGGTGCCTTCGTGGAAATTGCCACAGACTACAGCGCATTTCAGGACGCGATGGAACGCAAACTGTTGCGCGAATTGCGCACACAGGTGATCGGGCAGCTTGGTCCCTAATGCAGGGTGAATTCCCCCACGACATTGCGCCATTCCCCCGGCCCGATCAGCTTGCGATGGGTGAACCGAACCGAATGCAGCGGGCCTTCGATCTTATCCTGCCAGAATTCAATGAATCCGAAGAGTTTTGGGTGATCCGGCGCCAAGTCGTAGTCCTGCCAGATGAATGAATTCAGGACGTTACGATAGTCCGGCATGCGGTAAAACAGCTCTGCCGTGGTCAGGCCATAGCCCTTCAGCATGAGTTCCGTTTCGGATTGCTCCATGATCAAACCTCACCATGAATGCTCCCTATTCTTACAGCTTGACGATTAATCGTGACTTTTCAATGAAAACAGCGTGTTGCAGTCCGGCAATTTAGGCTGGCGCGACTTGCGCCCAAGATGGGGTTTGGGGTATGCTGTCCAACAACAAAATATAGTGCGGCAATACAGGCAAATCCCCGGTGAACGATACACCCGACACGCCCGAAAACGGCGACGGTACGCCCCCCGAGCGCCCCGTTTACCACGGGCCGACGATTTCCATTTCCGACGAGATGCGGACGAGTTACCTCGATTACGCGATGTCGGTCATCGTCAGCCGCGCGATCCCCGATCTGCGCGACGGGCTGAAGCCTGTGCATCGACGGATCCTTTACGCGATGCACGAGGTCGGCAACACTTTCGACAAGCCCTATCGCAAATCGTCGCGCCCCGTCGCCGATACGATGGGTAAATACCACCCGCATGGCGATGCCGCGATCTATGACGCGCTGGTGCGCATGGCGCAGGATTTTTCTATGTCCGTGCCGCTGTTGGACGGTCAGGGCAATTTCGGGTCGATGGATGGCGATAAGGCCGCGGCTTTCCGCTATACCGAGGTCCGCATGGCCAAGGTGGCCAATTCCCTGCTGGACGACATCGACAAGGAAACCGTCGACTTTCAGGACAACTATGACGGCAAGGACCGCGAACCCACGGTCCTTCCCGCCCGTTTTCCGAACATGCTGGTCAATGGCGCGGGCGGTATCGCGGTGGGCATGGCCACAAACATTCCGCCGCACAATCTGGGCGAGGTAATCGACGGTACACTGGCACTGATCGAGAACCCCGACCTGTCCACCGAACAGCTGATGGAAATCATCCCGGCCCCGGACTTTCCGACCGGCGGCTTGATCCTTGGCCGGTCCGGCGCGCGCAAGGCCTATCTGGAGGGGCGCGGTTCGGTCATCAACCGTGCCAAGACGCGGGTTGAAGAGGTTCGCAAGGACCGGTTCGCCATCGTCATCGACGAGATCCCCTATCAGGTCAACAAGGCCAGCATGATCGAAAAGATCGCTGAACTGGTCAAAGACAAGAAGATCGAAGGCATATCAGGCGTCGCCGACGAATCCGACCGGATTGGCGTACGCGTGGTGATCGAACTGAAACGCGATGCAACGGCCGAAGTCGTTTTGAACCAGCTGTTCCGCTATACGCCGATGCAGACATCTTTCGGCTGCAACATGCTGGCGTTGAATGGGGGCCGGCCCGAACAGCTGACGCTGCGGGACTTCCTGACCCATTTCATTACCTTCCGCGAAGAGGTCGTCACCCGCCGCACAGCTTTCGAACTGCGCAAGGCCCGCGAACGGTCGCACGTGTTGTGCGGCTTGGCGGTTGCTGTCAGCAATGTCGATGAAATCGTCGCGACTATCCGCGCCTCGGCGGATGCCGCCGACGCGCGTGCCAAGTTGATGGAACGGCGCTGGCCTGCCCATGACATCGCCGATTACATCCGCCTGATCGACGATCCGACCCATACGATCAACGAAGATGGCACCTATAACCTGTCGGAAACGCAGGCCCGCGCGATCCTGGAATTGCGACTGCAACGGCTGACGCAGATCGGCGTGCGCGAGGTGACGGACGAACTGGAAGAGCTCGCTGGCAAGATCAAAGATTATCTGGACATCCTGCGGTCGCGTGAACGCGTGATGGCGATCATCTCTACCGAGTTGAACGAGGTGAAAGACCAGTTCGCCGTGCCCCGCCGCACGGAGATTGTCGACTGGTCCGGCGACATGGATGACGAAGACCTGATCGAACGCGAAGACATGGTCGTGACGATCACATCCGCGGGTTGGGCCAAGCGCACGCCGTTGGCCGAATTCCGCGCCCAGAAACGCGGCGGCAAGGGCCTGTCGGGCATGGCCACCAAGGAAGAGGACGTGGTCACCACCCTTTTCGTGGCCAACACACACACGCCCCTGTTGTTCTTCACCACCGATGGCATGGTCTACAAGCTGAAGACCTGGCGCCTGCCTATGGGCGGGCGCACGGCCAAGGGCAAGGCGATCGTCAATATCCTGCCGATCCCGCAAGGCGTGTCGATCGCGGCCATCATGCCGGTCGATGCGCCGGAAGAAGACTGGGACGACCTGCAGATCTTTTTCGCAACCTCGGCGGGCGATGTCCGGCGCAATGCGCTGTCGGATTTCACCAATGTGAAATCGAACGGCAAGATTGCCATGAAGCTGCCCGAAGGCACTGAAATGGTGAATGCGCGTATCTGCACCGAAGAGGATGACGTGATGCTGGTCACCGCCGGTGGCCGGGCCATCCGTTTCCCGACCACCGAAGTTCGGGTCTTCAAAGGGCGCGATTCGACCGGGGTGCGCGGCATCCGTCTGGCCGAAGGCGACCGGGTCGTATCCATGTCGGTCATCCGCCATTTCGAAGCCAGCGCCGACGAACGCGCCGTCTACCTGAAAATGCGCCGTGCCCTGGCCGGTGCGCCCGATGAAGGCGCGGACGAAGATGAAGAGGCCACCGCCGGTTTCGACCTCGCCCCCGACCGGTTCGCCGAAATGCAATCGGCCGAGGATCTGATCCTGACGATCACCGAACGCGGCACCGGCAAGCTGTCGTCCAGCCACGACTATCCAGTACGCGGGCGCGGCGGTCAGGGTGTGACGGCGATCGAAAAATCGATGCGCGGCGGCGCGCTTGTGGCATCCTTCCCTGTCAGCCTCGACGACCAGATCATGTTGGCGACATCCACCGGCCAGTCCATCCGCTGCCCCGTCGATGGCATTTCCTTCCGGTCCCGGTCCGCAGGTGGCGTCAAGGTGTTCAATACGGGCAAAGGCGAACGTGTCGTCTCCGTTGCATGGATCGCCGAAAAGGAAGAGGCCGAAGAGCACGAGCCGGAACAGGAATCATAATCCGGTCAAATTTCGCCGTTGGGCCCAGAATTCCACTGGTGCCCGCAACGGGTCAATGATGCCGCGCAAAAGAGATTGGCAACCGTTTCAGCGGTAATGCCACAATTCGCCCTGTTTCCGCCCCGATAAATTCACATTTCGTCCGAATTTCTGCCCAATCCCGCCTCATAGTTAACAGCGGGTTAACGAAATACCTGACTTGACGTTCACAATTTAACCAGTGCTGCCAGTTTCCGATTTCATCAGGTGCCACCTGCACCACAAGGGGATGACGAATGACGACTGCCGCCACCAAAACACAGATGTCCGCATCTGGCCTGAACCTGCTGAGGTTCGTTCTTTCTTCCTATTTCATCGGCGTTGCACTGGGCCTGATCAACGGCACCAATCTTACCGCGCTCGCTGCCTTGATCCTTCCGACCAACGCGGCCGCCTTTGCCGCAAACACCGCTGTCGTGGTGCTGGCCTATTTTGTCCTTATGGGCATCTGGCTGCGGCCCGCCGCACTGCTGCTGGCCGCGTTCGTGATCGGCAATTCCGGCTACGTGACCTTCCTGCATGCAACGCCCGACGCAATGAGCGATTTCTGGCGTGACGTTGCGCTGATGGCGGGTCTGATGATGACCTATCTGCAAAGCGGCAGTCGCGAAGCCAATCGCCGCGCCCTGATCCGCATGAACCCGATCGTGCGCCGCATCAAGCCGGTCGAACCGGTCCGCCCGCGCCGCGTGACCGCATCCGGCAATGTGACGCGCCTGACGCGCCCGGATGTAAAGGCCGATTTTGACGCCGAGATCGTCAATATCTTTGCCGCCTAACCCTTTCAGTCGGTCGGAAGATTACCGGCAGTTACCCTAGTCGAGCAGCTTTTCTTTCCGCCATGGATGGCCTAAATGGCCGCCATGGCGGAAATACTTCATATCGTTGGCGGCGGCATGGCCGGATCCGAAGCGGCCTGGCAGGCGGCCCAGATGGGCCAGCGTGTGGTCATTCACGAAATGCGCCCGACCGTGGCGACCTTCGCCCACAAGACCGGCGACCTGGCTGAAATGGTCTGCTCCAACTCGTTCCGCTCCGATGATGACGAACAGAACGCCGTGGGTCTGCTGCATTGGGAAATGCGGGCGGCCGGCGGCCTGATCATGGAAATGGCCGATACCCACGCCCTGCCCGCCGGCGGCGCATTGGCCGTGGATCGAGATGCCTTTTCGGGCGGCGTGACCGAACGTATTCGCGCCCACCCCTTGGTTTCGGTGACAGATGAAGAGGTCACAGAGCTGCCGACCACCGGTCAATGGATTTTTGCCACCGGCCCGCTGACATCACCCGCCCTTGGCGAGGCTATCCGCAAGGCCACGAATGCCGATGCGCTGGCGTTTTTTGATGCCATCGCCCCCATCGTCTATGCCGACACGATCAACATGGATGTCGTCTGGGCGCAGTCCCGTTATGACAAGGGCGACACCGAAGAAGAACGCAAAGCCTATCTGAATTGCCCGATGACCAAGGGTCAGTACGAAGCCTTTATCGACGCGCTGCTGGCCGCCGACAAGGCCGAGTTTCACGAAGGCGAAACGGCTGGCTATTTCGATGGTTGCCTGCCGATCGAAATCATGGCCGAGCGCGGTCGCGAAACCCTGCGTCATGGGCCGATGAAGCCAGTCGGGCTGACCAATTCCCATAAGCCGGTCGAAAAACCCTATGCCGTGGTGCAGCTGCGCCGGGACAACAAGCTCGGCACGCTGTTCAATATCGTGGGTTTTCAGACCAAGATGAAGTACGGCGCGCAAACTGAGGTATTTAAAATGATACCTGGGCTTGAAGGCGCGAGTTTTGCGCGCCTGGGCGGTATTCATCGAAATACCTTCATCAACTCGCCAACGCTACTGGATGCCCAAATGCGGCTGCGCACCCGACCCAATATCCGCTTTGCCGGGCAGATCACCGGTGTCGAAGGTTATGTCGAAAGCGCCGCCATGGGCTTGTTGGCGGGGCGCATCGCGGCAGCAGAATTGGCTGGCAGCCCCTTGGCGCCGGTGCCCTTGGAAACGGCCATGGGCAGCCTTGTGAACCACATTACAGGCGGGGCCGATGCCAAGACCTTTCAGCCGATGAACGTCAATTTCGGCCTGTTCCAGCCGCTCGACGGCGCCAAGGGCGGTCGGCGTGGACGCAGGGACCGTTACAAGGCATATACCGACCGTGCCAAGACCGCATGGATGACCTGGTTGACGCAATCGGCACTGGACGCCGCCTGACCGTCGCTGTTAGCGTCCCGGCATGACAAACGACGCCTCCCTTTGGACCCGACACAGCGTCCAAGAAACGCTTGATATCTACAAGAACTGGGCTGACAGCTATGACGCCGATGTCGGCGAATGGGGCTATGCCACACCCGTCCGCCTGGCCTTGGCCCTGCGCACGGCCGGCGCAGGTCCGGCAAAGCCAGTCCTTGATTTCGGTTGCGGAACAGGGCTTTCTGGCATGGCATTGAAATCCGTTGGTTTCGATGTCGTCGACGGGACGGACGTGACACCGGAAATGCTGGCCAAGGCCGAAGCGCGCGGCGCCTACCGGCAGGTTTGGCGAAGTGAACCGGGATCGTTGGGCCATGTCGGCAGGGGTGACTACGCGACGATTTCGGCCTGCGGTGTCGTATCGCTTGGCGCGGCGCCGCCAGAAACGCTTGACATGTTGGTGGGCGCGCTAGGGCCAGCCGGTATCCTTGGGTTTTCCTACAATGATGCGACGCTGCAGGATGCGGCCTATATGGACAAACTTTCCGAGGTACTTGCCACGGGCGACGTGGAAAAGCTGGCCGAAGATTACGGCCCCCACTTGCCCGCAAAGAACATGAACTCCACGGTCTATATCCTTCAAAAGACGTGATAACCAGATTTGCGCCATCTCCAACCGGGCCGCTGCATCTGGGGCATGCCTATTCGGCCATCCTGGCCCATGACATGGCCCGAGCCGAGGGCGGCGCATTTCTGCTGCGCATGGAAAATACGGACCTCGAACGTTGCCGGGTGGAATGGGAAGCGCTGATCATCGAAGATCTGACTTGGCTGGGCCTGACCTGGGATGGCCCGATTTTCAGGCAGTCCGAACATCTGGCGATGTACAATGCCCGGTTGGAACCATTGGCGCAGGCGGGGCTTCTTTACCCCTGTTCCTGTTCCCGCGCCGATATTCGCGCCGCCAGTGCCGCGCCGCAGGAAGGTGTGGCTTTCAACGTCTATCCCGGAACCTGCCGCCATCGCCCCTTGTCCGACCGACAACCCGGTGACGCCCTGCGGCTGAACCTGGCGGCGGCTTTCGACAACCTGGCAGAAGTTGACCTGTCTTTCACCGAATGCGGCCCCTCGCGGGCGGGTCGCCACATCGTTTGCCGTGACAAGGCGCTGGCCGAAATCGGCGACGTTGTCATATCCCGCAAGGGCGAGGACATCATCGCCTATTTCCTCGCCTCCGCGATTGACGATGCCGATCAGGCCATCAGCCATGTCATTCGGGGCGAGGATCTGTTCGATTTCACGCCCATTCAGGTCGTCCTGCAGCACCTTCTTGGCCTGCCTACGCCAGTCTATCACCACCATCGCCTGATCCGGGATGAAAAGGGCAAACGGCTGGCCAAACGCGATGATGCGCGTGCCATCCGCAAGTACCGTGATGAAGGGGCCACACCCGCTGACATCCGGCGCCTGGTCGGGCTCTGACCGGCGGTCAGTCCACCATGGGCGACATCAGTTCCTTTTCTTCGCCTTCTCTGATGCCGGTATAAAAGCAACTCCGCCGGTTCGTGTGGCATGCAGGACCCGTCTGGCGCACCAGAACCAGTAGGCAATCCCGGTCACAATCCACGCGCATGTCGACAAGTTCCTGCACATGGCCACTGGTTTCGCCCTTGACCCAGAACGCCGCACGCGACCGGGACCAGTAAGTCACGCGCCCACTCGCCAGCGTCCGCGCCACGGCTTCGGCGTTCATCCAGGCCATCATCAGCACATCAAGGCTTTCCGCATCCTGCGCGATCACCGGCACCAGCCCGCGATCGTCAAATTTCAGCGTCTTGGGGTCAAAGGACATGGCCCGCCTTTCCATCATTGCCGATTGGTCCTATCTAATGTCGCAGTGCGAAAACGAAAACCGGTTTTGCCAGCAACCAGACCCAAGGCGCCGATATGTCCGATACTGATCTGATCGACCTTTATTCTGGTCGCATCCTTGAACTGGCGGCAGATATCCCGCTGACCGGCCGGCTCGACAACCCCATGGTATCCGTACGCAAACGCGCACCGCTTTGCGGATCGACCGTCACCGTCGATTTCGATGTCCAAGATGGGCGCGTCACGCGTTACGCACAGGATGTGAAGGCTTGCGCGCTTGGGCAAGCGGCAGCATCCGTCATCGCCGGCGAAGTCATTGGTCGCACCGCGGCGGAAATCCTGAACGGCCGCGCTCAATTGTGGGCCATGTTGAAGGAAGACGGCCCGACACCCTCTGCCCCTTTTGACGGGTTGGAGGTTCTGCGCCCGGCCCGGGCCTACAAAAATCGGCACGATTCCATCATGCTTACATTCAACGCCATCGCCGACGGCTTGCGGGAACTTGGCCTGGCCTCGGAAATTTAGACATTTCGTAACCGCTGCCCCCTATGCAGGACCCGTCTTGAACCCGGGGCGGAACCGACGTGCAAATTGCGACAACCGCAGAAGTTGAAACCAGGCCGGATTCCGGCCACGATATGTCCGGCCTTGCGCGCCTGGCCAGCGCCATCGCGCTTGGCATCGTGGATGTGGCCGGTTTTCTTGACGACATCGAAACCATGGCCAAGACCCAGGTGGCCGAGGTCGACACCGTCGCCCGCGATGCACGAGACGTTCTGACATCGAACGCCAAGGTCTTTGAAAGGCTGGAACATGCCGGAACCGCCAGTGCCGATATGGCTGCGGCGCTGGATTCGGCCGTGTCGTTTGTGCGTTCCGCCGGCGACCGCACGCGGGGCGTCGCGCAATGGGTCAAGTCGATGTCCGATACCGTCGAAGACCTGACTGGCACCTTGGCCACTGCGCGCGCCAGCAATAACGACATCACCCAGATCGCCATGCAGGTGAATATTCTGGCCATAAATGCCAAGATCGAAGCGATGCGCGCAGGACCCGAAGGTCGCGGTTTCGCCGTGGTCGCCGAAGCCATTAACGAGTTGTCCCAACAGACAGCCAAGGCGGCCAGCCAGATAACAGACAGTATCGAAACCCTGACCAAGGCATTGGAGGCCTTGCACCAGCAATCCGGCGAAGTGCGGGAAAGTGCCGATCTGGTCCTGACGGACGCGCACAAGACAGATGAAACGCTGCAGGCACTGCAGCAAGAGGCGCGCATTCTGACCACGGACACCTCCGCCATGCAAAAGGACGCCGCACAAGTTCAGGAAGCAACAGGGCGCTTCGTCCCGGCCTGCGAAAGGCTAGATCAGGACGCCCGCAAAAGTGCCGATGGCGTATCGACCACGCGCAAGCGCGTCCACGCCCTGATCGACGCGGCAGAAGGGATCGTTCAGAAGTCCATCGAACTGGGCGGCGCACTGGACGATGGCCCCTTTGTGGACCGAGTCATGGCAGATGCACATGCCATAGGTAACCTGTTCGAAAAGGCGACAAGCAGCGGCGACATTACCGAAGCCAAGCTTTTCGACCAGGCATACAAGCCCATACCTGGCACGAACCCGCAGCAGGTCATGACAGATTTCACCTTGTTGACCGACAAGCTTCTGCCCCCCATTCAGGAAGAGGCGCTAAAACTCGATCCGCGGGTGGTCTTTTGCGCAGCCGTCGATGTCAACGGATACCTGCCAACCCACAATCTGAAGTTTTCTCAACCGCAGGGGCGTGATCCAATCTGGAACACCGCAAATTGCCGGAACCGCCGGATCTTCGATGATCGCGTCGGCCTGAAGGCAGGCCAACACAAGGCCCCCTTCCTGTTGCAGACCTATCGTCGAGATATGGGCGGTGGGCAGTTCGCCATGATGAAGGATGTGTCAGCCCCGATCTGGGTCAATGGCCGCCATTGGGGTGGTTTGCGCCTGGCCTACAAGGTCTGACCCAAAGAAAAGGCCGCCATATCCGGGCGGGACATGGCGGCCAAGTCAGGTCTGCTTTCGAAACCCAGGGCACCGGGATGAGGGAACCGGTCGCATGGGCAGGCAATATCAAGGGACGCGCAGGCGATTGGGGACGAAGGCGCGAAACCCCACCGGGCAGACCAGAGGCAGGTCAGAAAAACGAGGCCGAATGCAGGGCCGTCAGGAACATGGCAACCAGAGCCGTGGCGCCAAGAACGTCGCCCGCCAGATATGGCATGGACCGCTTCGTCGCGTTTCGGATTTCACTGATCATGGCTTCCCTGCTCCTCGTTTTGTTGCTCATTTGTTCTCATATCGATTACCGATTGTAAAGAACTTTTAGAGAACACCGGAGAACATTTTAGGAACACCTTGAATTGACTAGGATATCTTCCCTAGCCGACCTTGATCAGACCAATCGCCTTGTCCTGCCCCGTCAACCAAAGCAGCATCCGCGCGGCCTGCCCGCGTTTGCTTTGCAGCGTTGGATCGTCGTTCAGCAATTTCCGCGCATCCGACTGGGCCATCTGCATCAGCCCGACTTGGGTTTCCGGATCGGCCACGCGGAACCGTGGCAACCCAGCCTGCGCCGTGCCGATCAGGTCACCGGCCCCGCGCATCGCCAGGTCTTCCTCTGCAATGCGAAACCCGTCTTCGGTTTCACGCAAGATCTCAAGCCTCCGTCGTCCGCCTTCCGTCAATGGTGGCCGATACAGCAGCAGGCAGGTCGACGCCTCGCTGCCCCGCCCGACACGGCCGCGAAGCTGGTGCAATTGCGCCAGTCCGAAGTGTTCGGCGCGTTCGACCACCATGATCGTCGCATTCGGAACGTTCACCCCGACCTCGATCACCGTTGTCGCCACCAGAACAGCAAGATCACCGTTCACGAAACGCAGCATTGCTTCGTCTTTTTCGGCAGGCGGCATCTGGCCATGGACCAGCCCGACATGCTGATCCCCCAACGCGGCCCGCAGGAACTTGAACCGTTCCTCCGCGGCGGTCAGGTCGCTGACCTCACTTTCGCCGACCAAGGGACAGACCCAATAGGCCTGCCGTCCCTTCGCGATGGCGTCGCGCAGATGCGACACGACCTCATCCAGCCGTCCCTGCGACACCAGGGCCGTCGTCACGGGTTTGCGTCCGGGCGGTTTTTCATCCAGCACCGACACATCCATGTCGCCATATTGCGCCAGCGCCAGTGATCGCGGGATCGGTGTCGCAGTCATCACCAGCACATCCGATGCCTGCCCCTTGGCGCCAAACTCCATGCGTTGCGCCACACCGAAACGGTGTTGTTCATCGACAACCGCCAGTCGCAGGTCATGGAAGGCAACATCCGCCTGAAACAGCGCATGCGTGCCCACCATCACATCGATCCGCCCCGCTGCCAGATCTGCCAATTTCGCGGCACGTTCGGCGCCCTTGTCGCGCCCGGTCAGAATATCCAACCGTATGCCTGCCGCCTCGGCCAGCGGTGCCAGGCTTTCCAGGTGCTGCCGCGCCAGGATTTCCGTGGGCGCCATCATCGCACCCTGCCCGCCGGCCTCGACCGCGATCAACAGCGCAAGCATCGCAACCAAGGTCTTGCCCGATCCGACATCGCCCTGCAAAAGCCGGTTCATGCGGAAACCAGCCGCCATGTCGGCCTCGATCTCGCTGTAGGCCAACTGGGTGGGGTCGGTGTTGACCAGCGCGCCGAAGGGCACCTTGCCTACCGCCTCGAGCTGCGCGGTCTGCAGCGCCTCGAGCAGCTGGGCCTCGGCGGCCGCGTCGCTGCCCAGCTCG
>JBNKYL010000129.1:0-6549 GCA_050300875.1 Paracoccaceae bacterium
CCGAAGACGGGTTTCAGCCGCGCGGCGCCGCTATCGCCGCAAAGGCACCCGGCGCGCGGTCACTGCTGATCAATTCCCCCAACAACCCCACCGGCGCGGTCTATGGCCGTGAAACCATGGCCGAAATCGCCGATGTCGCGCAGGAACACGACCTCTGGCTGATCTCGGACGAGGTCTACGACAGCCAGATCTGGCAGGGCCGGCACCTCAGCCCGCGTGCCCTGCCCGGCATGGCCGACCGCACGCTGGTTGTCGGGTCCATGTCCAAGGCTTTCGCCATGACCGGCAGCCGCATCGGCTGGGTTATCGGGCCGCCCCAGATGATCGCTCACCTGATCGACCTGGGCACCAACACCACCTATGGGGTGCCGGATTTCATCCAGGATGCCGCGCATTACGCCCTGACCCTTGGCCCCGAATTCGAGGCGCAGATTGCCGCCCCCTTTCGCCGCCGCCAGGCCATCGTGCAGCGGTTATTGGCCGATCAAAACCGCATCCGGGCTGTCCCGTCGGACGCAACCATGTATGTCATGCTCGACATCCGCGCGACCGGGCTGACAGGCGATGCCTTTGCCGATCGGCTTCTGGACCGACACGCCATTGCCGTCATGCCCGGTGAAAGTTTCGGGCGGCAGGCGGCGGGCCATATCCGTGTCGCCATGACCGTGCCGGATGAAGACTTTGAACCCGCCTTCCAAACCCTTTTGGATTTCGCACAGGAGATCACCCCATGACCGATATCGGCACCCGTTTTCGCGCCCTGCACCACCCCGGTGACCCTTTCATTCTGGCCAATGCCTGGGATATCGGGTCAGCCAAGATGCTGGCCGCGCTTGGGGCCGAGGCGATTGGCACCTCCTCTGCGGCGCACGCCTTCACATTGGGCAAACCAGACATGGGCCATGTCACGCGGGACGAGGCGCTGGCCCATGCCGCCGATCTGGTCGCGGCTGTGAACGTGCCGGTGTCCGGGGATTTCGAAAACGGCTTTGGCGAGGCCCCGGACACTGTCGCCGAAACCGTGCGTCTGGCCGCCGAGGCCGGTCTGGCGGGCATTTCCATCGAAGATACCGCCCTGCCCGGCACGGGCGCCTATGATTTCGAACTGGCCGTCGAACGCATCCGCGCCGCCGCCGCCGCCGCCCGCGCCCTGCCCGACGACTTCGTACTGGTCGCGCGCGCCGATGGCGTGATGAACGGGACCTATGACACTGAAGAGGCACTGGCGCGCATCCGCGCCTTTGACGAGGCCGGGGCCGACTGCCTTTACGTGCCGTTGCCGCCAACGACTGACGATCTTGTGCGCATCTGCAAGGCCACGAAAAAGCCGGTCAATGCGCTGGCCGCCGGCCCGACCTATACCCGCCTGACCCGCACGCAATATGCCGTGATGGGCGTTGCGCGCATTTCGCTGGGCTCGGCGCTGGCCCGTGTCACGCACCGGGCGATCTTCGATGCCGCCGAGGCGATGTTAGGCGCCGGTGACTTTTCGTCCCTCGGACGCGGCATTGCCGGTTCGAAGGTCGATGCGCTGCTGACCGGCGGTCAACCATGAATCATAACGAACTGAACCAGTGGTCCAAATGGGCCGCCGACTGGATCACAAACTACCACGCCACCCTGCGCGACCGTCCCGTGCGCGCGCCCCTGACACCGGGGCTGACCACTGGTCAGTTGCCCGCATCACCGCCCGAAACCCCGGTCGACCCCGCCGAGGTTCTGGCCGATTTCGACACCATCGTGCCCGGTGCCATGACCCATTGGCAGCATCCCCGATTCTTTGCCTATTTTCCCGCCAACGCCGCCCCGGCATCCATGCTGGCCGAACAGTTGGCAAACGGCATCGCCGCGCAATGCATGTTGTGGCAAACAAGCCCTGCGGCGACGGAAATGGAAATCGTCATGGTGGACTGGATGCGTCAGGCGCTTGGCCTGCCGGATCGCTTTCGCGGAGTCATCCACGACAGCGCCACCACCGCAACACTGTCCGCGATCTTAACAATGCGCGAGAAAGCATTGGACTGGAAGGGCAATCAGGCTGGTCTGTCTGCCGTGCCGCGCCTACGCATCTATTGTTCGGACCAGACCCACAGCTCCATCGACAAGGCCGTGCGCATCGCCGGGATCGGGCAGGACAACCTCGTGCGGCTGGAAACGGGTGACGACCTGTCGATGACGTCCGACGCACTGGACGCCGCCATCCGCGCCGATCTGGCAGCGGGCCACAGGCCTGCGGGTATCGTGCTGTCCGTGGGCGGCACATCCGTGGGCGGCACCGATCGGCTGGCACCGCTGATGGCCGTGGCCAAGGCACATGACCTGCCCACCCATGTCGACGCCGCCTGGGCCGGGTCTGCCATGATTTGCCCTGAATACAGGGCACTATGGGACGGTGTTGATGAGGCGGATTCAATTGTCTTCAATCCGCATAAATGGCTGGGCGCGCAGTTCGATTGTTCGATCCAGTTCATCGCCCGGCCCGCCGATCAGGTCCGCACCCTGGGGCTGAAACCCGACTACCTGCTGACCGCTGCCGAAGGCGAAATCACCGATTTCAACGATTGGACTGTGCCGCTGGGCCGCCGCTTCCGCGCGCTGAAACTGTGGTTCCTGCTGCGCATGCACGGGCTGGAAGACCTGCGAAACCGCATTCGAAATCACGTCAACTGGGCCGCAGAACTTGCTGATATCATTGCCGGGATGGACGGTTTCAAAATAGAAACCGCGCCCATGTTGTCGCTGTTTTCCTTCACCTACCGGACTGAGGCTGAAACCGAAGCCCTGCTCAACCGCATCAACGACGATGGCCGCATCTACCTGACCCAGACCCGCCATCGGGGCCGCTATGTCATCCGGTTTGCCGCCGGGCAATTCGATTGCACCCACGATGACGTGATGGAAGTCGCCCGCGTATTGGCCGACCTGACAGGCCAGAAAACGACATTCTGACGCAAACCGCCAAGCGTGCACCGCCGATTCCCGGCAAACAGGGGTTCGGGAGGAACGCGCTTGGCATCCATGTTCTGGAAAATCGCCTTGGTCAGCCGCACCATCGGTGCGGATCGCGGCCGTGCCGCGCGGGGTCGTCCCGGTCGGACCTGATCCGACGCGCTTTCCCACTTTTCCAGGACGACCCAAATGACCAGACGTTCCGGTGGCCGTGCCGCCAAACACTCCAACCGCGCTGCCCCCCTGTCCCACGACATCCGCCCTGTCCGCGCCGGGCTGACCGGCGGTCAGTACCGCCCACTGACCGATGCCGATGTCGAACGCATCCATCACGCCGCCCTGCAGGCGCTGGAAACCATCGGCCTGGCCGACGCCCCGCAATCGGGCATCGACGTGATGACCAAGGCGGGCGCGATCCTGGGCGATGACGGTCGCCTGCGCTTTCCGCGCGGCCTGGTGGAAGACATGCTTGCCAAGGCCGCCCGCAACATCACGCTTCACGCCCGCAACCCTGCCCACGACTTGCACCTCATGCCCGGCCGGGTCCACTACGGCACCGCCGGGGCCGCCGTGCATCTGGTCGATGCGGTCACTGGCGACTATGCCGAAAGCACGCTGGCCGATCTGCACGACGCCGCGCGGCTGGCCGAACAACTGGACAATATCCACTTCCTGCAACGCCCGATGGTCGCCCGCGACCTGCCGGACCCGTTCGAGCTGGACCTGAACACTGCCTATGCCTGCGTGGCCGGAACCGCCAAACATGTCGGCACATCCTTTGCCGAACCCGATGCCGTGGCCCCCACCATCGACATGCTGGCGATGATCGCGGGCGGCGAAGACCAGTGGCGCGCGCGGCCCTTCGTCAGCAATTCGAACTGCTTCGTCGTGCCGCCGATGAAATTTGCCACCGACGCCTGCCGGGTGATGGAAAACTGCATCCACGGCGGCATGCCCGTGCTGCTATTGTCCGCCGGTATGGCCTGCGCCACGGCCCCTGCCACCATCGCGGGTGCCATCGTGCAGGCGGTGGCTGAATGCCTGGCGGGCATCGTCTATGTCAACGCGATCAAACCCGGCCACCCGGCGATTTTCGGCACCTGGCCCTTCGTCGTCGACCTGCGCACCGGCGCAATGTCGGGCGGGTCGGGCGAACAGGCGCTGTTGTCGGCAGGATGCGCCCAGATGCATGCGTTTTACGGCCTGCCCGGCGGCGCGGCGGCGGGCTATTCGGACAGCAAGCTGCCGGATATGCAGGCCGGTTGGGAAATGATGTGTTCCAACGTCATGGCCGGGCTGTCGGGGCTGAACCTTGTCTATGAAGCCGCCGGCATGCATGCGTCGCTTTTGGGGTTCTGTCACGAAAGCCTGATCCTGGGCGACGATATCATCGGCCAATCCCTGCGCTGCGTGCGCGGGATCGAGGTGACGGACGAAACCCTGGCGCTGGACGTGATGGAACGCGTTTGCCTGGGGGGGCCGGGTCATTACCTGGGCGAAGATGACACGCTGTCCCGGATGCAACGCGACTTTGTCTATCCGGCGATGGGCGACCGCACCTCGCCCAAGGAATGGGAAGCCAACGGCCAGCCCGACCTGATCGCCAAAGCCCGCGCGAAGAAAGAAGCGATCTTGTCCGGCCCGACCCCCGCCGCGCTGGACCCGGTGATCGACCGGGCCATCCGCGCCAAGTTTCCGATCCGGCTCTAGGTCTGCTCGGCCTTTTCGGCCAACAGCAGCCATTCCTCTTCGGCAGCGGCCAGCTTGGCCTGCCGTTCGGTCATGGCTTCGCTCGCCTTGGCGAATTTCACCGGCTCGCGAGCGTAAAGCTCGGGGTCGGCCAGCAGCCCTTCGAGCTTTCCGATCTCGGCTTCCAGCCGTTCGATCAGCCCCGGCAATTCTTCCAGCCGGTGCTTTTCGGTAAAACTCAGCCCCGCAGCCTTCGCCTTCGGTTTTTCTGGCTGCACCGGAGCTTTGCTGGCCTTCGCCACCACCTTCCCCGGCACCGCCACGTCACCGCGCTGCGCCACCATGTCCGACCAGCCGCCCGCGTAGAGCACCGCTCGCCCGGCCCCTTCGAACCCCACGGTCATCGTCGCCACCCGGTCGATGAAATCACGGTCGTGGCTGACCAGCAGCACGGTGCCCGGATAATCGCCCAGCACATCCTGCAAAAGATCCAGCGTTTCGACGTCCAGATCGTTCGTGGGTTCGTCCAGAACCAGCAGGTTCGATTGCCGCGCCATGATCCGCGCCAGCAACAGCCGCGCCTTTTCACCACCTGATAGCGACCGGACCGGCGCGCGCACCTGTTCTTCGTCAAACAGGAAATCCTTGAGATACCCCACCACGTGCCGCGGCGTGCCCCGCACCATCACCTGATCGGATTTGCCTGACACGGCCATATCCGGGTCGTTGGTCAGGTTTTCCCATAGCGACAGGTCGGGCTTCAAGGCGGACCGGTTCTGGTCCAGAACCGCAATCTCCAGATTGGTGCCCAGCTTCACATGGCCGGTATCCGGGGCCTCCTGGCCCGTCAGCAACCGGATCAAGGTGGTCTTGCCCACCCCGTTTGGCCCGACGATCGCCACCCGGTCGCCGCGCGCGATCTCGATGGAAAAATCTCGGATCACCGGGCGGCCGTCATAGGATTTGGATATCCCGTCCGCCGTGATCACCCGCTTGCCCGACGCCTGCCCGGCCTCCAGCGCCAGCCCCGCCGTGCCCATGCGGCGGATCATATCGGCACGTTCCTGGCGCAGATCGCCCAGCGCGCGGACGCGGCCCATATTGCGCTTGCGCCGGGCGGAAATGCCTTCGACGGCCCAGCGGGCTTCGGCCTTGATCTTGCGGTCCAGCTTGTGACGCGCCAGATCCTCCTGCGCCCAGATGTCGTCACGCCAATCCTCGAACCGGTCGAACCCGCGATCGGACCGCCGCAGCACGCCGCGATCCAGCCACAGGACACCGCGCGCCAGCCGGGTCAGGAACCGGCGGTCATGGCTAATCAGCACCATTGCCGACCGGCTGGCGGCAAGCTGGCCTTCCAGCCAGACGATCGCCTCGATATCCAGGTGGTTGGTGGGTTCGTCCAGCAGCATCAGGTCGGCTTCTTCGGCCAGCAGCCGTGCCAGTGCGGCACGCCGCCGTTCACCGCCTGACGCCGCATCGGGG
The DNA here is from genome assembly GCA_050300875.1 of Paracoccaceae bacterium. GTDB lineage: Bacteria > Pseudomonadota > Alphaproteobacteria > Rhodobacterales > Rhodobacteraceae > CBDCFL01. Next base: position 6,124 of record JBNKYL010000129.1, read on the forward strand.
CTGGCGTCAAGGTTCAGTTTCAGCCCCTCGCCCGCGCGTTCCACGCGGTACCGATCCGCCTCGCCCAAACCGGCAATGGCGAAATCGCCCAGCGTCGCGAAACCGGTGAAATCGGGGTCCTGTTCCAGATAGCCGACGCTTACACCTGCCGCCCGCGTCACCGCGCCGCGATCCGGGTCGATCCGGCCCGCCATCAGCTTCATCATCGTCGATTTGCCCGACCCGTTGCGCCCCACCAGCGCCAGCCGGTCGCCCGCCTGCACAACCGCATCCACCCCGTCCAGCAGCGGGTCGCCGCCAAAGGTCAGCAGCACGTCATTGAGTTGCAGCAAGGGTTGTCCAGCCATGCGCCCCCGCTAGCCGGGACCGCCAGACAAGTCCAGCGCATCCGCGCGCAAAAGGCGCTGGCGTGCGGGCGGGATCGCG